>NZ_JBFBGR010000026.1:0-104185 GCF_040684755.1 Streptomyces sp. NPDC089799 | reverse complement strand
TCCCCCGGGGGCCGCCCGACAGTCCTTGTCGTTCCGGGGCCGTCAGGTCTGTCAAGGGTGGCCCAACGGGCCATCGCCCTCCGGGCGACGCGACGTAGGAGCGCCCTTGACAGGGCTGACGGACCCGGAACGACACTGGGACTGACGGGCAGCCCCCGGGCACCCCTGCGATTCCGTCCAGGCAACGCCCCGGCACACCCACACCCCCACCCGCCGACCGGTTGGCCTCCGGCGGGGTTTGGTTGCTGCCCCGGCCCCGCCCGGCCCCGCCCGGCTCGTTCGGGTGGGGTTCGGCTGTCGTGTCGGCGGTTTTGCGTTTACGTGCTTGTTGGGCGGGGGCTGGGGTGGGGCCAGGCCATCAGGTTGTTCAGGAGGTCGGCCTGTTCCAGGGCGTCGTCCAGGGCGTGGTGGGTGTGGTGGCGGCGGGAGAGCAGGTCGCGGGGCATGGTGCCCTTGTTGACCGCGCGGAGCGGGAGTCCGGCCTTGGTGGCGTAGAGGGTCTTCATGTCCAGGCAGCCGGAGTGGCCGAACGGGCTGTCGCCCGTGAAGCGGACCAGGTACCAGTAGAGGAAGGTCCAGTCGTACGAGGCCGGGTAGCCGCACATCACCGGCTGGCCGGCGCCGTCCGAGACCTGCCGGACCCAGGCGGTGAACTCCCGCATGGCGGTTTCCGGTTCGGTGCCCTCGGTGCGCAGCCGGTTGCGGTCCAGGCCGCTGACGGCGAGCGCTTCGGGGACGAAGTCATCGCTGATCGGCCGGAGTTCGCGGTAGAAGGTGTGCTCCTCCGGGTCCGCCGGGGTGTAGCCGTCGGCGTCCTGGCGGCCGGCGACCGCCGCGCCGATGCTGATCATCGAGTAGGGGCCGGGGATGGGGCCGTCTGCTTCGATGTCGACGGAGATGTAGAGGCTCGGTTTGATCCTGCGGGCTGCCATGCCGGTGAGCATGTCAGCCCGCAGGGGCGTGACCCAGCGAATTTTGCCGGGTGCCGGGTGCCGGGTGCCGGGTGCCGGTGCCGGTCAGCGGGAGACGTGGACCGTACGGCCGCAGTCGGTCTTGGTGCCGCCCTCCTTGCAGATCACGAGGTAATTCGTGGTGGTGGGCATGAAGAAGGTGACCTTGAACGACACGGGCTGCCCGCCCTCGCCGCACTGGGTGGCAACCTTGCGGGACGGGCCCGGGGCCAGGTCCGTGATCGTGATCGCCCGCAGGGAGTAGCAGTCGGGGCCGGTGCTGCGGAACTCGCCCTGCAGCGACACCGTTTGGCTGAAGGAGCCGCCGGTGTTCGGCTCCGTCCAGCGGGTGCCGTCGGCGACCGCCGGACCGTGGGAGACGGACCAGGTGGCGGGCGCGGCCGGGGCGGCCGCGGCGGGAGCGGCCGTGGCCGGGGCTCCGGCCAGCAGGACGGCGCCCGCCGCAGCGGCGGTCAGGGTCAGGGCCTTGGTCGAGGTGCGCTTGTTCATGGGGTCGTCCGTTCGGGGGTCGTCGGTTCGGGGGTCGTCGGTTCGGGAGTCGTCGGTTCGGGACCGGCCGGGGCGGCCGTGAAGAACGTGGTGTCCGGTGGGACGCCGGTGTGTTCGGTGCCGTCGTCGTGCCGGTAGGTCCAGGTGAAGGGGATGCCCCGGGCGGTGGCCGGGTCGGGGCCGTCCATCAGCTGGAAGTGCAGGTGCGGTTCCGAGGAGTTGCCCGAGTTTCCGCAGTCGGCGAGATGTTGTCCGGTGCGTACGCGATCGCCGACGGAGACGCGGAGGGAGCCCCGGCGGAGGTGGGCGAAGCCGGCCACCACGCCGTCGCCCAGGTCCAGCAGGATGTGGTTGCCCCACACGTGGCAGGGCCAGCCCAGGCCGCGGACGAAGCCCTCCGGGTACATGAACGCGAACGCCGGCAGGGACCAGCGGGAGAGGTGGTCCCGCATCCGGCCGGCCGTGGCCACCACGACGCCGTCCGCGGGGGCCAGGACCGGACGGCCGAAGGTGGGGTGCCGCTGCGGGCGCCGGCCGGGCGGCCAGAGGTTCCGGAAGGGGGGTTCCGGACCGTCGGCGGCGTACTTGAGGTCGATGGCGTAGGTCTGGGCGTGGCTGTGGGTGTGGCTGGGCACCTTGGTCGCCGGTCCGTTGAGGGCCACCCAGCGGCCCTCCACCGGGACCCGCAGGGCCACCGGCGGGCGCTCCCCGCGCGGGCGCTGCCGGCGGGTGAGGGACCAGCGCATCGCCCCGCCCACGGCCAGCAGGACCACGCCGACGGTCCACAGCCGGCTCACCCCGCCGTTGTTGAGCAGGACGCACAGGGTGCCCGCGCCGAACACCAGGCCGTGCCGCTTCCAGACGATCACGCGACGGGCTCCGGTGACGAGGACGGTGACAGGTCCGGCGCCTCGTGCACGTCGTGCCGGCGGCGGAGCGCGGCCAGGGCCGCCAGGTGGCCGCACATGCCGTGCACCGAGGGCCCAGGGGGTGTGGCCGCCGAGCACAGGTACACCCCGGGCAGCGGGGTGGCGTACGGGTCGAGGCGCGGGGTGGGGCGGGCCAGTGACTGGCGGAGGGTGAGGGCGCCCGCCGCGATGTCCCCGCCGACGTAGTTCGGGTTGTACGCCTCGAAGGCGGCGGCGGACCGGCCGCGCGCGGCGATCACGGTGTCGCCGAAGCCCGGCGCGTACTCCTCGATGCGCCGCCGGACGAGGTCCACCGGGTCGCGGGTGTCGCCGTGGGGGACGTGCGCGTACGCCCAGACCGGCCGCCGGCCGCGGACCTCCCGGGAGGGGTCGGTCACCGCCGGGTCCACCACCAGGACGAACGGGGCGGAGCCCGGGTCCCCGGCGGCCACCGCCCGCTCCTGGCGGGCGATCGCGGCGGCGTCACCGCCCAGGTGGACCGTCCCGGCCCGCCCGGAGTGCGGGTCGGCCCACGGGATCGGACCGTCGACCAGGAAGTCGGCCTTCGCGGCCCCCGGCCCGTACCGGTAGCGCCCGAGTGCCCGCCGGTAGCGGGGCGGCAGCCGGTCCCCGGCCAGGGACAGGAACTCCTTCGGCCCGACGTCCAGCAGGACCAGCGGTACGCCGTCCAGCTCGGCCAGGTCCTTGACCCGGTGGCCGGTGCGGAACTCGCCGCCGTGTGCGGTGATGTCCTCGGTCAGGGCCGCCGCGATCCGGTCGCTGCCGCCCTCGGGCAGCGGCCAGCCCGTGCTGTGCGCGGTGTGCCCCAGGAGCATCGCCACCGCGGCCGCGGGCGGTGAGGGCAGCGGCCCGACCGCGTGCGCGGCCACCCCGGTGAGCAGCGCCCGCGCCTCGGGGGTGCGCAGCGGGCTGCGCGGCAGCGAGTGCGCCAGCACTCGGGTGGCCAGTCGCAGGGCCGCGACCGGATCGGACGGGAGGGTGCGCAGGTCGGACAGCAGCAGCTCGACCACGGCCTCGGACCGCTGCACCAGCGGTCCCATCAGCCGGGCCCAGCGGGGCCCGTCGGCGCCGAGCCCCTCCGCGGTCCGGGCGAGGCTGCGCCAGGCGGCCGCCGCCCGGCCGCCGCCCAGCGGATGCGCGTACGGCATGTCCGGCTGGAGCAGCGGCACTCCCCGGCCGGGCAGGTCGAAGGCCCGGAAGAAGGGGGAGGCGGCGGCCATGGGGTGTACGGCGGAGCAGATGTCGTGCCGGACCTCGCTGTCGAACAGTGCTTCGGTGCGCAGTCCGCCGCCGATGGTGGCTGCCTGCTCGTAGAGGACCACGCGCAGCCCGGCCCGGGCCAGGGTGACGGCCGCGGCCAGGCCGTTGGGTCCGGTCCCGACGATGGCGGCGTCGGGCGGGCCGCTCACGAGGCGGCTCCGGCGGCCGGGGCCAGCTGGCGTCCGGCCAGCCGGCGGTAGGTGGCGTCCCGGTCCATCAGCTCGGCGTGCGAGCCGTGCGCGCGGAGCCTGCCGTCCTCGATGACGAGGATCCGGTCGGCGTCGATGGTGGTGGTGAGCCGGTGCGCGATGGTGAGCACCTGGCAGCGGGTGCCGATGTCGGCGATGGCCCGGCGCAGTGCCTCCTCTGAGTCGGAGTCGAGGTGCGAGGTGGCTTCGTCGAGCAGCAGGACGTCGGGCCGGGTCAGCAGGGCGCGGGCGATGGCCAGGCGCTGGCGCTGGCCGCCGGAGAGGCCGGTGCCGGCCTCGCCGAGCCCGGTGTCCAGGCCGGCGGGCAGTCGGGCCACGACCTCGGTGAGGTGGGCGGCGGAGAGGGCCTCGGCGATCTCCGCGTCGGTGGCGTCCGGCTGTGCGTAGGTGAGGTTCTCCCGGACGGTGCCGCGCATCAGCGGGGCCTCCTGTTCGACCAGGCCGATCCGGGACCGGAGTTCGTGCAGGGGCATGTCGGCGGTGTCGGTCCCGGCCAGGCGGATGCTGCCGCGGTCGGGGGTGTGGAAGCGCTCGATGAGCTGGAACAGGGTGGTCTTGCCGGCACCGGAGGGGCCGACGACGGCGGTCACCCCGGTGTGCGGCAGCGCGAAGGAGATGCCGTCGAGGGTGGGTCCCGTGGCGCCGGCGTGGGCGAACACCACGTCCTCGAACTCGACGGCGGGCGTCCCGGCCGTGCCGCCGGCCCCCTTCTCCTTCCCCTTCCCCTTCCGGTCCGCGTCCGCGTCCGCGTACCCGTCCTCGGTCTCGATCTCCGCGAGTTCCCTGACACGGTCGATCGCCGCCCGCCCCTGCTGGAGCTCGCCCAGCGACAGGAACAGCATCACCAGCGGGCTCACCAGGTAGAAGAGGTACATGATGAACGCCGTCAGGTCCTCGATCGGCAGCGCACCGGTCGCCGTCCGGGCCATGCCCCAGGCGATCACCGCGGCCAGCGACACCTGGGTGCCGACGTTCATCGACGGCATCAGCAGCGCGGACAGCCGGGTCACCCGGATCCCGCTGACCCGGGCGGCGTCGGCGAGTTCGCCGATCCGCTCGGCCTCGCGCTGCTCGGCCCGGGACGCCTTCACCGTGGTGAGCGCGCCCAGCACCCGCAGCAGCCCGGACCCGAAGTCGCTGGTGTCCGTACGGTTGACCACCGCCGCCGTGCGTACGGCCCGGGCCAGGCCCAGCGCGACCGCCGAGGACGCGCCCAGGCAGCCGGCCGTCACCAGCAGCAGCCGCCAGTCGATCCAGGCCATGACGGCGATGCAGCCGATGGTGCTCAGTGCGGAGGTGATGAGCTGCGAGACGGAGGAGGACAGGGCCACCCGGGCCAGCGAGGTGTCCGCGACGGTTCGGGTGAACACGTCGCCGTGTTCCAGCTGGTTGAAGGCCCTGATCCGGGAGTGCAGCAGACGGCCCGTCAGGGTGGTCCGCATGTCCAGGACTATGTTCTCGCCGGCCCGCCCGATCAGGTAGAAGTGCGTGGCCGCCAGCACCGCGTCGAGCACGAACAGCCCGGCGATCATCAGGATCGGCCAGGTCAGGGAGTGGTCCAGGGCGACGGCCTCGATGAGGTCGCCGATCAGCAGCGGCTGCACCAGGGTGGCGGCGGTGCCGCCGAGGCCCAGCAGGACCCCGGCGCCCAGCAGCAGGCGGTGCCGGCGGACGAGTGCGCCGACGTTCACGGGCGTGCCTTGCCCGCCGCGATGGCCGCGACCACGGCCACGCCCGCGCCGAAGAGGACGCCCTTGGTCCAGGACTGGCTCGTGAACTCGCCGTCCTCGCGGAACATCACCGCCATCACGGGTACGGCCACGGCGAACGAGAAGAGGAACCAGAGGGTGCGCGTCGTGTTCATCACTGACCCTTCTCCGGGAGGACGTACGTGGTGAGGAAGAGCGGGTACTGCTCCGAGTACGGCGACAGGTCCCAGGCGGCGTACCGGCCCTCCGGGACCAGGCCGGCGGCCCGGGCGTACGCGTCGGCTTCGTCGGGGGTGGTCAGGCGGGACAGCTCGCTGCCGACGCGGGTGGTGCCGTCGGCCTCGTACCAGACGTGCGAGCACTGCCACAGTTCGGAACCGGGCGGCAGGGTGGAGTGGGTCTGCAGGCCGGTGCCCGGCTCGGGGTAGGGCGTGAACAGGGTCATCCGCGACTGTCCCTCGTGCATCGCCTCGACCGCCGGCCGGTTGCCGGTCTCGATCACCAGCCGGCCGCCGGGGGCCAGCAGGGCGGCGGCCCGGTGGACCATCGCCTGCTGGTCCTCCGGGGTGAGCAGCATGGAGAGGATCCCGCACACGGCGTACACCAGCCCGTACCGCCGTTCGTCGGCGTAGGTGCGGACGTCGCCGAGGACACCGGTGACCTGCTCCGCCCCGGGGTCCGCGGCCAGCAGGGCCAGCATCTCGGGGGAGGAGTCGACACCTCTGACCGGGCCGGACCGCCGGGAAAGGGGGACGGCGATCCGGCCCGTCCCGACACCGAGTTCGAGGGTGCCCGAACCGGGGTCGGGGTGCAGCGAGGCGAGGACGGTGGCGACCGCCTCGGCGCTCGCGTCCTTGGGGAAGATGCGGTCGTACCAGGACGAGAACTGCGTTCCGTATCCGATGTCCCGGACGGTGGTGTCCTCGACCGCGGTGTCCTCGACCGTGACGTCTTCGACCGTGGTGTCTTCGACCGTGGTGTCGGTGGTGCCGGCCATGTGCGGGGCCTCTTCCTTGCCGTGGGGGATCAGGCGGTGACGAGGTGGCCGCCGACCGGCGGCCGCTTCATCGGGGTGTACGGGGAGACGAACAGCGGCTCCGGCTCCTCGGCGGTGTCGTGCCCGGCCGCCCGTACGACCGCGAACTGGAAGCCGCGTACGGCGTCCGCGCCATGCCGCTCCCGGATGGTCCTGCGGATGAACTCGACCAGGACCTCGTAGGAGGAGTTGGTCTGGGCCGCGGCGGCCCCGCCCTTCGCGGCCAGCTGGAGGATGGCGGTGCAGAGGTCGAACACCGCCTTCTCCGGCCGCCGGGTGGCGAACCAGAACGCCTGGTGCAGCCGGCGGGGTTCGATCATCTCGATCTCCTGCCACTCGCTGGTGGCGCCGCCCGGTTCCAGCGTCCGGTACACGTAGTGGAAGTCGTGCACCGCCGGATTGGGGGCGAAGAACTTCCAGTTGGGGATCAGGGAGTAGATGTCCTTGCTTCGGGAGCGGTCGAAGGCCGGGTGCGGGTGCTGCGCGGCCACGGTGGCCAGCAGCATCCCTGCGCCCAGCACCCGCGCCCAGGCGCCCTCGCCGGTGAACGCCGACTTAAGGATTCCGACGGCTTCCTTCACCGATCCGTTCCTTCCAGGTCCGTTGCCACGTCCGTTGCCGGTTCCTTCGCCGGGTTCGTCGCCGGGTCGGTCTTCCGGTCGTCCCCGGCGGGCGCCCCGGTGCGGGGCACGCTGCCGAGGAACTCGGTGATCAGGTCGGCCGCCCGGTGCGCGTGCGGTGCGTTGGTCAGCAGCGAGTCGTGGTCCGATCCCTCCACGACCTTGATCCCACCGTGTTCGCCGTGGCCCTGGTGGGCGCGGGACAGCTCGTTGTAGAGCAGCAGCTGCTCCGGGTCCTGGTCCACGGTCTGCTGGGCGGCGATGATCAGGCCGGGGGCGGCGATCGGGTCGATGTGTCCGTCGAAGACGCGGAACTCCTTCTCCACCGCCTCCCATTCGCGCTTGCCCGCGGTCCACAGCCGGGCGTCGGTGTACTGGGCGAACACCCGGTCGCGGTACCCCTTGGGCAGCCGGTCCAGCCAGTCGGGCCGGCTCATCAGGACACCGGTGCCCAGCCGCAGGTAGAGCGAGGCGTGGCTGATGGTCTGGCGCAGGTCCTTGGCGCCGTTGCTCTGCCGTTCCGAGCGCTGGAGTTCGGCGGGGTGGGCCGGGTCGAGGTAGACGAGCCCCGCCACCCGGTCGCCGAGCCGGGCCGAGGCCCGCCGGATCAGTTCGCCGCCCAGGGAGTGTCCGACGAGCACCACCTTGCGGTGGGCCGGGACCACGCCCCGCACCAGGTCCTCCAGGTCGTCCACGGACTCGGTGAGGTCGTACGGGGCACCGGTGCGCCGGCGACTGCCGGCGTAGCCGGCCCGGGCGTAGGACACCACCGCGTGCTGGGTCTCGTTGACGAAGCGCTCGGTGATCCAGGAGAAGTGCTCGGAGGTGGAGGCCAGTCCGGCGCTGAAGACCAGCACCGGTTCGTCGGAGAGCTCCACCCCGCCCGACTCGTACATCAGCTCGTTGCCGTGCCGGGTGACGAACTTGCGCGAGGTCGGCCAGCCTTCGAGCACGGTGCCGCGGCGCTGTACGGCGACGGCCGCGCCGAGCGCGACCCCGGCGGCGAGCAGGACGGCGGCGGCGCGCACGGCCCGGTCGTCCCGTCCGGCGACGGCCGGGTGCGAGGCGGGGGCGGTGGTGTAGGCGACCATCGGGTGCATCGAGGGGAAGGCCGTCATGAAGCGGCCGAGGCCCATCACGAAGCCGTTGGTGACGTGGAAGCCGACGGCCGAGGCGAGGAAGGGCCGGGTGAGGCGTCCGCCGGCCAGGTAGACCAGCGGGAAGAGGCACTCCATGGCCAGTACGCCGTGCTGGATGTACTTGGAGGACCGGGGGTGGCGCTGGGTCAGCCGGTAGACGGACTCGGAGCCGTAGGTGCGGGTGCGCATCACGCCGGGCAGGGCGGAGGCGTCGCGCCACCGCTCGCCGACCAGCTTGACCCAGCCGGAGGCCGCGTAGGAGAGGTTGGCCTGGAGGGCGACGTACCAGAGGAAGGCGTCCTTGGTGCGGTCGCTGGTGGAGAGGCGGGCCAGGCCGGTGGCGCCCTGCACCAGGGTGGCGACCTGGTCGGAGCCGTCGGTGCCGTAGCGGTGGCGGGCGGAGAGCAGGCAGGTGGTGCCGCCGAGGAACAGGCTGCCCGCCCCGCGCCACCGGCCGTTGCCGGGCATCAGCAGGCCGACGCTCACCGCCGCGCGGGCCGCGTGCAGGCCGAGGGTGACGTGCTTGTGGGCCACGGCGTTGCTCAGCCGGCGGACGACGAAGTTCGCCGACTCGGGGGACTTCTTCATGATGGCCCAGTCGTTCAGGCCGCCCGGGTCGAGCTGTTTGCGCTGGTGGAGGTATTCCAGGGAAGAGGAAAGGGTGGTGAGGGCGGAAAGCCGTTCGGAAATCCCCAGGGCCCGGTCCCGGGAAACGGGGACGGGCGAGAACACCGCCGAGGCGAGTTTCCTTAAGTACCGCAAGAACGTGCCTGCCTCTCGGCTCGTCAGTGATTCGGCTAGCGGTTCGGCTAGCATGGGCCGGCTGTCGGGCCGCGATTGGCGCGCGGCCCGACAACCTCAATAAAGGCCCGCCGTACGGAGCGTGCTCCGCGGCGGGATCAGCCCTCGGACTGGCCCTTGGACTGGCCCTTGGATCAGCCCTTGCCCGCGGCGCGGCCGGCCTCGTAGGCGGCGATCACGGCGGAACCGGCGGCGAGACCGCCGGCGGCGTACGGGCAGACCACGAGGACGGCCGGGGTGAAGGCCACCGGCATCATCCGGCTGGTGCGCTCGCCGGTGTCCTCGGAGAGGGGCGCGCCGGCGATCACGCGGACGCTTTCGGTGATTCGGTTCATTTCCTGGATCTCCCTGTGCCGGAGTACGGAATGGGCGGGGTCAGTTCACGACGCGGCCGGCGACGTAGGCGCCGACCGGGATGGTGAACGCGACGACCGCCGCCGTGATCTTGACGGAGGCGGGCACCGCGACGACCGCCGCCGGGGTGGCCATGACGGGGGTGCCGTCACGGTGGACCACGGAATCGGTGATGGGGCCCAGCTCCTGCTGGTTCATGAAGGCCGCGATCTTGGCCATGGGGCATTTCCTTTCGGTTGGTCGTGCCGAAACGAAGCGTCGGTACCTCAAGCGTCGGTACCTCAATGGATCATCGACTGGTGTTGAACACAGACTGGCTGAATCGCACACCAGTTGACGGCGTGATGCTAGGCCGAAATCGAGCGGTGCGTCAACTGATGTGGATGACGGAAAGCCACTACGTGTCACACCAGTGTGGTGATAGGGTGCGCCCGAGGATGGAGGCGCACCATGGCCGAACAGCAGGAAGAGCCGCCGAGATCGCTGGCGGACAAGCTGAACCACCTGTTCGCCCACGTGGTCCCGGCCGGGCGGGGGCCCTATAGCGTCGAGGACGTGGCGCGGGCCATCACGGCCGACGGCATCCCCATTTCCGGCAGCTACATCTGGCTGCTGCGCAAGGGACAGCGCGACAACCCGACCCTGCGTCACCTCGAGGGCCTGGCCAAGTTCTTCGGCGTCCCCGCCGCGTACTTCTTCGACGACGAGGTGACCGAGAGCATCGGCGCCGAACTCGCCCTGCTCATGGCGCTGCGGGACGCCCAGGTCCGGCGCGTCGCCCTGCGCACCGCCGGGCTCTCCGAGAAGAGTCTCCGCTCCATCAACGACGTGATCGAACGGGTCCGTGAACTGGAGGGCCTCCCGGAGGCCCCGCTGGACGACCCCGCACCCTGAACGGCCCCTGACCTGCGTCCGTTCTCCGGGGCGCGCTGTCCGGAATGCAGAAACTGGCGTGAATTCGCCTGGACTCGGCTGGATCGTTGTGTTGGGATCCGTATGTTGAGCTCATCGGGGGAGTCCTACGTGAACCATGCCCAGTCGCCGGCCACGGCCGTCGGCCGGTGACCGTCGTGCGCCGGATCGTTCGGGCCCGCGGTTCCGTACGGACCCCTCTGGAACGGCGGTGCGAGGAGCGGTTCCGTGAACTCGCCCTGCCCGTGCGCCGGAAGATGACGATCGAGGAAGTCTGCGAACACGTCGGCGCCCGGCGCGGACGCCCGCTGCTGGTGCTTCCGATGGCCCTCCCCACCGGCAGCCCGCACGGCCTGTGGGTGGCGACGGACCGCAACGACTACGTCTTCCTGGAGGAGCGGCTCGCCCCGATCCACCAGCACCAGGTCGTGCTGCACGAGATCGGCCACCTCGTGTGCGACCACGACACCTCGCCGGTGCTGGCCGCAGAGGTGTCCCGGCTGCTGCTGCCGTCCCTCGACCCCGGGCTGGTACGCCGCGTCCTGGGGCGCGGACACACCGACTCCGAGGCCGAGGTCGAGGCGGAGATGGTGGGCTCGCTGATCGGCCGCCGGCTCAGCTGCTGGACGGTCCGCCGCGACCGCCCCGTACCGCCCGAGGCGCACGAACTCGTCGCGCGCCTCGCCCTCCTGGAACCGCCGGGGCGCCCCGGCGCCGAGGACTGAGCGGGACCCTGCGAGACCCGACGGGACTTGACGGGATCCGACGAGACCTGGCGGGACCCGGCGAGACCTGGCGGGCCCGGCGAGACCCGGCGGGACCCGACGGAACCCGATGAGAGCAAGGAGCGGACATCAACGGCGTCCTCTATCCCCTGTGTGCCGCCCTCGCCCTCGTGGCCCTGCTCTACAAGGCGCGGGTGCTGCGCACGGACCGCTCCCCGGCCCAGGTCGCCCTGATCGGCAGTTTCTTCTTCCTGGTCGTGATCTTCACCGTCTCCACCCCGTCCGTCTGGGTGGCGGTCAGCCGGGCCGTCGGCATCGAGAACTTCTCCGGCCTGCTCTCCCAGAGCTCGGTGATCGCGCTGACCGTCTGCCAGCAACTGGTGTTGCTCGGACTCACCCGGTCGCCCGCGGCCGCGCGCCGTGCGGCCGTGCCCCGCATCGTGCTGCTGGGCGTGGTGCTGGTGGCCATGGTGGTGCTCTTCTTCGAAGCGACCGCGCACGGGGAGTCCCCGGACGACTTCGCCGTCGTACGCGCCCACTACACACCGGCCTACCTGGCCGTCTACCTGGCGGCGTTCACCCTCACCCAGATCGGTGTCGGCGTCATGGGCTGGCGGTACTCCCGGATCGCCCCGTCGCCCTGGCTGCGCCGCGGGCTCCGGCTGGTCGCCCTCTCGCTGCCGTTCTCGCTCTGCTACTCGGTGAGCCGGGCCGCCGGCATCGTCGCCGCCCAGTTCGGCGGCACCGGCCATGCATGGGAACCGGCCGCGCAGATCGGGGTGGCCATGGCCGTGTGCACCCAGACGGTCGGCTGGATCCTGCCGGACTGGGGTCCGCACCTCACCGCCGCGGCCGACCGGATCCGGTACCGGCGGGCGCACCGGGTCCTGATGCCGCTGCACCGCACCCTGACCGCGCAGGTGCCCGGTCCGGTGATCCCGATGGGACGCCGTGCGGACCTGCGGACCCGGCTCTACCGCACCCTGATCGAGATCCGCGACGCCCAGTGGGAGCTGCGCACCTGGATGGACGAGGACGTCGCCGGGGCGGCCCGGCGGGAGGCCGGCCGGGCCGGTCTCACCGGGGAGCAGACGGCCGCCGTGGTGGAGGCCGCCCAGCTCCGTGCCGCCCTCGCGGCCAAGGCCCGCGACGAGCCGCCCGCCCGCCCGGCCGCCACTCCGCTGGCCACCTGTCCGCCCGAGCTGGCGGCCGAACTGCTCCACCAGCAGCGCGTGGCCCGGGCGCTGGGCTCGCCGCTGGTCGACCGGGCCGTGTCCGGCCGCGCGCGCTGACCCCGGCGGGCCGCCTTGAGTCCACCGGCGGCGGCCCGCCGTACGTCCGCGGCCTACGGCGCCGCGGTCAGGTACATTCCGGTGTGGTCCTGGCCCGCGGTGTTCCTGCAGGACGACGCGGACCCGGCCGGCTGCGCCACCGCCAGGGCCAGACAGCGGCCCAGGGCCAGCTGGCCGTAGTAGTTGGGGTGCATGGACTCCTGGACCGGCCCCTGCGTCTCGTTGTTGTCGATCCAGCGCGCCCATTCGCCGGTGGTGGCGGAAGCGGGAACGGTGGAGCTCACCAGCTTGCTCGACTTGGCGCACACCTCACGCCCCTGGAGCATGTCCCGCAGGTCCAGGAACTGCACCCCCTTGGCCGTCGCCACCGCCTTCAGCCGGTTCGCCATCTGCGGCACGAGGGAGTCCCGCGCCCAGTCCGAGTCCCGGTTCCAGAACGGACAGCCGCCGGTGTTGTAGCGGCTCCAGTCGCTCTGGGTGTAGCGGTTCTCCGCGCCGCGCGGGATCGGGGACGGGTAGGACTGCAGCACGATCCGGTAGGCGGAGTCGGCGTAACCGGCGGCCCGCATCACCGCCCGGATCTCGTCCACGGACTTGCCGACCTTGGCCATCGCCCCGTCGATCTTCTGGTCGACGGCGTACTGCTGGTCGTCGTAACAGTACGAGCCCCAGAGCACGAAGTCGTAGGCGCAGTTCTCGATGATGTCCGCGAAGCCCAGGTCATTGCCGCCGATGGACAGCGTGATCACGCGGACGTCGTGGCTCGCCGCCACCGCGGCCAGCTGGTCGGCCTGCGGGGCCTCGCCCTTGAGGGCCACCCCGCCGGCGGCGGACCGGAAGACGTTGTCGGTCACGGCACCCGAGCAGGCCAGGTTCACCGCCACGTCGGCGATCGGCCCGGCGCTGCGCACCTCGGCCGAGTCCGAGCGGTGGCACCCGTTCGCGGCCGTGGTGCCGTATACCTTCGCCGGGTCGTACGAGGACCCGGTGGTCCAGGCGCGGTCGGTGCCGTTGCGGTTCCCGCTGTTGGTGAGGCTGTTGCCCTTCCAGCGGCCGGCCTCGCCGGAGATGTAGCTGTCGCCCATGGCCACGACGGCGGTGGGACCCTGGCCGGGGCCGGCCACCGCGGTCCCTGCGCCCGCGGTCAGCAGGCCGGTCAGGGCCAGGGGGAGGGCCAGTGCCGCGCCGGCCAGTCGTCGCCCGCGACGGGCTGCCGGCCGGTCCTTGCTCGCATTGCGGAATCCGGTCACTTCGGAACTCCTGCGTCCGGCCACGCCGAAGACAGCAACAACTCCGGTGCGTGGCTTGGTGAGTGGGGGATACCTCCGGCCGGTGGCAACCGGAATGTGGCACGCGGCGAGTTGTTACCGCTAGGTAGCGTCAGGTTACGAGTGAGTAACGACCGACCGGTCGTTCGGGATCGGCGGCCGGTGCCCCGCAACGGGCGCCCCGCGGCGGCTCATTCCCGGGCGCCGTCGAGCCGGTCCTCGGCCTCGGCCAGTACGAGGTCCTCCAGGGCGGTCCACCATGCGAGGAACGCCTCCTCGGCCTCCGCCCAGGCGACGCGGGAGCGCGAGGGCACGCGGTCGAGGACCCGGCCGACCAGGTGGCCGACCACCGCGGTCAGGACGACCAGGACCTCCGGCCCGATCAGGGCGACGAACACGCGCCATCCGCCGACCTCGTCGGGCGGGGGCGGACCGAAGTGGTGGTCGAGCACCGCGCGGATCGCGAAGGAACCGAACAGCAGGCTCGCGATCAGGTACCCCAACCCGGCCGCCACCGTCAGGGCGCAGCCCGCGTCGCTCCTCCGGCGGCGCAGCAGCCGGACCGGGGTGTAGAGGAGCAGGAGCGTCCAGCCGGCGATCCCCGCCACGTCGAGCGGTCCGGGCGGTTCCCCGGTCCGGAAGGCCAGTTGCCAGAGCGGGCCGGTGCCCAGGAGCAGCCACACCAGGACGAGGGGTACGGCGACCCGGTGGCCGCGGTCCGCGTCCTCGGCGTCCCGGGCGTCCCGCAGCACGCCCAGGTAGGCGTCCTCAAAGCCCGCCACCTCGTCCAGCAGGGCGATCCGCCGGGCCGTCAGGGCCGCACGCAGGTCGTCCTCCCCGGTGCCGGTGCCGGTGCCGGTGCCGGTGCCGGTGGTGCCGGGGCGGGCGGCGGCGAGGCGGCCGCGGACGCTCCGGCGGGCCAGCACGTCGTCGAGCACGTCCTCGAACACCGCTGCGGGTTCGTCGCCGCCACCCGCCCAGGGGCCGTCGTCGGCGGTCGGCCGGGGAGGCTCGGGCGGACCGCCGGCGAAGACCACTTCGACGGCGGAGCGGATCGTGGGGTGGGCGAAGGAGTAGGTGCCGCCCGCGTTCACCAGCAGACCGTGTTCGGCCGCGGTGGTCAGGAACTCCCGCAGCCGCCAGGGCACGCGGTGGGCCAGCAGGACCACGCGGTCCATCAGGTGCCGCAGCAGCGCGAAGCCGCCGGCGACGCTGAACACGAAGAGGCCGGCCATCACCGCGTTGCCCGCCCCGGCGGGCGCCGGAGTCCCGTGCGGGCCGGCCAGGTCCCCGCACCGGGACGCCGCTGCCGCGAGGCCGGGACCCAGCACCGCCCCGGCCGCCGAGGCGCGCAGCAGGACCTTCGGCAGACCGCGCCGCGGCTCGTCCGCGACGCTCCGGACCCGCAGGCCGACCAGCCCCGCACCGAGCCCGGTGGCCAGCAGTGCGCCGGCCATGACGAGTCCGATGGCCGCGGCCCGGCCGAACGGGACCCCGGCCATGTCCGCGTACACCGTGGTCACCCCCCACGCGGTGGCCGCCACGGACAGCGGGGTGCGCCACCGCCCGGCCAGCGCATGGGTCCAGCGCCCCACCCAGCGCAGGGCCGGCGCCTCCAGCAGCCCGCCGTACACCTGGACGTACCACAGCATGAGCAGGGACCAGCCGAAGAACAGCAGGACGCCCGGAGCCAGCGGGAGGCCCCGGCGGGTGACCACGAGCCCGCCGACGGTGAGGAGCATCGCCAGCTCCTGGAGCTCCCGCGGCGCGTGGTGGCGGATCCCCTGGCGGCGGGCCGCGGCCGGGTCCGAATCGGCCAGCAGCGTCACCGTGTCGAAGTACTCCTGCCCGGCCGTCCGTACGGCGCGTGCCAGCCCGCGCAGCCCACGGGCCAGCCTCGGCGCCGGCAGGGCCCGTCCGGCGGACCCGGGCGAGGGCCGGAGCGCCGGCGGCGGCCGGTCACGCAGGTCCAGCACGTACTGCCGGAGGGCCGCGTACTGCTCCCGTACCTCCTGCACGGACCGCGCCGTGGGCCTCAGCAGCACCGCGTCATGGATCGCGGGGTCGTCCGACGCCTCGGCGAAGGCGTCGACCTCGGCCCCGGACGGCAGGTCCCACTGCCCGGACACGTCCACCACGGAGAGCACCGAGAGCATCAGGGGGGTGCGGCACCACTCCCGTACGCCGGGGTTGTCCCGCAGCACTTCACCCAGGTGCCTGCCGTGTTCACCGAGCCGGAGCACCGTCTCGTCGATCAGGGCGGGGGAGAGGGGGAGGATCCGGACCGTGCCGGTGAGCGCCGGACCCAGCCCGATCGCGTCCGCCCGGGCCTCCCGGCACGTCAGCAGCAGGGGAAGGCTCATGGGGTGGTGGTGGATCGCCGCCACCCAGCCCCGCAGGTGCTCTTCCGCGACGGAGTCCAGGCCCTCCAGGCACGGGACGACCAGGCCGAGCTTCAACAGGTCGGAGGCGTCGGCGAGGTCGCCGTTGTACGACCCGGCCACCTGCGGCGTCAGCCAGTCCAGCAGGTTCTTCGGCGGGTGCCGCCGGGCCGGCAGGACGACCGGGACCGGTACGGGTCCGGGCCCGGCGCCGGGCCCGGCGCCGGCGGCCAGGAGGCCGCGCATCACGCGCAGCATCAGGATCGACTTGCCCGCCTCCGGCGCGCCCAGGATCAGCATCCGCCTGCCGCACCGCTCGAACAGGTCGAGCGGCTGGGTGCCGGCGGCGACGGCGGCCACCGGGCCGCCGCCGGTGGACACGGTCATGGGCAGGTCGATGATCCGCGGGAGCCGGGTGAGCGCGTTCCCGATCCTGGGGTCGATCCAGGGCTCGACCGCCGCTGCCATCAGCCGCCGTCCCCTCTCCCGCCACAGGACGGGGACCTCGGGGCGCCCCGAGGGGGCCGCCCGCCGGGTGTTGACGGTGACGTCGCGGGCGCTGCCGAACGCGATGCCGTGGTGTTCGGCGTGGACCGTGAGGTGCGGCCGTACGTCGTCGGCGGGCGGCGGCGGTGCGGGTGTGGGTGGTGCGGGTGCGGGTGCGGGTGTGGGTGCGGGTGTGGGGGGTGCCGGCCGTGCCGGTGGCGGGCTGGGGAGGGACGCCGGTCCGGTCAGCCCCGGTCCGGATCCGGCGTCCGGGGGTGGCTGACGCTCACGTCCCCGTGGACGATCCCGGCCGCTGCCGAGTGGTCGCGGGCGCTGATGCGGACGTCGCCGCCGGCGGTCAGTCCGCCCCGTGCCGCGGGCGGGCCTTCCGGCGGGCGGTACCGGGCCAGCAGGGTGCGCAGCGCCTCCGCGGCGCGGGCCCGTTCGGCGTCGTCCAGGTCCTCCAGCAGGGTTTCCACACGGGTCTGCCACGCGGTCTCGTGCCGGAGGCACACCCGTTCGGTGTCGGTGCCCTCCGCGGAGTCCAGGGCGGTGGCGGTCTCGTCGAGGCGGTCCAGCGCGGCCCGCTCCCGGCCGCCGTCGCCCCGCGCGAACCAGCCGGCCACCGCCTGCCGCATCCCGCTCCACAGGTCCGTTCCCGCGGCCTGGACCACCGCGGCTCCCGCCAGCGTGGCCAGCTCCACCAACTCCGGTTCCAGCACGGCCCGTTCCCCCTTCGACGGGATGGATTTCCGCCACCGCGGATCCGCCACCACGGTAGCGCCGTACCGGTGCGGAGCGGGACGAGGCGGCGGAAGCACGGGCGCGAATCCCTGCGCCGGTCGTGCGCCCCCGGGCAGGCGCGCCCAGGGAAACGCCTCCGCCCCCGGTGCCGTGGGCACCGGGGGCGGAGGCGTTCGATTCGACTGCTGTGCGAGTCAGTCGAAGCGGGTCAGCGGGAGACCAGCTGCTCGTACGCGGGCAGGGTCAGGAAGTCCGCGTAGTCCGCGTCCAGGGAGACCTGGAGGAGCAGGTCGTGGGCCTGCTGCCACTTGCCGGAGGTGAAGGCGTCCTCGCCGACCTCGGCGCGGATGGCGGCCAGTTCCTCGGCGGCGACCTTGCGGGTGAGGTCCGCGGTGGCCGTCTCGCCGTTCTCGAAGACGACGCCCGCGTTGATCCACTGCCAGATCTGGGAGCGGGAGATCTCGGCGGTGGCCGCGTCCTCCATCAGGTTGAAGATGGCCACGGCGCCCAGGCCGCGCAGCCAGGCCTCGATGTAGCGGATGCCGACCTGGACGGCGTTGCGCAGGCCGTCGTAGGTGGGCTTGGCGTCGAGCGAGTCGATCGCGATCAGCTCGCCGGGGGCCACCGAGACGTCCTCGCGGAGCCGGTCCTTCTGGTTCGGCTTCTCGCCGAGGACCGCATCGAAGGAGGCCATCGCGATCGGCACCAGGTCGGGGTGGGCGACCCAGGAGCCGTCGAAGCCGTCGCCGGCCTCGCGGTCCTTGTCGGCCTTGACCTTCTCGAAGGCGACCTTGTTGACCTCGGCGTCCTTGCGGGACGGGATGAAGGCCGCCATGCCGCCGATGGCGTGCGCGCCGCGCTTGTGGCAGGTGCGGACCAGCAGTTCGGTGTACGCCCGCATGAACGGGGCGGTCATCGTCACCGCGTTGCGGTCCGGGAGGACGAACTTCTCGCCGCCGTCACGGAAGTTCTTGACGATGGAGAAGAGGTAGTCCCAGCGGCCCGCGTTCAGGCCGGCGGCGTGGTCGCGCAGCTCGTAGAGGATCTCCTCCATCTCGTACGCGGCCGTGATGGTCTCGATCAGGACGGTCGCGCGGACGGTGCCCTGCGGGATACCGACGTAGTCCTGGGCGAAGACGAAGATGTCGTTCCAGAGGCGGGCCTCCAGGTGCGACTCCGTCTTCGGCAGGTAGAAGTACGGGCCCTTGCCGAGGTCGATCAGGCGCTGCGCGTTGTGGAAGAAGTACAGGCCGAAGTCCACCAGCGAGCCGGAGGCCGGGGCGCCCTCGAACCGGATGTGGCGCTCCTCCAGGTGCCAGCCGCGGGGCCGCATCACGACGGTCGCGAGCTCCTCGGCGGGCTTGAGGGCGTAGGACTTGCCCGTGCGCGCGTCGGTGAAGTCGATCCGGCGCTCGTAGGCGTCGATCAGGTTGACCTGGCCGAGGACCACGTTCTCCCAGGTGGGGGCCGAGGCGTCCTCGAAGTCGGCGAGCCAGACCTTCGCGCCCGAGTTCAGGGCGTTGATGGTCATCTTGCGGTCCGTCGGACCGGTGATCTCCACGCGGCGGTCGTTCAGCGCGGCCGGGGCCGGCGCGACCTTCCAGTCACCCTCGCGGATCTGTGCGGTCTCCGGGAGGAAGTCGAGCGTGGAGGTGCGGGCGATCTCGGCGCGCCGGTCGGCGCGGCGGGCGAGGAGCTCGGCCCGTCGGGGGGCGAACCGCCGGTGGAGCTCGGCCACGAAGGCCAGCGCCGCTTCTGTGAGGACTTCGTCCTGTCGGGGCAGGGGTTCGGCATCGACGATGGCCAGCGATGACGGCGCTGGTGCGGACATATCTGTCACTCCTTGCAGCGGCGGTGCCTGGCGGCCGCGGGGAATGCTCGCGCGCGGACGGCACGGAGTGCCGTCGAGTGTGGAGAGTTCCAAAAACGGTCGCGGGCGCCGTCTGTTTGGTTCAGGGCGCTTCTGACCAGTGGATAGTAATTTCCTCATGGTGGAAGTTCAATGGTTTGTTGATGTCGAGATTCTCTGAGTCGACAGAAACCCGGACCGGTATGGCGCTCAGTGCCACATCGGTCACGCCCTGCACCCCCGGACCTGCAGCGGAGCGGTTCCGGGGGCGTTCGGCGGTGCGCGGCGGCACCGCGGAACGTGCTGCGGCTCACACCCGGTCGAGGCGTGCCAGGTCCGCCGGCACGTCGATGTCGTAGGGCTCCGCCACATCCGCGCACTCCACCAGAGTGAGCTCCGAGGCGTGCGCTGTCAGGTGGACACGCGCACCTTTGTCCCCGGTCGCCGTAGCCGCGATGTCCGGCCAGCGGTCCGCGCCGAACAGCACCGGGTGCCCGCGCTCGCCGTCGTACGCCGCCGCGGCCAGGCTCGCGGGGGAGCGGTACGCGGCCCGCACCCGGGCCACCGCGGCCGGCCCGATGCCCGGCTGGTCCACCAGCGACACCAGGGCCGCCGACGCCCCCGTACCGGCCAGCGAGGCGAGGCCGGCCCGGAGCGAGGACCCCATGCCCTCCGCCCAGTCCGGGTTCTCCAGCACCACGCAGCCGGACAGGTCGGCCGTTGCGCGGACCTCGGCGGCCGAGGCGCCGAGGACCACGTGGACCGGGTCGCAGCCCGCCTCCCGCAGCACCCGGACGGCATTCTCGACCAGCGGCCGCCCGCGGTAGGCGAGCAGCGCCTTGGGGCGGCCGCCGAGCCGGCGGCCGCCCCCGGCGGCGAGCAGCAGGCCCGCGATCAGAGGGCCGCCGGGTGCGCCTGGCCCGGCGGGGACGGCTGGGGCGACTGCGCGGGCCGGGGTGACTGGAGCGCCCGGGGTGACCGAGGTGGCCGGGGTGACTCGTTCGGCTGGCATGGCAGCGATTCTCGTCCCTGCGCGGCAGGTGTCCACCGGCGGAGCAGGCCCCTCACGGCGGCCAGGGCGGCCCCGATCCGGATCGGCTCGGAGATCCGGTTCTCCGCGGCGTGCACGAGGGCGCGTTCGGTGCGATCCGTGAGGATGTCGTACATATCTGAAACTCCTTGCCGATCGGGGGCCAATACAGCGAGTCTGGATCCCGATTGGCCTGGCGGGCAGAGCCAATCGGGGGAGGTTGGCATGGCGAACGGGCGAGTCGTCCAGACGGCGGACAGGACCATCGGCAGCAGGCAGCTCGCCGCGATGCTGCCCGCGGAGGTCCGGGCCCGCCCCGGCTACCGGACCCTCGCGGACGCCGTCCGGACCCTGATCCTCGACGGCCGGGTGGCCCTCCACGTACGGCTGCCCGCGGAACGCGAGCTCGCCGAGGTGCTCGGTGCCAGCCGCGCCACCGTCACCGGCGCCTACGACCTGCTGCGGGAGAGCGGCTACGTGCGCAGCCGGCGCGGCTCCGGCACCTGGACCGAGCTGCCCGAAGGGCACCGGCCGGTCGGCGCCCACATGCTGCTCGGCACCGGCGGCGACCACGAGGAGGGCATCGACCTGGCCATCGCCGCCATGGGCGCCCCCGAGGGCAGCCTGACCGACGCCCTGGCCTGGGCCGCGTCCCGGCTGCCCGCGGCCGCCGCGCTGCCCGGCTACCACCCCTTCGGGCTGCCCGCCCTGCGCGCGGCCGTCGCCGACCGGTTCACCGCGCGGGGCCTGCCGACCCGCCACGAGCAGATCCTGGTCACCGCGGGCGCCCAGCAGGCCCTCGCCCTGGTCCTCTCGCTGCTCTGCCGGCCCGGCGACCGGGTGGTCACCGAGAACCCGACCTACGCCAACGCCCTCGACGCCGTCCGGCACGCCCGGCTGCGCACCGCCTCCATCGCCGTCTCCGACACCGGCTGGGACATGGAGGTCGCCGAGTCCACGCTCCGCCAGACCGCGCCCCGGCTCACGTACGCCATCCCCGACTTCCAGAACCCCACGGGCGCGCTGATGCCCGAGGAGCAGCGGCTGAGGCTGCTCGCCGCGACCCGCCGGGCCGGCAGCCGGCTGGTGGTCGACGAGACCATCGCCGACATCGCCCTGGACGTGCCCGCGCCGCCGCCGCTGGCCTCGCTCGCACCGCGCGGCGGCGCCGACCACGTGATCACCATCGGCTCGCTGAGCAAGACCCACTGGGGCGGGCTCCGGGTCGGCTGGGTCCGCGCCACCGCGCAGCTGATCACCGAGCTGACCTCGGTCCGGGTGGCCGCGGACATGACCGGCTCGGTGCTGGACCAGCTGGTCGCGATCCCGCTGCTGGAGGGCCTGGAGGCCGGTATGCCGGCCCGCCTGGACCGGCTCCGCGAGCAGCGGGCCGCACTGGTCGAAGCGCTGGCCCGGTACACCCCGGAATGGTCCTGGACCCTGCCCCCGGGCGGCCTGTCGCTCTGGGTGGACCTCGGCGAACCGGTCAGCTCGGCCCTGGCCGAACGGGCGGCCGCCGCCGGGATCCACATCGGCCGGGGCGCCCGCTTCGGGGTGGACCCGGGCACCTTCGAGCACCGCCTGCGCATCCCGTACACCCTGCCGGCCGGGCAGCTGGACGAGGCGGTCCGCCGCCTCGCGGCCGCCTTCCACGACGGCGTCCCGCTCCCCCCGTCGGTGGACCGGCCGTACTGGGTGGCCTGACCGGCCGTACCCCGCCGCCGGGCGGGTGCGGCGGAGCTACGGCGTGCGGATCAGGCGGCGGGTCCCGGCTGCGGCCACCGCGGCCGTGCGGGAGTCGACGCCCAGCTTGGCGTAGATGTGCACCAGATGGGACTTGACCGTGGCCTGGCTCAGGAACAGCCGCTTGGAGATCTGCAGGTTCGACAGGCCGTCCGCGACCAGCTGGAGCACCTCCAGCTCCCGCTTGGTCAGCGCCTCCGCCGGCGTCCGCATCCGGTCCATCAGCCGCAGCGCCACCGCCGGCGCCAGCGCCGACTGCCCGGCGGCGGCGGTCCGCACCGCCGCCGCCAGCTCCTCCGGCGGGGCGTCCTTGAGCAGGTAGCCCGAGGCGCCGGCCTCCACCGCGGCCAGGATGTCCGCGTCCGTGTCGTACGTGGTCAGCACGAGGACCCGGGGCGCGCCCGGGCGCGCGGTGATCGCCGCCGTCGCCTCGGAGCCGTGCATTCCGGCCCCGAACTGCAGGTCCATCAGCACCACGTCCACGGCCGCCTCCTCCGACGCGGCCAGTTCCACCGCCCGCTCGGCGGTCGCGGCCTCCGCCACCACGGCGAAGCCGGGCTCGGTGTCCAGTACGGCGCGCAGCCCGGCCCGTACGACCGGGTGGTCGTCGGCGAGCAGCAGCCGGATCGGCCGGTCGGGCCGGTTCGTCATCGGGGGGCCTCCACGGGCAGCGGCAGGGGCAGGGTGACGGCCACGGCGGTGCCCTGGCCGGGGGCGGACTCCACGGTGAAGGTGCCGCCCAGCGACTCGGCCCGGGAGCGCATGGCCGGCAGGCCGAAGCCCCCGTCGTCGGAGGCGGCCGCCGAGTCCGGGTCGAAGCCGCGGCCGTCGTCGACGACGTCCAGGCTGACCGAGGAGTCCATGAAGGTGAGGGTGATCCCGGCGCGTCCGGCCCCCGCGTGCCGCACCACGTTGGCCAGCGCCGACTGGGCGATCCGCAGCATGGCCACCTCGTAGGGGGTGGGCAGCGGCACCGGGCCGCCGCTGACCGAGAACTGCGCCCGGAGCCCCGGCGCGGCCGAGCACAGCCGCTCCAGGGCGGCGGCCAGCGAGCCCTGCGCGAGGTCGGGCGGGGTGAGGGCGCGGACGAACCGGCGGGCCTCGGCGAGGTTCTCCTGGGCGGCCTCGCGGGCCCGCGCGATGTGTGCGAGGGCCGCCGCGGGCCCGGCCGCCGGATCGGAGGGCGCGGCGGGAGGGCCGCCCGGGTCGGGGGTGCCCTCGGAGAGGGACCGTTCGGCCGCGCGCAGCAGCAGCTGGATGGACGACAGCCCCTGGGCGAGGGTGTCGTGGATCTCCCGGGCCAGCCGCTCCCGTTCCGCCATGATCCCGGCCCCGCGTTCCGCCGCGGCCAGCTCCGCCCGGGTGGCGATCAGCTCGTCGATCAGCTCGCGCCGCCGCTCGCTCTCCCGGTACAGCGCCTGGTAGCCCAGGACCGTGGCGACCGCCACCGCCCCGCCCAGCAGCGGCCCCAGGAACGCGCCCGGGGTGACCGCGTCCGCCGTGCTGTGCGCGAGGAAGCCGCCGATGGCCGCGGCGGCCGTGACCCCGACCGCGGCCACGCCCCAGCGCAGCGGCAGCAGGTGCAGCTGGAGGAAGTACAGCGGGAAGGCGATCCACAGCCCGTCGGGGGAGACCGCCAGCAGGGCCAGCCAGGCCGCGCCGAGGGCGGCCAGCCAGACCGCGGCCGCGCGCGGGGAGCGGCGTACGGCGGGGGCCCGTACGCCGGCCGCGTAGACGGCGGCCAGCAGCACGGCGGCCGCGACCGCGGCGCCGGCCCAGGGCGCCCGGTCGGCCAGGGCCCGTACGCAGGCCAGCGCGAGCAGCCCGAGCAGCAGCGCGTGCAGACAGAGCCGCAGCACCCGGGAGACCGGGGTCAGCGCACGTGGGGCACCTGAGGCACCGGAGGGGGCGGGGAGGGCGGGCGAAAGCACAGACATGACCCGAACAGCCTAGAACGGCCCCCGCGGGGCCCGGTCAACCAAAAGTTTGATGTCGGCACGGTCCCTTCGATACGAGGATCGCTCCCGTGGCGCGATGCCTCGCCGCCACACCCGCGAGCAGGGTGGGGATCATGTTCGTCGCATGGAGAGACCTACGCTTCGCCAAGGGCCGCTTCGCCCTCATGGGCGCCGTCGTCGTCCTGATCACACTGCTCGTGGGCCTGCTGTCCGGCCTGACCGCGGGCCTGGCCCGGGAGAACGTCTCCGCCGTCACCGGCCTGCCCGCCACCCACCTCGCTTTCGCCGTGCCCCCGGGCGGCCGGAAGGTGTCGTTCACCGGCTCGCAGGTGCCCGAGCAGGCATGGCTGGACTGGCGCGGGCGCCGCGGCGTGCGGTCGGCGGCGCCCGTCGGCATCCACACCACCAACGCGGCCGCCGGTGAACGCACCGCCGCCGTGTCCGTCTTCGGCGTCGAGCCGGACTCCGGTCTCGCCCCCGGCCGGCCCGCCCCGGGCCGGGTGGTCCTCTCCGGGAAGGCGGCGAAGGAGCTCGGCGGTGTCCGCGAGGGCGGAAAGGTCCGGATCGGCCCGCTGGAGCTGACCGTCGCGGGGGTCTCCGGCACCGCCGCCTACAGCCACACCCCCGTGGTGTGGGCGGACCTTGAGGACTGGCAGCGCATCGCCGGCGCGAACACCTCCGCCGGCACCCTGGCGACCGTGATCGCCCTCGACCTGGAGTCCGCGGCGGACGTCTCCGCGGGCGACGAGGCCGCGGGCACCCGCACCGAGGCCGTCGGCGAGGCGCTCACCGCCATCGGCTCCTACCAGGCGGAGAACAGCTCCCTGCAGCTGATGCGCGGCTTCCTCTTCGCCATCTCCGCCCTGGTCACCGGGGCCTTCTTCACCGTGTGGACGATCCAGCGCAGCGCCGACGTCGCGGTGCTGAAGGCGCTCGGAGCGTCCACCCCGTACCTGCTGCGGGACGCACTGGGCCAGGCCCTGGTCATGCTGGCCGCCGGCACCGGCCTGGGCTCCGCGCTGGCCGCCGCCCTCGGGGCGGTCGTCAGCGGCGGCGACGTGCCCTTCGTGCTGGACGTGCCCACCGTCCTGGTCCCCGCCGCCGTGATGACCGTGCTCGGCGCGGCCGGAGCGGCCCTGTCCATCCGCAGGATCACCGCCGTCGATCCCCTGACCGCTCTCGGGAGCGCCCGATGACCCTCCTCGTCGACGACGTCACCCTCACCTACCCGGACGGCGACGGCCGCCTCACCGCACTGGACCGGGTCCGCCTCGACGTGCCCGCGGGGTCCATGACCGCGGTGGCCGGGCCCTCCGGCTCGGGCAAGTCCAGCCTGCTCGCGGTCGCCGCGACGCTGGTCACGCCCGACTCCGGGCGGGTGGTGGTGGCGGGCCGGGACACCACCGGGCTGTCCGCCGCCGAGAAGTCCGCGCTGCGCCGGGACCGGATCGGGATCGTCTTCCAGCACCCCAACCTGCTGCCCTCGCTGACCGCGGCGGAGCAGCTCCAGGTGATGACCCACCTGTCCGGGCGGCGGCCCTCCCGGCAGCTGCGCCGCCGTGCGCTGGACCTGCTGGCGGCGGTCGGCCTCGCGGACAAGGCGGACCGGCGCCCGCACCAGCTCTCCGGCGGGCAGCGGCAGCGGGTGAACATAGCCCGCGCCCTGATGAACGAACCGTCGGTGCTGCTGGTCGACGAGCCGACCAGCGCGCTGGACCACGAACGCGGTGCGGCCGTGCTGGACCTGCTGGCCACCCTGACCCGGGAGCGCTCCACCGCGACCGTGCTGGTCACCCACGACCGGTCGCACCTGGCGGCCGTCGACCGCACGGTGACGATGACCGACGGCCGGCTGTCCGAGGGCAGCCGGCCCGCCGACCCGGCGGCGGCTCCGGCACCCGCCTAGGGACCGGAGCGGGGCGGCGCGGGGGCCACAGGGGGGTTCCGGCGCCGCCCGGCCGGATGAGACGGGGCCCGGCGGCCCGGGGAGGGGCGGCCGGGCCCCTGCCGTGCCGAATGGGCGGGGCCGGAGCCCCGGCCGTGCGGAAGGCCGCGTACGGCCCGGGCCGTGCGGAGGGCCCCGCGTACGGCCCGGCACGTGCGGAAGGCCCCGTACGGCCCCCTCAGGGGCTCGTACGGGGCCTTCGGCACGTCCGTACGGTTACGCCGGGTTCTGGTTGGCGAGGGCCACCGACAGCTCGGCCGCGATGCCCTGCAGGATCGGCACGAAGGACTCCGCCACCGCTTCGGTGACCCGGCCGGCCGGACCCGAGATGGAGATCGCCGCCGCGGTCGGCGAGTTCGGCACCGACACCGCCAGGCAGCGCACGCCTATCTCCTGCTCGTTGTCGTCCACCGCGTAGCCGGCCTTGCGGACCTGCTCCAGGGCGTCCAGGAAGCCCTCGGGCGTGGTGATGGTCTTCTCGGTGGCGGCGGGCATGCCGGTACGGGCCAGCAGCGCGCGGACCTCCTCGGCCGGGGTGTGCGCCAGGAGGGCCTTGCCCACGCCGGTGGAGTGCGGCAGCACCCGGCGGCCGACCTCGGTGAACATGCGCATGGAGTGCTTGGAGGGCACCTGTGCGACGTACACGATCTCGTCACCGTCGAGCAGCGCCATGTTCGCCGTCTCGCCGGTCTCCTCGACCAGCCTGGCGAGGTACGGCCGCGCCCAGGTGCCGAGCAGGCGGGAGGCGGACTCGCCGAGCCGGATCAGGCGCGGACCCAGGGAGTACCGCCGGTTGGGCTGCTGGCGTACGTAGCCGCATGCGACCAGGGTGCGCATGAGACGGTGGATGGTGGGCAGGGGCAGGCCACTGGCGGCGGAGAGCTCGCTCAGACCGACCTCACCCCCGGCGTCGGCCATCCGTTCGAGCAGATCGAAGGCGCGCTCGAGGGACTGGACGCCGCCGGTTGCGGCGGGCGTCTTGGCGGAAGCGTCGGTGGTGCTGGCGCTGGACGTCGGCACGGCGCGGTCCTTTCGGTGCTGGCAGGCAAGGAAGCAGCCTACCCGGCGCCGGGCGTCGGCCCTAGTGCCGGGGAGATCGCGTCCTTGCCGGTCAGAGGGGGTTTGTCCGGGTGGTGGACATCCTCCGGGCGGTACCTGCCGGACTACCCGTGGCGGTACCTACGTTCTGTAGAGTGAAATCTTAATTCCATTCTGTGGAAACCTCCAAGAGCGCTTCCGGCATGTGGGCAGTCCCTCCGGGCGGTCTTGACTGGTCACGAATCGGGGTGAAGACTCCGTCAACAGAACGTTGAATTTCGCTCTGTGGAAGTAGATGGGGAGGTTCCGGGTGTCCGAGGCCGTGGAACTGGTACTGCGCTCGACGCGCGTCATCACCCCCGAGGGGACGCGCGCCGCTTCGGTGGCCGTCGCCGGCGGGAAGATCGCGGCCGTGCTGCCGCACGATGCCGAGGTGCCGGCCGGTGCCCGCCTGGTCGACCTCGGCGAGGACGTCCTGCTGCCCGGCCTGGTCGACACCCACGTCCACGTGAACGACCCGGGCCGCACCGAGTGGGAAGGCTTCTGGACGGCCACCCGCGCCGCCGCGGCCGGAGGCATCACCACGATCCTCGACATGCCGCTCAACTCGCTGCCGCCCACCACCACGACCGCCAACCTGGTCGTGAAGCAGGACGTGGCGCGCGCGAAGGCCCACGTGGACGTCGGCTTCTGGGGCGGTGCCCTGCCGGACAACGTCAAGGACCTGCGCCCGCTGCACGACGCCGGCGTCTTCGGCTTCAAGTGCTTCCTCTCGCCCTCCGGCGTCGACGAGTTCCCCGAGCTCGACCAGGAGCAGCTGGCCGCCTCCCTCGCCGAGGTCGCCGGCTTCGGCGGGCTGATGATCGTCCACGCCGAGGACCCGCACCACCTCGACTCCGCGCCCGTCGTGCCCGGCCCGAAGTACTCCGACTTCCTGGCCTCCCGCCCGCGCGACGCCGAGAACACCGCGATCGAGAACCTGATCGCCCAGGCCAAGCGGCTCGGCGCCCGGGTGCACGTGCTGCACCTGTCCTCCAGCGACGCGCTGCCGCTGATCGCCGCCGCCAGGGCCGAGGGCGTGCAGATCACCGTCGAGTCCTGCCCGCACTACCTCACCCTGACGGCCGAGGAAGTGCCCGACGGCGCCAGCGAGTTCAAGTGCTGCCCGCCCATCCGCGAGGCGTCCAACCAGGACCTGCTCTGGGGCGCGCTCGCCGACGGCACCATCGACTGCATCGTCTCCGACCACTCGCCCTCCACCGCGGACCTGAAGACCGACGACTTCTCCACCGCGTGGGGCGGCATCTCCTCCCTCCAGCTGGGCCTCCCGGCGATCTGGACCGAGGCGCGCGAGCGCGGACACTCCCTGGAGGACGTCGTCCGCTGGATGTCCGCGGCCCCGGCCCGGCTCGCGGGCCTGTCGCAGAAGGGCGCCATCGAGGCCGGCCGTGACGCCGACTTCGCGGTCCTGGCCCCTGAAGAAACGTTCACTGTGGACCCGGCCGAGCTCCACCACCGCAACCAGGTCACGGCGTACGCGGGCAAGACCCTGCACGGCGTCGTGAAGTCCACCTGGCTGCGGGGGCGGCAGATCGCCGACCACGGCACCCCGTCCGAGCCCACCGGCCTCCTCCTCGAAAGGCAGAACTGAAAGTGGCGATCCCTTCCTTCACCGGCAACGCGAACCCGTACGGAGGCGGCGACCCGTACGCCGACTACCGCTCGGCCGAGTTCCCGTTCACCCAGTACGCCAACCTCGCCGCCCGTGAGCTCGGCGCCGGTGTCATCGCCGCCAACGACGAGTTCTTCGCCCAGCGCGAGAACCTGCTGATCTCCGAGGCCGCGCACTTCGACCCCGAGGACTTCGGGCACAAGGGCAAGGTCATGGACGGCTGGGAGACCCGCCGCCGCCGCGGCGTCTCCGCCGAGCACCCGTGGCCGGCCGCCGAGGACCACGACTGGGCGCTCGTACGCCTGGGCGCCCCCGGCGTCATCCGCGGCATCGTCGTGGACACCGCCCACTTCCGCGGCAACATGCCGCAGTCCGTCTCCATCGAGGCCACCAACTGGGAGGGCGCCCTGGCGCCGACCCCGGAGGAGCTCCAGGGCGACGACGTGAAGTGGACGACCATCGTCGCCCGCACCCCGGTCGGCGGCCACGCGGCCAACGGCTTCGAGATCACCGTGGAGCAGCGCTTCACGCACCTGCGCGTCAACCAGCACCCGGACGGCGGCATCGCCCGCCTCCGCGTCTACGGCGAGGTCCTCCCGGACCCGAAGTGGCTCGCGGCCCTCGGCTCCTTCGACGTGGTCGCGCTGGAGAACGGCGGCGCCGTCCAGGACGCGTCGAACCGCTTCTACTCCCCGCCGACCAACACCATCAACCCGGGCCGCTCCCGCAAGATGGACGACGGCTGGGAGACCGCCCGCCGCCGTGACAACGGCAACGACTGGATCCGCTACCAGCTGGTCGCCGAGTCCGAGATCCGCGCCGTCGAGATCGACACCGCCTACCTCAAGGGCAACTCGGCCGGCTGGGCCTCCCTCTCGGTCAAGACCGGCGAGGAGGGCGAGTGGCAGGAGTTCCTGCCCCGGACCCGCCTGCAGCCCGACACCAACCACCGGTTCGTGCTGGACGCCCCGGCGGTCGGCACCCACGTCCGGATCGACATCTACCCGGACGGCGGCTTCTCCCGGCTGCGCCTGTTCGGCTCGCTGACGGAGAACGGCGCGGCCGCGCTGACCGCCCGCAACCAGGAGCTGGGCGGCTGACGCTGCCCTGACGACGTCCCCGGAGGCCGACACCTCCGGGGGACTGGGGTCCTCGACCGGCCCCGGACAGCCCGTGGGGCGCACCCGAGCATTCCGCTCGGGTGCGCCCCGTCGGCTTTTCCGGACACGCGCCGCACGCCGTACGGCCCTGTGCCCCACCGCCGTGGCCGGCCGGGCGGTGCGCCCGCTCAGGCCGCGTGGCCGCCGTCCACCGAGAACTCGGCGCCGGTGACGTACGCCGCCTGCTCGCCCGCCAGGTAGGCGACCATCGAGGCGACCTCCTCGGGCCGGCCGAACCGGCCCACCGCCGTCATGTCGGCCTGGCTCTTGGCGTACGGCCCGTCCGCCGGGTTCATGTCGGTGTCCACCGGCCCCGGGTGCACCAGGTTCGCGGTGATCCCGCGCCCGCCGAGCTCGCGGGCCAGCGCCTTGGTCATGCCGGACAGCGCCGACTTGCTCATCGCGTACAGGGTTCCGCCCGGACCGGGCACCCGCTGCGTCATACAGCTGCCGATGGTGACGATCCGTCCGCCCGGTCCCATCCGCTCCGAGGCGGCCTGTGCGGACAGGAACGCGCCGCGGACGTTGACGGCGAGCACCCGGTCGATGTCGGCGAGGCTGAGCCCGCCGATCGGGCCGAGCACCCCGACCCCCGCGTTGTTGACCAGTACGTCGAGCCGGCCGAGGGTGTCCGCGGCCCACTCCACGGAGCCCGCGGCCTCGGCGGCGTCGCCGGAGTCGGCGCGTACGGCGTACCCCCGGCGGCCGAGGGCCTCGATCCGGCGGACCACATCGGCGGCGGCCTGCTCGTTACCGGCGTAGGTGATCGCGACGTCCATGCCCTCCTCGGCCAGCCGCAGCGCGATCGCCGCTCCGATGCCCCGGCTGCCGCCCGTGACCACCGCGGTCCTGCTGTTCATGATCTCTCCTCGCGATTGGTTGCCCGTTCAACGAGTTCTATGGAACAGGGGCGCGGAATTGCGCGCTGGCAGGAATCCGACCTCGCGTTTCCGGGCCGCTCAGACCCGCCAGACCGACATCTCCAGGTTCACGAAGGCGCTTTGCTTCAGTGCGGTCGACTTCGTCCGGACCACGAGCAGGGCGATGTCCCCCGACGGGTGGCGGACGCAGATCTGGCTGCCGGCCGCCGCCCCGGCCAGCGGCAGCCTGCGCGCCTCCTCGGCGGACTGTCCGAGCGCGTCGGCCACGGCGAGGGCGGCGCGGCAGCTGTCGAGGGTGGCGCCGTCCTCCACCCAGTGCATGGCGAACGTGCTGCCGGGACTCTCCAGGGCGCAGCCCACCTTGCTCTCGCCCTCGCAGGTGAAGCGGATGTCGCCGGAGCGGTCGTCGCGGGTGCCGGACTGCCTGATGTCCGCCGAGTTCCGTGCGTCCAGCAGGAGGACGGGGTACGCGGCCGGCCGCGGCCCTCCGGACGGGCCCGGCGCGGGTGAGGACGCCCGGGCCCCGCCGCCCTTCGACCCGTCGGCCGTCCCCGGCTGCGCGGTCCGGCCGCCCGACTGCCGGCCGCCCGGCTGCACCGCCTGACCGCCCGGCTGCGTACTCTGACCCGACGACTGCGACGGCCCTGCGCCGCGGTCCCGGAACCGGTCGGCCGCGTCCCGCACCGTCAGGACGGCCCCGGTCAGCAGCAGCGCCCCGGCGGCCACCGCCACCGCGGCGATCAGCGCGGTACGCCGCCTGCGGGAGCGCCGGTCCGGCGCCCCGGCCGCCGCAGGTGCCGCCGCCGGGGGAGCCCACGGCCCCTGCGGCAGGGTGCCGGCCGCGAGCGTACCGACGGGGGTGGGATCCGGAACCGGACCGGGGACGACCACCTCCGGCCCCATGACCTCCCGCCACACGGCCGGGCCGCCCCCGCCGTCGGCGCCCCCGCCCAGGTGCTTGCGGCACCACTCCACGATCTCGGCCGGGGTGCCCCGGTCCGCCGGATCGGCGGCCAGGCACAGCGCGAACAGCGGCCGGAGCGCCGGCGGCAGGGCGGAGAGGTCCGGCTCCTCGTGGACGATCCGGAACAGCACGCTCAGGTGGGGCCCGTCGCCGTACAGCGGTTCGCCCAGGGCCGCGTAGGCCGCCGTCTGGCCCAGCGCGAAGACGTCGGTGGCCGCGGTGACCTCACCGGCCGCGGCCTGCTCGGGGGCCATGAACTGGGGCGTGCCGATCGCGGCGCCCGTGACCGTGTGCGAACTGACGCCCGAGGCCAGCGAGATGCCGAAGTCGATCACGCGCGGGCCGTCGGCGGCCAGCAGCACGTTCGACGGCTTGAGGTCCCGGTGCACGATGCCCGCGCCGTGCACCGCCTGCAGGGCCTCGGCCACCCCGGCGACCAGCCACAGCACCGCCTCCACCGGCAGCGGTCCGCGCAGCGCCACGGCGTCCGCCAGCGAGGGCCCGGGCACGTACAGGGTGGCCAGCCAGGGCACCTCGCCCTCGGTGTCGGCGTCGATCAGCTCGGCGGTGTACGCGCCCCGGACCCGGCGGGCCGCCTCCACCTCGCGGCGGAACCGCCGCCGGAAGGCCGGGTCCTCGGCCAGCTCCGGCCGCACCACCTTGATCGCCACCGGCCGGCCGCCCTGGGTGTGCGACAGGTAGACCCGCCCCATGCCGCCCGCGCCGAGGCGGGCCGCGATCCGGTAGCCGCCGACCACCTGCGGATCGTCCGCCCTCAGGGCCCCGAACACCCCGGCCGTGCTGTCCACCGCTCTCCCCCCGATCGAAGCAATCGACGTCAACGACGTCATCGACGTGACCGTCGTGATCGATGTAGTGGTCAACCGTCGTTGACCGACTGCAGCCTAAGGTGCGGCATCGGCCGGATTCGGCCGGGTGTCCGCGCGCGCCGCACCGATGAGTTCCGGGCGGGGCGGGAGTCTGAACGGATGGACGGAACCCGACCGAGACCAAGGAGCGCGGAGCCATGGGCCGACTGACCCTCACCACCTTTGTGACCCTCGACGGAGTGATGCAGGCCCCCGGCGGCCCGGAGGAGGACACCACCGGGGGCTTCGCGTACGGCGGCTGGGTCGCCCCCTACCTGGACGACGAGTTCGGCGGCTTCATCACCCAGGTCTTCGACCGGGCGGGTGCGTTCCTGCTCGGCCGGCGGACGTACGAGATCTTCGCGGGGTACTGGCCGGAGCACAACGATCCCGGGGACCCGGTCTCCTCGAAGCTCAACTCCCTGCCGAAGTACGTCGCTTCCAGCACGCTGACGGCGGCGGACGCGTCCTGGGCGCACAGCACCGTCGTCGACGGCGGGCAGCTCCAGTCCGAGGTCGTCCGGATCAAGGACGCGCTCGACGGCGAGCTCCAGGTCCACGGCAGCGGCATGCTCGCGCAGTACCTGCTGGCCCGTGACCTGGTGGACGAGTTCCACCTGCTCGTCTTCCCGGTCTTCCTGGGCGCGGGCCGCCGGCTGTTCCCGACCGGTGGCCTCCCCACGGCCTGCGAACTGGTCGCGCACCGCACCACGGAGAAGGGCACGACGATCCACACGTACCGGCCGGCGGGCCGCGCGACGTTCGGCCTCGTCGGCTCCTGAGCCGGCCGAGACCGGCTCACGCGCACCGCCCACCGTCAAGCCCCGGCTTTCCGGGTCGTGTGCCCGGCGCCCCCGGGGAGCGTAATGGAGGGACAGGCGACGGCTGCTCCGGGCGACCGCACCGCAGCCGTCATCACCCCCCCCAGACCGTCGAAGGACCACCGCCGTGTCCATGCGCCTGCCCCGACACCTCGTCCTGCTCGCCCTCGCCACCACCGCGGCGCTGGGCAGCCTGTCCCTCGCCTCGGCCGAAGCCGCCACGCAGCCCCTGGCCTCCCCGACCGCCCACCCGGCCCGGGCCGTGCCCCGCGTGTACCCCAATCCGGACCGTGACGACGGGTTCGTCACGCACAACGTCTATGTCGGGCACAGCCAGAAGTACCGGGTGACTTGCATCGACGGCCAGTGCGGGCCGCCCCGCCACTGGCAGACCTACAAGAGCCCGCGCCCCAGGCCGTTCGACGGTGTGGCCGCAGCGATCAACGGGGCGGCCGCCCAGTAGTCCGGTGGGCACCACCCCTCCGTGCGCACGCGTGTCCGGATCTCGACCCCGTCGGCTGAGCGGCTGCTTACGCTGCCCGAAACGGCGGCGGGGAAGGGACAGCACACATGGTCAGCCTGGACATCAGCACGTTCGCACCCGACTTCAACGAGAATCCTTACCCGTACTACGCGAAACTGCGCGAGGCGGGGCCGGTGCACCGGATCAGCATCGCGGGCGGGAACCGGGCCTGGCTGATCGTGGGCCACGAGGAGGCCCGCCAGGCCCTCACCCACCCCGCCTTCTCCAAGAACTGGCGGGACGCCTCCCGCTACTTCGTCGGGCTGGTCCCGAGCCCCGCCAACGACCACATGCTCGACTCCGACCCGCCCCGGCACACCCGCCTGCGCAAACTGGTCGCCCGCGAGTTCACCGGCCGCCGGGTGGAGGCCCTCCGCCCCCTCGTCCAGCGCACCACCGACGAACTCCTGGAGGAACTGGCCGGCCATCCTGACCGCCGCGCCGACCTCATACCGGAGCTCGCCTTCCCCCTCCCGATGACGGTGATCTGCGAGCTGCTGGGCGTCCCCGACCTCGACCGCGGCCCGTTCCGGCGCTGGTCCAACGAGATCGTCGCGCCCACGGCCTACGAGAACACCTCCCGGGCGCTGGAGGAGGCGTCCGCGTACCTGACCGAGCTCATCGAGGACAAGCGGTGCAACCCCGGCGACGACCTGATGAGCGCGCTGATCCGGACACGTGACGCGGATCTGAAGCGTGGCGCGGGAGGAGGGGACGGCGAACCCGGGGACGACGGCGACCGGCTCTCCCCCGACGAGCTGATCGGCATGGCCTTCCTGCTGCTCGTCGCCGGCCACGAGACCACCGTCAACCTGATCTCCAACGGCGTACGGGCCCTCCTCGACCACCCCGCCCAGCTCGCCGACCTGCGTGCCGACTGGGGGCTGCTGGACGGCGCCGTGGAGGAGATCCTCCGCTACGACGGCCCGGTCGAGAGCGCCACCACCCGCTTCACCACCGAGGACACCGTCTTCGCCGGGACCCGCATCCCCGCGGGCCAGGCCGTGATCGTGTCGCTGGCCGGAGCGGACCGCGACCCGGAGCGGTTCGCCGTGCCCGACACCTTCGACATCCGCCGCGCCCCCCAGGGCCACCTGGCCTTCGGCCACGGCATCCACTTCTGCCTGGGCGCCCCGCTCGCCCGGATGGAGGGCCGGATCGCGATCCGCTCGCTGCTGGAGAGGTTCCCCGGCCTGGCCCGGGACACGGACGCCGCCCCGGCGGAGTGGATCCCCGGCACGCTCATCCGCGGCGTGAAGCACCTGCCGGTCCGCTGGTAGCGGGGACGGCAGGGGCCGGGGCAGGGGCAGAGGCAGAGGCAGAGGCAGAGGCGGCGGGGGCGGGGATGGCGGAGGCGGCGCGACCACGGCGGGCCGACCCGGGGGCGGCCGGCACCGTCGCGCCGCCCCCGGCGCCGCTACAGGTCCGGGACCTCCGCCATGCCCACCGCGCGCCGCTCCCGCCGCGAGATCTCGCACGCCTCCGCGACCCGCAGCGCCGCCAGCCCCTGGAGGCCGTCGCAGGGATTGCTCCCCTCACCGCGGACCAGCCGGACGAACGCCGCCAGCTCCGCCTCGTACGCCGGCCCGAACCGCTCCAGGAAGCCCGTCCACGGCTTCCGTGCCGGCGGCGGCCCGTGCGGTTCGGTCGAGGCGATCGGCGTACGGTCGTCCAGCCCGGACGAGACCTGGTCCAGCTCCCCGGCCAGCTCCATCCGAACGTCGTACCCGGCACCGTTGCACCGGGTCCCGGAGCAGGTCGCCAGTGCCCCGCCGTCGAGCCGGAGCACACAGGCGGCCGTGTCCACGTCACCGGCCGCCCGGAACTGCGGCGGACCGGCGTCCGAGCCCACCGCGTACACCTCGGTGACCTCCTGGCCGGTCACCCACCGCACCATGTCGAAGTCGTGCACCAGGCAGTCCCGGTACAGGCCGCCGGAGGTCTCCAGATAGCCGGCCGGCGGCGGTGCCGGATCCGCGGTCATGGTCCGTACGGTGTGCAGCCGGCCCAGTGCCCCGGACCGCACCAGCTCCCGGGCCGTGCGGTAGCCCGCGTCGAACCGCCGCATGAACCCCAGCTGGAGCACTCCGCCGGCCGAGGCCACCTCCCGCAGCACCGCCAGGGTCCCGGCCAGGTCGGGCGCCACCGGCTTCTCGCAGAACACCGGCAGCCCGGCGCGTACGGCACGGACCACCAGCTCGGGGTGGGAGGCCGTGGAACTGGCCACCACCACGGCGTCCACGCCCCAGCTGAACACCTGGTCCACGCCGGGCGCGGCGGTCGCCCCCAGCCGGGCGGCCACCTTCGCCGCCCGCACCGGATCGGCGTCGGCGAGGAGCAGGGACCCCGCCTGCGGGTGCCGGCCGAGCGCGGCCGCATGGAACGAACCGATCCGGCCCGTACCGATGATCCCGATGCGCATGGACTCAACGTGACGCGGTGCGCGGCGCCTGTCAATCTGCCCCGATGGCCCTTCATGGTCCACTGTGGCGGATACTGGGCGGCCGGCACCACAATGACCGGCTTTGCATCCGCGGCACCCGCGAAACTCATGAGACCCATGAGATCCGTGCGACCCATGAGATCCGTGAGATCGGTGGGACCCACGGGGCCCACGGGATCCACAGGACCCACAGGACCCACAGGATCCACGGGATCCTCAGGACCCACGGGCCCCACGGGACCCGTCGGATGCACCGCCTACACGGCTCGAAGGGACGGCACGGGAACGTGACCAGGGTTGGGACAGGGACACGCGTGACCGGCGCCGTGCTCGCAGCGGCACTGGGGGTCACCGCCCTCGCCGGCTGCAGCAGCACCGGCGGCAAGCGCGCGGAGGAACGGGCCAGGGCGGCGCAGGGCCGGCCGGCCGTCTCCACCCCGCGCTGGACCTTCGCGATGATCACCCACGCGGGAGACGGCGACACCTTCTGGGACATCGTGCAGAAGGGCGCCAAGGAGGCCGCGGCGAAGGACAACATCAACTTCGTCTACGCCCACGACGACCAGGCCCAGCAGCAGGCGCAGTACGTCCAGGGCTTCATCGACCAGAAGGTCGACGGGATCATCGTCAGCCTCGCCAAGCCCGAGGCCCTCAAGGACGTGCTGGCCAAGGCCGTGAAGGCCGGCATCCCGGTGATCACCGTGAACTCCGGCTCCGCGCAGTCCAAGGAGTACGGGGCGCTGACCCACATCGGGCAGGACGAGGAGATCGCCGGCGAGGCCGTCGGCACCGAGCTCGGCAAGCGTGGCCGCAAGAAGGCCGTCTGCGTCCTGCACGAGCAGGGCAACGTGGGCCACGAGCAGCGCTGCGCCGGAGCGAAGAAGACCTTCCCCGGCACGATGGAGAACCTGTACGTCGAGGGCACCAACATGCCCTCCGTCCAGGCGGCCGTCCAGGCGAAGCTCCAGGCCGAACCGGACGTGGACGCCGTGGTCACCCTCGGCGCGCCGTTCGCGGCGACCGCCGTCAAGGCCAAGGACGCCGCCGGCAGCAAGGCCGAGGTGGACACCTTTGACCTCAACGACTCCGTGGCCCGCGGCCTGAAGTCCGGCGAGCTCGGCTTCGCCGTCGACCAGCAGCCCTACCTCCAGGGGTACGAGGCCGTGGACCTGCTCTGGCTCTACCGCTACAACGCGAACACGCTCGGCGGCGGCCGCCCCGTGCTGACCGGCCCGCAGATCGTCACCGAGGACGAGGCCGCGAAGCTGGAGGACTTCATCAAGAGGGGGAGCCGATGAGCGCGGCCACCGCCCCGCCGCCCGCCCCGGCCCCCGCCGCCCGCGACGAACGCCTCGCGCACGTGTCGCTCGTACGGCGGCTGCTCGGCCGGCCCGAGCTCGGCGCGGTCGTCGGCGCCGCGGCCGTCTTCGTGTTCTTCTCCATCGCCGCGCCCAGCTTCCTCCAGGCCTCCAGCCTGAGCACGATCCTCTACTCCGCCTCCACCATCGGGATCATGGCGGTCCCGGTGGCGCTGCTGATGATCGGCGGCGAGTTCGACCTGTCGGCGGGCGTCATGGTCACCACCTCGGCGCTGGTCAGCTCCATGTTCAGCTACCAGATGACCGCCAACGTCTGGGTCGGCGTGGCGGTGTCCCTCCTGGTCACGCTGGCCATCGGCTTCTTCAACGGCGTCATGCTGACCCGTACCGGCCTGCCCAGCTTCATCATCACCCTCGGCACCTTCCTGATGCTGACCGGCCTGAACCTCGGCTTCACCAAGCTGATCAGCGGCACGGTCTCCACCAAGTCCATCGCCGACATGGAGGGCTTCCCCTCCGCCAAGGCCCTCTTCGCCTCCCAGTGGACCGTCGGCGACGTCACCCTCAAGGTCACCGTCCTGTGGTGGCTGGCCCTGGTCGCCGTGGCCACCTGGATCCTGCTGCGCACCCGCGCCGGGAACTGGATCTTCGCGGTCGGCGGCGGTGCCGACGCGGCCCGGGCGGTCGGCGTGCCGGTGGTCCGCACCCGCGTCGGCCTGTACATGGGCGTGGCCCTGTGCGCCTGGATCTCAGGCCAGCACATCCTCTTCTCGTACGACGTCGTCCAGTCCGGCGAGGGCGTCGGCAACGAGTTCCTGTACATCATCGCCGCCGTCATCGGCGGCTGTCTGATGACCGGCGGCTACGGCTCCGCCATCGGCTCGGCGGTCGGCGCCTTCATCTTCGGCATGACCAGCAACGGCATCGTCTACGCCCAGTGGAACCCCGACTGGTTCAAGTTCTTCCTCGGCGGGATGCTGCTGCTGGCCACCCTGCTGAACGCATGGGTGCGCAAGCGGGCGGAGGCACGGGCATGAGCGGCACGGCGGCGAAGACGGGCACCACCACGCCGGCGGAGACCGGCGCCCCGCTGGTCAGGCTGACCGGCGTCAGCAAGTATTACGGCAACATCCGCGCCCTCGAAGGGGTCTCCCTGGAGGTCTCGGCCGGCGGGATCACCTGCGTACTGGGCGACAACGGCGCCGGGAAGTCCACCCTCATCAAGATCATCGCGGGGCTGCACCGGCACGACGCCGGCACCTTCGAGATCGAGGGGGAGGAGACGGTCCTGGCCAACCCGCGGGCCGCCCTGGACCGCGGCATCGCCACCGTCTACCAGGACCTCGCCGTGGTCCCCCTGATGCCGGTCTGGCGGAACTTCTTCCTCGGCTCCGAGCCGACCAAGGGCCGGGGGCCCTTCCGCCGTCTCGACGTCGACCACATGCGCCGCACCACCCGCGCCGAGCTGCTCCGCATGGGCATCGACCTGCGGGACGTGGACCAGCCCATCGGCACCCTCTCCGGCGGCGAACGGCAGTGCGTGGCCATCGCCCGCGCCGTGTACTTCGGCGCGAAGGTGCTGGTGCTCGACGAGCCGACGGCCGCGCTCGGCGTGAAGCAGTCCGGGGTGGTCCTCAAGTACGTGGCGGCGGCCCGGGACGCCGGACTGGGTGTGGTCCTCATCACGCACAACCCGCACCACGCCCATCTGGTCGGCGACCGGTTCGTCCTGCTCAAACGCGGTGTCATGGCGGGCTCGCACACCCGGGACTCGATCACCCTGGACGAGCTCACCCGGCAGATGGCGGGCGGCAGCGAGCTGGAGGAGCTGAGCCACGAACTGGCCCGGGTGGCAGAATCGAGCAGTACGGCCGGCCTCGACGGCGACGCGGCCGACGACAGGGACGACAGGGACGACAGGACTCGATGAGCACGTACCGCGACTTCACGCACCGCGGGTCGGCGCGCGGCACCGTCCTGCGGACCGCCGGGACCCGCGAGCGGCGCTCGCACCTGACCGCTCCCCGCGTCCCCACCGTCGGCATCGACATCGGCGGCACCAAGGTGATGGCGGGCGTGGTGGACGCGGACGGCACCATCCTGGAGAAGATCCGCACCGAGACCCCGGACAAGTCCAAGAGCCCCAAGGTGGTCGAGGACACCATCACCGAGCTGGTGCTGGACCTGTCCGACCGGCACGACGTGCACGCCGTCGGCATCGGCGCGGCCGGCTGGGTCGACGCCAACCGCTCCCGGGTGCTGTTCGCCCCGCACCTGGCCTGGCGCGACGAGCCGCTGCGCGACGCCCTGCAGTCCCGGCTGGCCGTCCCCGTGATGGTCGACAACGACGCGAACACCGCCGCCTGGGCGGAGTGGCGGTTCGGCGCCGGCCGCGGCGAGGACCACCTGGTGATGATCACCCTGGGGACCGGCATCGGCGGCGCGATCCTGGAGGACGGGCAGGTCAAGCGGGGCAAGTTCGGCGTGGCCGGAGAGTTCGGCCATATGCAGGTGGTGCCCGGCGGGCACCGCTGCCCGTGCGGCAACCGCGGCTGCTGGGAGCAGTACAGCTCCGGGAACGCCCTGGTGCGCGAGGCCCGCGAGCTGGCCGCCGCCGACTCCCCGGTGGCGTACAACATCATCGCCCGGGTCGGCGGGAACGTCCCCGAGATCACCGGGCCCCTGATCACCGAGCTGGCCCGCGAGGGCGACGCCATGTGCGTGGAGCTGCTGCAGGACATCGGGCAGTGGCTGGGCGTCGGCATCGCCAACCTGGCCGCGGCCCTGGACCCGTCCTGCTTCGTCATCGGCGGCGGCGTCAGCGCGGCCGACGACCTGCTCATCGGCCCGGCCCGGGACGCCTTCCGGCGCCACCTCACCGGCCGCGGCTACCGGCCGGAGGCCCGTATCGCCAAGGCCCAGCTGGGCCCCGAGGCCGGTATGGTCGGCGCCGCCGACCTGGCCCGGCTGGTCGCCCGCCGCTTCCGGCGGGCCAAGCGCCGCCGCGTCGAACGGTACGAGCGCTACGAACGCTACATGGGCCGGCTCGGCGCCGACCGGCCCGGCCGCACCGACCGGCCGCCCGAGGAACAGGAACCGCATTGACCCCGCCGACCACCCCGCCGAGCACTCCGCAGACCACCCCGGCCACCCCGGCGCAGGCCGCCCCGGCCGGCGCCGCGCAGGCCACCACCGCGCAGGGCGGCCGGCCGGCCGTGCCCCGCCAGGGCGCGCCCGCCGACGGCGGCCCGCCCGCCGAGGACCGCCGGCACGTCGTCCGGCGCCGCTGGCTCACCGCGATCATCATCGTGCTGCTGATCGGCGTCCCGGCCGGCTACCTGGTGGTCTCCGCCGAGCAGAGCCGCAGCAGCGGCCGGGACAAGGAGGCCAAGGTGGCCGCCCACCAGGTGCGCTCCGGCTGGCCGTCCCGGGTACAGCGGAGCATCTACGAGGTGCCGGTGCCGGACTGGTCCTCCGGGGTGGGCTTCTACGAGACCAACAACTGGCGCACCAGCCGGCTGTACGTGCAGTTCACCACCAACCCCGTCGACCTGGACTTCTTCCTCAAGGCCATCGGCAGCAGCCGGTCCGAGCTCACCCCCGGCGTGTCCGTCGGCGAGCGGGACGCCCACGTGGCCGGCTGGAGCTGGGCCCCGGACCGCCACTGGTACGGCACCACCCACGACCAGCCCGACCCCCGGCCCACCCAGGACGTCACGGTGGACCTGACCGACCCGGCCAAGCCGCGGGTCTACGTGGTGTCGACCGCCACCCCGTGACGCCCGGGGACTCCCTACCCTGGGGATCATGAAGCTCACCAAGAAGCTGCACTCCTGCATCCAGCTGGAGAAGGACGGGCGCGTGCTCGTCATCGACCCGGGTGCCTTCAGCGAGCCGGACGCGGGACTCGGGGCCGACGCCCTGCTGGTCACGCACGAGCACCCCGACCACTTCGAGGAGGGCCGCCTGCGGGCCGCCCTCGACGCCAACCCGGCCGCCGGACTGTGGACCCTGCGCAGCGTCGCCGAGCGGCTCGCGCCCGCCTACCCGGGGCGGGTGCACACCGTCGGCCACGGCGACGCCTTCACCGCCGCCGGGTTCGACGTCCGGGTGCACGGCGAGCTGCACGCCGTGATCCACCCGGACATCCCGCGCGTCACCAACGTCGGCTACCTGGTGGAGGGCTCCCTGTTCCACCCCGGGGACGCGCTGACCGTGCCCGGCGCCCCGGTGGAGACCCTGATGCTCCCGGTGCACGCGCCGTGGAACAAGATCGCGGAGGTGATCGACTACGTTCGCGAGGTCAAGCCGGCCCGCGCGATCGACATCCACGACGCCTACCTGGCCGACATCGCCCGCCCGATCTACGACACCGCACTGCACAACCTGGGCGGGGCCCCGCACGGCCGGATGAGCGCGGGGGAGAGCGCCGACCTGTGACTGTCGGTGCCGGGCGGTAGGTTGGTCGGCATGCGTATCGCCACGTTCAACGTCAACTCGATCACCGCCCGGCTGCCGCGGCTGCTGGCCTGGCTGGAGAGCTCCGGCACGGACGCCCTGTGCATCCAGGAGACCAAGTGCTCCGCCGAGCAGTTCCCGTACGACGCGCTGCGCGAGCTGGGGTACGAGGCCGCGGTCAACGCCACCGGCCGGTGGAACGGTGTCGCCCTGCTCTCCCGGGTCGGCCTGGAGGACGTGGTGACCGGCCTCCCCGGCGGCCCGCTCTACGAGGGGGCCGACGAGCCGCGTGCGGTCTCCGCCACCTGCGGCGGGGTCCGCCTCTGGTCGGTCTACGTCCCCAACGGCCGCGAGGTCGAGCACGATCACTACGGCTACAAGCTGGAGTGGTTCCGCGTGCTGGCCGAGGCGGTCGCCGAGGACGCGGCCGGCCCGCGCCCGTTCGCCGTGCTCGGCGACTTCAACGTGGCCCCGACCGACGAGGACGTCTACGACCCGGCGGTCTTCGAGGGCCTCACCCATGTCACCCCGGCCGAGCGGGCCGCCCTGGAGGCGCTGCGCAACGCCGGCCTGTCCGACGTGGTGCCCCGGCCGCTGAAGTACGACCGCCCGTACACGTACTGGGACTACCGCCAGCTCTGCTTCCCGAAGAACAAGGGCATGCGCATCGACCTGGTCTACGGCAACGAGCCGTTCGCCAAGGCGGTCAAGGACGCCTACGTCGACCGCGAGGAGCGGAAGGGCAAGGGCGCATCGGACCACGCGCCGGTCGTTGTCGATCTCGACGTCTGATGCGACGCTGGAGGCTATGAACATCCCTTTCCTGGACAACTGGCTGAATCGTACGAATCGGCACGAGACCGGGCGGGGTGCGGCGCTGGCCGTGGCACTCGCGGAGGACCCGGAAGGGATCGGCGAGCTCTTCTCGGAGTGCGAGATGCTGCGCGTCCAGGCGAGGGCGGACGGGCTGGAACTGGACGGGAGCCCGGGCTCGTTGGAGGCCCTGGACCAGCTGATGCCGCGCTGGCGACGGGATCCGGAGAACACGCCCTGGCTGGGCAACGACGCCGGCTTCTACCTCGGCACGGTGATCGTCCGCACCGTGCCGGGCGCGGCCTGGCAGATCTGGCCGGGCGGCCAGCCCTACGTCCGGCTGGCCGGAGGCTGCGAACTCAACGTGATCGAGGCGGGGGTGGCCTGGGCCATGACCGGCTCCCCGGAGCTCTGCCAGATGTACGCGGAGGCCGCCGAGGCCAGGGGGCCGGCGGGCCGGAAACACAGGGTGGCCCGCCCGGCCGCGGGGCTGGACGGGCCGAGGAAGCCGACCGAGGAGCAGGGCGTGGCCGGGTAGGGCTTCGTCGGCCGGTGCCGTCGCGCCGGATGTCGTCGCCGTAGGGCGGCCGTACGCCGGCGCGCCGCCTCCTCCCGACGGGTACGCCGAGCGGTGGAGGACGTCCCGGCAGCCTATTTTTCAACAAAACGTTGTACTGTCGGGGCTCGGTGCCCAGGGCGTGTCCCGGGCACGTCCGGCGGCCGGGCGTCGGAGGATGCCGGGCAGCCTGCCCCCGCACCGGCCGCATCGCGAGGATGTGGGGGAATGCGGGTGTACAGATGCGTGGACGCGGCCCTGGTACGGGCCGCCGCGGTGCCGGGCGACCGGGAACTCCCGCCCTGGCCCGCGCTCGACGGCGCCTCGGAGGCGCAGGTCGGGCCGTGGCGGCGGTGGCTGGAGCAGGTCTGGACGTACGACGGGGTGGCAGACGCCGTCGAAGTGGCCAGCCCGGCGCTGGCGCGGGGCGTGCGCGAGGTGTGCGCGGGCCGCACCGTACGGCCCAAACAGGTACGGCGGACGGTGGTGTCCATGGTCCGCTACCTGCTGCGGATGGGCCACCGGGCAACCCCCTTCGGGCTGTTCGCCGGCATCGCGCCCGCCCGCGTCGGAGGGGTGCCCGAGGCGCGCTGGGGCGAGCGGCACCGGGTCGTGGTGCGGGCCGGGGCCGGCTGGCTCGCCGGCGTCGTCACCCGGCTCGAAGCCTGCCCGGAACTGCTGCTCAGGCTCCCGGTCATGGCGGACAACACGGCCTTCGTCCGCAACGGCCGGCTGGTGGTGCCCTTCCAGCAGCCGGCCCACGGAGCGGGGCAGGGCGCGACGGAGGTGACGGTCCGCCACACCCGGGCCGTGCAACTGGTACGGGACGCGGCCCGGTTACCGGTCACCGTCGGCGACCTCGCCGGGAAGCTGGCCGCCGAGTACCCCGGCACCCCGCCGCAGGCCGTCGAGCGGCTCCTGGCCGAACTCGTGTCCCGGCGCGTCCTGCTCACCGCTCTGCGCGCGCCCATGACGGCCACCGACGCCCTCGGCCACCTGGTCGACCACCTCACGGAGGCCGCGGCGGGGACGATTCCCGCCGTCGCGCCGATCCTGACGGACCTCACCGCCCTCCGGCGTGACGTGGACCGGCACAACACGGTCGCCCCGCAGGACCGTCCGGCGCTCCGGGCCGGGATCGTCACACGGATGCGGGCGCTCTCGGACACCGCGGACCACCCGCTGATGGTCGACCTGCTCCTCGACTGCGCGCTGACCCTTCCGGAGCCGGTGGCCCGGGAGGCCGAGCGGGCGGTGGCGGCGCTGACGCGGCTGACGCCGTACCCGTCCGGCGCGCCGGAGTGGCGGGATTACCACGAGCGGTTCCTGGAGCGCTATGGCCTGGGCGCCGTGGTCCCGGTCCGTGAACTCCTCGACGGCGAGACCGGTCTCGGCTGGCCCGCCGGATACCAGGGCTCGGTCCTGGAGCCCCCCGGTACGGCGCTGACCCGCCGCGACGAGCGCCTGATCGCCCTGGCCCAGCGGGCCGCCGTCGACGGCGCGCGGGAAGTGGTGCTCGACGACCGGGCCCTGGACGCGCTCGCGGGCCCGGCACCGGCCGCGTTCCGCGCTCCGGCCCACACGGAGCTCTACTTCCACCTCCAGGCACCGACCGGGGAGGCGCTGGCGGGAGGGGACTTCCGTCTCGTCATCGGCGCCCTGTCACCGGCCGCGGGCACCACGACCGGACGCTTCGTCGACCTGCTGGACGGCCCCGACCGGGAGCGTACGCGTACGCTGTACGCGGCCCTGCCGACGGAGGAGCCCGGTGCCGGGGCGGCCCAGGTGTCCAGCCCGCCCCTGCTGGTCGCCACCGAGAACATCGCCCGCGTCCCGGCGCTGCTGCCGCACTTGATCCCCCTCGCCGAGTACGGCGACCCCGGCGGGGCACCGGCCGCCGAGGCCACGGCAGCGGTCATGGGCGTCGACACCCTCGCGGTGAGCGGTGACCGCCACCGGCTCCGGCTGGTGGACACCTCCACCGGACGGACCGTCGAACCGACCACCCTGAACGCCGTGGAGCCCACCCGCTTCACCCAGCCGCTGGCCAGGTTCCTGTGCGAACTGCCCCGGGCCGGCGCGTCCGTCGCGCCGTTCGTCTGGGGCGCCGCCCGCCGCGCACCCTTCCTGCCGCGCGTCCGGTACGGGCGCACCGTCCTCGCGCCCGCCCGCTGGACCGTGCCGGCCGATGACCTCCCCGCGACCGGCTCCCCCTCCGACGACTGGGGGCGTGCGTTCGGAGCCTGGCGCCGCCGGTTCCGGATGCCCGCGGCGGTCTTCCTCGGGGACGACGACCGCCGCCTGCGCCTCGACCTCGACGAACCGGGCCACCTTCCGCTGTTGCGCGAGGAACTCGACCGGACGGGGCAGGTGACGCTCCACGAGGCCCCGGAACCCGGGGCGCTGGGGTGGTTCGACGGCCACGCGCACGAGATCGCCATGCCGTTCACGGCCGGTCCGCGGCCCACGGAGCCGGGACCTGCCCCGGCCCCCACGGCCGTCCGGTCGGCGCCGACGGCCGAAGCCACTGCGGCCGGACGGGAGTTCGGGCACCTGCCCGGCGCCTCCGCCTGGGCGTACCTCAAGCTCTACGGGCATCCGGCCCGGCACGCGGAGATCCTCGCCGGGCACCTGCCCGCTCTGCTGGACGAGTGGGAGGGGGCGCCCGCATGGTGGTTCGTCCGCTACCGGGACCCGGAGCCCCATCTGCGGCTGAGGTTCCCCGTCTCGCCGGGCGACGGTTCCTTCGAGCGGATCGGCGCGTGGACGGCGGGCCTGCGGCGGGCCGGCCTCGCGGGCCGGGTGCAGTGGGACACCTACTACCCGGAAACCGGGCGCTACGGGCAGGGGCCTCTGATGGCGGCGGCCGAGGCGGTGTTCGCGGCCGACTCCGCGGCCGCGCTCGCCCAGGTACGGCTCACCGGCCGGGGAGGGGTGAGTCCCGCGGCACTCACGGCCGCCGGACTCACCGATCTGGCGCGCGCGTTCACCGGAGGGGCGCGGGCCGGGGCGCGCTGGCTGGTCGCCGGTGTCGGCAGGGCGCCGGGTCCCGGCCCGGAGCGGGCCGTGCAGGAGGAGACGGCGCGGCTCACCGATCCGGTCGACGGTCCTGCGGTCCTGCGCTCGGCACCGGGCGGTGAGGAGGTCGTACGGGCGTGGCGGCTGCGCGCCGAGGCGGTGGCCGGTTACGCGGAGCGGCTCGACGGTGCAGGGGCACCGGACCGGGACGCGGTACTGGCCTCGCTGCTGCACATGCACCACATCCGGGCGATCGGCCTCGACGAGGACTCGGAACGGGAGTGCCTGCGGCTGGCCCGTTCGGCCGCCCAGTCCTGGACGGCTCGCCGGGAAACCGTCGGCTGACCAGGGGCGCCCCGCCGGCCCCCGGCGGGGCGCAGCCCGCAGGAATGAGAAATTCCGTCCCTTGCGCAGGCTCGCCTTATGTAGCTTCCTCTGAAAGTCCCGCTGTTCATACGGCAGAAATTTGTGCTTTATGAACTATTTGCATGATCGCAACGAGTCGTGTTGAGTTCTGGATCAAGGGCAGACGCGACCGGGGGGACGGAAATGAGCGAGATCGCATTATCCGCCTCGGCGGAGAGAATCGAATATTTCCTCCGGCAGGACTCGCTGTTCATCGAGACCGCGGACGGGGTGTTCCTGCGCGGAGCCAAGGGTGAATCCTTCCTCAAGGGCCGGACCGTCTACCGGTGGCTCGTCGCCCTCGCCCCCCGGCTGGCCGTCGGCAGTGACCTGGCCGGGCTGTGCGCAGGTCTCGACGCCACGCGCCGTGACATGGTCGTCAGGCTCCTGGACCGGCTGCGCGACGCCGGCTTCGTCGAGCTGCGCGAACCGGAGCCGGACGGCCTGCTGCCGCTGCCCGTCGAGCAGCGCTTCGCCGAACAGATCTCCTTCCTCCGGCACGACGGCGAACGCCCCAGGGAGCGCTTCCGCCAGTGGCGTGCGGCCCGGGTCCTGGTCGTCGGAGACGGGCCGGACGCCGCGAGCGCCGTCCTCTCCCTCCTGCGCAACGGGGCGACGGACATCACGGTCGGCGGCCGGTGCGGCGAAGCGGCCGTCCCCGCCCCGTGGGACGCCGAGCTCGCCGGACTCGCCGGCGCAGGCACCCCGGCCCGGGTCGTTCCGCTGCCCGCGGGCTCCGTCGGCGCGCCGGACCGGGGGTGCGCCGGACCAGCCCCGGACGCCGTCATCCTCACTCCCGGGGAAGGGGACGCCGAGTTCCGCGAGGATCTCTTCTCCTGGACCCGTTCGGTCGGTGCCGTATTCGTCTCCGCGGAACGGTCCGGAAGATTTCTCGTCAAGGGGCCCCTGGTTCCCCGAAAAGGGACCTCCTGTTGGGGGTGTGCGCGGGAGAAACTCGCGCGGATGTCCCACGGGATTTCATCGGAGGAAATTCCCGAGATTTATCCGGCGGTCCTGGCGGCGGCCGGGAGTGAACTCGCCCTCGAATTGTTCCGGCACCTCGCCGGCGCGGAACCGTCAGGTCTCGAATCCGCGCTCGTGGTCCAGGACCCGCTCACCCTGACCGGCCGCCGCGAACCGCTGCCCGCCGATCCACGGTGCCTCCACTGCGCCGAACCGGCCGCCGGGCCGCCGCAGGCCGTGGCGGCCCTCACCGCCCTCACCGAGGGACGGCTGGACCTCCCGTCAGGCTCGGACGAACGGTACGAACGGTCCGACGCGGCCCTCGCCGCCGCGACCGGCCCACTGCACCGCTTCGACGACGGCGCCGTACCGCAGGTCTCGGTCAAGGCCGGTGTCGTCCGCGCCTCGGGACCCGGCGGAGCATCCGCCGACTTCGCGGGGTTCCACCCCCTCTCGCTCACCGACGCGCGGTGCGCGGCGGTGGAGCGGGCCGCGCGATGGAGCGCGGCCGTGTCGCCGGCGCCCGCCGTCGTCGTGTCCGGCACGAGCGAGACCCTCGCCGCCGACGGCGAACGCGCGTTGCCCGTGGAGGAGGGCGACGGGGCCGTCACGCGCTGGACCCCCGCCGTGTCCCTGGTCCACGGAGGGACCGTATGGGTACCCGCCGGGCTCGTCGGGGGCGGTGCCCCCGCCGACGGCCCGCCGGACCTCTCCGGGTACGGTGCCGGCGCCACCTTCACCGACGTCGCGCTGGAGGGCGTACTCTCGGCGCTCCTGCACGAGGCCCTCCAGGCTGACGACGGGGGCCGGACCGTACCGTCCCCGGCCCCCGCGGTAGCGGCCCCGGCCGACGCGGCCGGCTTCGCGTTCGTCCACGGCCTCGCCCGGACCGGCCGGCTCTCCGTGGCCGAACTCCCGGCCCCGGGCCGGGAATGCCGGGTGATGACCGCCCGCCTGGCGCGCCCGGACCGGACCGTCACGGTGGCCGCCGCGGGCACCACCCGGGAGGAGGCCGTGCGCACCGCGCTCCTCGAACTCGCAGGGCGCACCCAGCTCGACGACGTCCCGTACGGCCACCCGTCCGGGGACGGCGGCCGGGCGGTGTCGCTGCCCCCGGACCGGCCTCTGCCGGACCGGCCTCTGGGCGAAGGGGCCGCGACCGGCCCCGGGTCGCAGCCGGCCGGGGCCGGGGAGCCGGAGGACGACCGCGAACGGCTGGCCCGTCTGCTGTCCGGGCTCCGTGCGGACGGACGCGACGCCCTGCTCGTCCGCACGCCCCCGGCGGACCTCGGCGGCGCCGCGGCACCCGTGCTGGTGGGCCGCGTCCTGCTCACCCCCTGAGACTTCCCCGCGGGCGACCGCGGGGGGACACCGGGGCACGCCCCGGTGGATCGATCCCTTTTGTCTACACGTAGAGAAGGAGTCACATCATGAACCCGATTTCCGACCTCAACCTCCTGGACGTCGAGGACTTCGAGCTGGAGGCCGCGACCACCGAGGTCCAGGCCGCCGCCCGTCAGTGCGGCAGCCTCTCCTCCTGCTGTTCCTGCAGCCGCACCCCGGAGCTGTCCGCCTGACGCGGTACCTGCTGACGAGGTGAACGCGGTGGCGGCTCCGGCTGCCACCGCGGTTCCCCGCTCCCCGAAATCCCGAGCCGGAAGTCCCGAGCCCGAGAGCCCCGGCCCGAGAGCCCAGCCCGAGAGCCCAGCCCGAAAGCCCGGCAGGCCGGAAAGCCCGGCAGGTCCGAAAGCCGAGCAGTCCGCGGAGAACCCCCATGCACCTTGTCACGCTCCCCACCGAAAGCGCGGCCGATGCCGCCCAGGAGCGGCTCGCGGACGCGTTGCGCGAACTCCTCGCACCCTCCACCGCCGGACTGGCGCGCGCCGAAGGCGACTTCGAGGGAACCGTCGAGATCGGCTCCCTCGGCCTGCTCCCCCCGGACCCGGCCGGCACGGCCCCGCCGGCCCCCTCGGCCGCCGCCCGGCCGATCGGCCCCGGCACACCGGTCTTCCCCGTACGCCTCTACCGCGAGACCGTCGTCGTCGGCCCCGTCCACCGCAGCGCCGACACCGCCGGCCCCTGCGCCGTCTGCCTGGAGCGACGCTGGACCCGGCTGCGCCCCCTCCGGGAGCGTGAGGCCCTGGAGACCGGCACCGCCCAGCACGCGGCAGGGCCCGGGCCGGCCGTTCCCCACCACTGGAGCGCGCCCACCGTCGCCGCCGCCCTTCGCGTCCTGGCCGCCCGTACGCCCCGCACCGACACCACCGGCCTCGCCCCCGCCACCGTGCTGGAGGTGTCCACCACCGACGGCACGGTCACGGAACACGCGCTGCTGGCCGATCCCGAATGCCCCCGCTGCGGCGGCCGGGCCCCCGGCACCGCCCCCGCGCAGGAGGGCTTCCCCGCCTCCCGGCCCCGTCCGCGTCCCGGGGCCTCCCGGCTGCGCGACTGGACCTCGTACGACCTGCCCCGCAACGCCCTGGTCAACCCGCTCTGCGGAGCCCTCGGTTCCCGGACCCATCACGACACCCACTCCCCGGTCACCGAATCGGTGAGCGGCTCGCTGCGCCTCGGCGGCCGGCGCACCGGACGCAGCGGCGTCTACGAGATCGCCTGGGCCGGGCACACCGACACCCACGAACGCAGCGAGACGGTGGCCCTGTTCGAGGGCCTCGAACGGTATGCGGGCCAGCGCCCGTGGGGGAGGGGCCCGGCCGCGCGCATGTCCCTGTACGAGCTGACCGCACGGGGCCTGCCCGCACTGGACCCGCGCCCCGTGCTGTACGCGCCGGAGTTCTACGCCCGCCACCCGGACACGCACCGGCCGTTCCGCCCCGAGGAGCGGGCGGACTGGGTCTGGGGCCACTCACTGGTGCACGGTGCCCCCGTGCTCGTCCCCCAGCACCTCGTCCACTACGGCCCCCGGCGGCGCGGCGAGTCCCTGCTGTCGAGCAACTCCAACGGCGCCGCGACGGGCAGTTGCCTGGAGGAGGCCGCCCTCTTCGGTCTCCTGGAACTGATCGAACGCGACGCCTTCCTGCTGTCCTGGTACGGCGCCGAGCACCTGCCGGAGATCGATCTCGACAGCGCCACCGCAACCCCGCGCCGGGCGGCCCTGCGCGCCCGGCTCGAAGGACTCGGGTACGAGGTGAGGCTGTTCGACCTGCGCGTCGACCTGCCCGTGCCGGCCGTCCTGTGCCTCGTCCGCCGCCACAGCCCGGGACCCGGCAACGTCGTCCTCTCCGCCGGCGCGGCCCTGAGCGCCGACGACGCCGTCGACTCGGCGCTCCAGGAGGTCGCCTCCCTGCTGCCCCACCACCTGCGGTCCATCGGGGCGCGCGCGGACGAGGCCCGGGCCATGGCGGCCGACTACGGCCTCGTACGCGATCTGGAGGACCACGACCTCCTCTACGGCCTGCCGGAGATGGAGCGCCACGTCCCGTACCTGCGCCCGCGCAAGGACGGTCCGGTCCGGCCCGTTGCCCTCTCGGAGGCGTTCGCGGACTGGGAGGCCCGCGGCCCCCGCCCGGCGGACCTGCTGGACGACCTGAAGACATGCGTGGACCTGGTCCGCGACGTCGCCGAGGACGTGATCGTCGTCGACCAGACCTGTCCCGAGCAACGTGCGTGCGGGCTGCGGAGCGCGGCCGTCCTCGGCCCCGGCCTCGTGCCCATCGACTTCGGCTGGGAGGAGCAGCGGGCCCTGCACCACCCGCGGCTGCGCACCGCGTCCTGGCGGGCCGGGCGCCGTCCCGCCCCGCTGCGGGACGAGGACGTCCACCGCCATCCGCACCCCTTCGCGTGACCGGCCGACCGAGGTCGTGTCTCGCGGATCAGGCCGGGCTCGCGGCGCCCGGCACCGCGCCTCGCCGCGTCGTCGTCGGTCACCGACGTCCCCCGGCCACCGCCGGGAGGTGTCCCCACCACGTCGACTCCCTCCTCCGCCCTGCGATGCACGGCACCGGACGCCGCGAGCTGATCCGGCCTGATCCGTAAGAGACGACCTACACGCGCACCATGACGAGCAAGGCGAGGAACGGACGATGACCACCCCCGCGGCACGGGCCACCACCCTCGCCTACGTCGACGCGGTGCACCGGCGCTTCCGCGAACCGGTCCAGCCCGAAGGGTTCACACCGGACTGGGACGACCGCCCCCTCCCGCACACCCACCACCCCGACGCCGTCCGCATCGCCCTGCCCTTCCCGGCCGTCACCACCGCGCCCCCTGGGCCCGCGCCCGCCGTGGCGGGGGGCCGGAACCTGACGGCCCTCGCCGAAGACCTCCGGGCGACGGCCGGCGTACTCGCCCGCCGCTGCCAGATCGACTGGAACCGGGACCTCGCCGAACAGTCCGCGCCGCACGCTCCCCGCTGGGGCAGGGGCGCCTCCTCCGGCGGCGGCACCTATCCGCTGGAGGTGTACTGGGCCGCGGGCCCGTCCGGGCCCGTCCCGCCCGGCGTGTACCACTACGCCTCCGGCCTGCACGCCCTGGAGCGCCTGACGGCGGGCGACCCGACCGCGACCGTCCGGGCGGCGCTGGGGCCGGACGCCATCGGTCATGACCAGTTCCTGCTGTGCACCGTGCGGCCGTGGAAGAACGCCTTCAAGTACCACAACCTCGCCTACCACTTGGCGACCCTGGACCTGGGCTCCTTCCTCGCCTCGTGGGAGCTGACGAGCCGTGACCGGGGCGTCGGGCACCGCCCCCGGCTCCGGTTCGACGAGGACGCGCTCAACGCCCTGCTGGGCCTCGACCCCGACGCGGAATCCGTCCACGCCGTCGTCCCCCTCGACTGGCGTGCCGCCGACGGGGCCCCCGCGCGGACTGCGGTGCCACCGCCGGCGGTCCGGCCTGCGCACCACGAAAGGTCGCGCACGGTCAGGAAGTTCGAGGCGGTCGACGCGGTCCGGCGGGCCACCGCCCAGAACCCGGGCACCGCACCCGCCGCCGAGGCAGCCGAAGCGGCCGCGCCCGCCCCCGGTGGCTCACCCGCCGACCGGATGCCGCTGCCCGCAGCGGCCACCGCACCGGCGGTGGGAGCCGGCCGGGCGACGCTGGCCGCCCGGACCTCCTCGTCCGGACGCATCGACGCCTCCCGCCCCCTCGGCGCGAGCGCCCTGGCCGCCGTACTCGCAGCCGCGTTCCCCCGGCCGCCGGCCGCGTCCGGCGGATTCGTGGAAGCCGCCGTGGTCGTCCGTGCGGCCGAGGGCCTCCCGGCGGGCGGATACGCCTACGTCCCGGCGCCGCACGCCTTGGAGCACCTGCCGGGGGACCCGCTGTCCGTCCTGGACCGCGACCTCTACGGACTGGACAACTACGACGTCGCCGGTGTGCCCGTGGTGCTGGTCCTGCACTGGCATCCCGAGCGGGCCGTCACCGCGCACGGCGCCCGCGCCTACCGCTCGGCCAACGCCGAGGCCGGCGCGGCCGCACAGCGCGCGCACCTGGCCGCCACCGCCCTCGGTCTGGCCTCGGGCATCGTGTTCGGCATCGACCCGGTGCCGCTCGACGAGGCCCTCGGTCTCACCGCTGCGGGGCGTCGTAGCCAGCTCTGCGTGTTCCTCGGCCTGCCGCGCCCCGGCGCGGCCGCGCTCGACGGCCGCCTCGTCTGATCCCGCGCTCCCTTCTCTTCCTCCCGCCTCCCGTCCTCCTGCCGCCCCCACTCCTCCGAGGAGCGTCCGTGCCCGTCCCGTCCGCCGTCCGCCCGGATGCCTACCTCCGCTTCCCGCACCTGCACGGTGACCTCCTGACGTTCGTCGCCGAGGACGACGTGTGGACCTGCGACACCCGGGGCGGCAGAGCCACCCGGCTCACCGTCGACCGGGTGCCCGTCAGCCACCCCCGCATCGCCCCCGACGGCTCCGCCATCGCCTGGACGTCGATGCTGTCCGGCGCCCCCGAGGTGTACGTCGCCCCGGCGGACGGCGGTCCGGCCCGCCGACTGACGTACTGGGGGGACCGGCGCACCCGGGTCGCCGGCTGGACCTCCGACGGGGACGTGCTGGTGATCACCGCGGCGGGCGAGCCCAGTCCACGGCGTCCGTGGGCCTGGTCCGTCCCGGTCGACGGCGGTGCGCCGCGACGGCTCCCGTACGGCCCGGTGGGCGGACTGGCCCTCGGCCCCGGCGGCGGGGTCCTGGTCCAGACCCCGACGTACGTGGAACCGATGCAGTGGAAGCGGTTCCGCGGAGGCACCGCGGGACGGCTGTGGATCGACCCGGACGGCTCCGGCCACTTCACCCGGCTCCACCCGGACGTCGACGGCAACCCCGACTGCCCGCTGTGGGTCGGCGAGCGGGTGGCGTTCCTCGCCGACCACGAGGGCAACGGACGTCTCTGGTCGAGCCTCCCGGACGGCACCGGCCTGCGCCGCCACACCGGACACGGCTTCTACGCCCGGCACGCGACCACCGACGGCCACCGGGTGGTCTACCAGTGCGCGGGGGAGATCCGGCTGCTTCCCGGACTGGGGGAGGGGACGGAGGCCGAGCGGGTCGAGGTCCGACTCGGCGGACCGCGCACCGCGCTCACCCCGTACCGGATCCCGGTGGCCGGGCACCTGGGCGCGTTCGCCGCGGACCGCACCGGCTCCGCGAGCCTCCTCGAAGTCCGGGGCGGCACCCACTGGGTGTCGCACGACCGGCGGCCGGCCCGGCCGCTGGGCACGACCCCGGGCGTCCGGCACCGGCTGCCGTGCTTCCTCGGGGACACCGGTCGGGTCGCCTGGGTCTCGGACGCGGGCGGCACCGAATGCGTCGAGGTCCTCGACACCGCCGGGACCGGGCCGCAGGGCCCGGGCGGAACGCCGGAACGGACCGGGGCCGCCCGGCTGGGTCCGGGCCGGTTCTCCCGCGTCCTGGAACTGGTGCCCTCCCCGGACGGAGCCACGCTCGCCGTCGCCGAACTGCACGGTGGCGTTCTCGTGATCGACGTCGCCTCGGGCCGGGTCACCGAACTCGACCGCAGCGAGGACGGCCAGGTCACCGGAGTGACCTTCTCGCCCGACTCCGCCTGGCTCGCCTGGTCGCACCCGGGGCCGGAGCGGTTGCGCCAGCTGAGGCTCGCCCACCTCGGCAGCGGGCGGATCGTCGAGGCCACGCCCATGCGCTTCCGCGACACCGATCCGGCGTTCACCGCGGACGGACGCCACCTCGCCTTCCTCTCCGCCCGGACCTTCGAACCCGTGCACCAGGTACACGACTTCGGGATGGCCTTCACCGGCGGGACACGGCCCCACATCCTGCCGCTGGCCGCCGGCACGCCCTCGCCGTTCGCGCCCTGGAACCGCCCCGACCACGACCCGTCCCCCGCCGTCGTGATCGAGGAGGAGGGACTGGCGGACCGGGCCGAGGCGTTCCCGGTGGCCGCCGGCACCTACCGCTCGCTGCGGGCCACCGCCACCGGTGTGCTCTGGCTGCGCGACCCGCTCCCGCCGCCGGCGTCGAGGCCGGGCGACTCCGTCCTGGAGGGCTGGGACCTCGCCGCGGGCGGACCCGTGCGCTCCCGTACCGGGGTCGGCGACTTCGCCGTCTGCGGCGACGGGACCCGGGCGGTGGTCCGGGACGCCGCCGACGCGCTGACCGTGGTGCCGGCGGACGCCCCCGGAGCCGACGGACCGGCCGCGGCCGCCGTGGACCTCACCCGGGTACGGGCCACGGTCCACCCGGCGGCGGAATGGCGGCAGATGTACGAAGAGGACGGGCGGCTGCTCCAGGAGGTCAGCGCACGTCCGGACGTTCCCGGCACCGACTGGGCGGACGTCCTGCGCCGCTACCGCCCGCTCGTCGACCGGCTCGGAAGCCACGACGACCTGGTCGACCTGCTGTGGGAGCTGCACGGCGAACGCTCCGTGTCCCACGCCAACGTCGGCGCCCGGCCGCGCCCCGTCGATCCCGCCCTGGCCCAGGGCCACCTCGGGGCGGACCTGCGGCGCGACGCCGACGGCACCTGGCGCATCGCCCGCATCCCGCGGGGCGACGTATCGGCGGACGCCGGCCGCTCGCCCCTGGCCGCACCCGGTGCCGGAATCCGGGCGGGCGACGCGCTCCTGGCCGTCGACGGGCTGCCCGTCGACCCCGCCACCGGCCCGGGACCGCTGCTCACCGGCACGGCCGGACAGCCGGTGGAGCTGACCCTCTGTTCTCCGGGCGGCGCACCGCGCCGGCTGACGGCCGTACCGCTCGCGCAGGAACGCACCCTGCGCTACCACGACTGGGTCGCCGGACGGCGCGACCACGTGCGTACGGCCTCGGACGGCCGGCTGGGATACGTGCACGTGCCGGACCTGACCACCGACGGCTGGGCGCAGCTCCACCGCGACCTGCGTCCGCAGACCGTCCACGACGGGCTGGTGGTGGACCTCCGGGAGAACACCGGCGGCGAACTGTCGGAGAAGGTGCTGGAACTCCTGGCCCAGCGGGTGTTCGGCTGGCGCGTGGCGCGCAACGGTTCGGGCTACGCGTACCCCAACATCGCCCCGCGCGGCCCGGTCGTCTTCCTCGCCGACGAGTTCACCGGCTCCGACGGCGACATCATGGTGCTGGCGGTGCGGCACCGGGGCATCGGGCCCGTCGTGGGCACCCGCACCTGGGGCGGTTTCACGGCCATCGAATGGCTGCACGGGCTGGTGGACGGCACCGGCCTCATCCTGCCCCGCTTCGCCACCTGGTTCGAGGGCCCCGGCTGGAGCGTGGAGAACGCGGGTGTGGCACCGGACATCGAGGTCGACCGGGCCCCGCACGACTGGGCCCGGGACCAGGACCCCCAGCTCGACGAGGCCGTGCGCCAGGCCCTGAAGCTGCTCGCGGAACGCCCGCCGAGCGCCCTGCCGCCGACGGAGTGGTGAGGGCGGAGCGGTGGGGTCGGAGCGGTGGGGGCGGAGCGGTCCTCTCCGGGCGAAGCTAGCTCTGGCTGTTGACGAAGCCGATCAGGGTCGCGCCCCACCAGCCGATCTGGCTGACGGTCGCGGCGATGCCGGACTGGACGAGCAACCGGCGCGGAACGGCCTGGAGGCCCTTGTTCCGGTAGGGGGCCAGGCGCTGGCCGAGGCCGTGGGCGTAGAGGCCGTTGAGCGTCACGGCCAGCACCAGGCCCAGCTTGACCAGGGTCAGGGGGGAGTCCAGGTCGGGCCGCAGGAGCGCGCCGGTGACCGTGAGGCCCGCCAGTCCGGCCCAGATCGGGGTCGCCAGTGCGTTGGAGGCGTCCAGGATGTGGGTCAGCCGGCGGCGGCCGGCCAGCCACAGGATGCCGATCCAGTCCACGGCGAGGACCGCACCGAACCCGACGGTCAGGGCCGCGACGTGCAGGAACCGGGCCACCGTCTGGAGCGTGGCGTCGGCCTGCAGGTGGCCGGCGGTCCAGCACAGCACCGCCTCGACCGAGCAGGCCAGCACACCGAGGATGCCGAGCACCAGCACCGGGGTGACCTTGGCCTCGGCGGACCCCGCGGGGTCGGGCGAGGCGAGGGCGGTGTCGGGTGCGAGTGCGGTCATCGGTCAGGCCTCGTGGGTCGGCGCCACGGCCGTGTCGGCCGTGCGGTGGGTGCGTCCGGACATGCGGAATCCTCGATTCCAGTGCGGGTGATCCGTGAGTAAGGTAAGGCGTACCTAAGGATCTGTCCATACGATGTTGAACGATCTCGCACCTCGGACGGGGGTGGTCGGTGCCCCCGCGTGCCGCCCGGCCCACCCTGCCGGTCCATTCGATCCGCCTTGCGGTTTATGTCTCCTTTAGGCGTGTCGAGGTGAACTGCCCTTCCCCGGGTGGATAGCTTGCGCTGACCTCGACACAGCCGAGAGCCAACAAGGTGGGCAGCGCATGGCCGTCGATCCGTTGATCGAGCTGCGGGACGTCAACAAGCACTACGGCGAACTCCACGTCCTCCGGGACATCAACCTCACCGTCGGCCGCGGGGAGGTGGTGGTGATCATCGGCCCCTCCGGCTCCGGCAAGTCCACCCTGTGCCGGACCATCAACCGGCTGGAGACCGTCGAGTCGGGCACCATCTCCCTGGACGGACGTCCGCTGCCCGCCGAGGGCAAGGAGCTCGCCGCCCTGCGCGCCGAGGTCGGCATGGTCTTCCAGTCCTTCAACCTCTTCGCCCACAAGACCGTGCTCGCCAACGTCTCCCTCGCGCAGGTCAAGGTCCGTGGGCGGAAGAGGGACGACGCCGACCGGCGCTCCCGCGAACTCCTGACCCGGGTGGGCCTCGCCGACCAGGCGGAGAAGTACCCCGCCCAGCTCTCCGGAGGCCAGCAGCAGCGGGTGGCCATCGCACGCGCCCTCGCCATGGACCCGAAGGCACTGCTCTTCGACGAGCCCACCTCGGCCCTCGACCCCGAGATGATCAACGAGGTGCTGGAGGTCATGCAGCAGCTCGCGCGGGACGGCATGACCATGCTGGTGGTCACCCACGAGATGGGCTTCGCCCGCTCCGCCGCCAACCGCGTGGTCTTCATGGCCGACGGCCGGATCGTCGAGGACCGGCCCCCGGAGCAGTTCTTCACCGCTCCCGAGAGCGAGCGGGCCCGGGACTTCCTCTCCAAGATCCTCAAGCACTGAGCGGGCGGCCCACCATGCACAGCACCCGTCTGTCCGTCCGCCGTTTCCCGGTCCTCCGCACGCCCTCCCTCCCTCTGTCCGTCCTCTCCCTGGTGTTCGTCCTCCTGGCCGCCGCCACCGGGTGCGGCCTCGAGGGCAGGCCCCCGGTCAAGGGCCCCCAGCCCGAGGACCTCCCCGAGTACCGGGTGGCCACCGGCGTCGACCTGCCCGGCTCCCGGACCTGGGAGCGCGCGAAGAAGCGCGGCCGCCTGATCATCGGCGTCAAGGAGGACCAGCCGTACCTGGGCGAGAAGGACCCCGCCACCGGCCGCTACTCCGGCTTCGACATCGAGGTCGCCCGGATGCTCGCCGCCTCCCTCGGCTTCGACCCGGACAAGCAGATCGAGTTCCGGACCGTCGCCTCCGCCAACCGCGAGACCGCCCTGCAGAACGGCCAGATCGACTACTACGTCGGCACCTACACCATCAACGACAAGCGCAAGAAGCAGGTGGGCTTCGCCGGGCCCTACTACATGGCCGGCCAGTCCCTGCTCGTCCGCAAGGACGAGAAGGACATCAAGGGGCCGGAGGACCTGGCCGGCAAACGGGTCTGCTCCGCCGCCGGCTCCACCCCCTACCAGCGGCTGGAGCGCGAGTACCCCAAGACGGTGCTCGTCGCCTACGACACGTACAGCGCCTGCGTGGACAACCTCCTCAGCTACCAGGTCGACGCCGTCTCCACCGACGACACCATCCTGCTGGGCTACGCGGCCAAGGTCCCCGAGGAGCTCAAGGTCGTCGGCAAGCCCTTCTCGAAGGAGCCCTACGGCGTCGGCGTCCCGCGCAACGACACCGCGCTGCGCCTCGCCCTCGACGACGCCCTCGCCGCGCACGAGAAGAACGGCGACTGGAAGAAGGCGTACGACGCCACCCTCGGGCTGTCCGGCAACCCGGCCCCGCAGCCGCCGCCCATCGACCGCTACCCGGCGAGCTGAGGGGAGCCGTACCCGCATGGACGTACTGGTCCAGAACTTCTCCACCTACGCCGAGGGCTTCCTCGGCACCCTCGAACTCACCGTCTACTCCTCGCTGCTCGCCCTGGTCCTCGGCTTCGTGATGGCCTCGTTCCGGGTCGCGCCGGTCGGCTCCTTCCGGGTGTTCGGCACGGTCTGGGTGACCGTGCTCCGCAACACCCCGCTCACCCTGCTGTTCTTCGCGGTGATGCTCGGCCTGCCCCGGTTCGGCGTGGTGCTGCCCTTCGAGCTGTTCGCCGTGCTGGCACTGGGCTGCTACACCTCCGCCTTCATCTGCGAGGCCCTGCGCTCCGGCATCAACACCGTGCCCCGGGGGCAGGGCGAGGCGGCCCGCTCCCTGGGCATGTCCTTCTCGCAGACCCTGGGTGCCGTGGTGCTGCCGCAGGCGTTCCGGACGGTGATCCCGCCGATCGGATCCACGCTGATCGCGCTGGCGAAGAACTCGGCGATCGCCGGCGCGTTCAGCGTCACCGAGCTGCTGGGCACCTACAAGACCCTCAACGAACTCGGCTACAGCATCGTCTGGACCTTCTTCTGGATCGCCGTGGGCTACCTGATCATCACCCTGTCCATCAGCGCGCTGTTCAACGTGCTGGAGAAGCGCTGGGGGGTCCCCCGATGACCGCACTCGGCCTGCACGGCGACACCGGGTCCACCGCCCTCTACGACTACCCAGGTCCCAAGACCCGCCGCAGGCACTTCCTCTACGGGGTCCTGTCCACGGTGGTCATCCTGGCCCTGGCCGGCTGGATCCTCTACCTCCTGTTCGACACCGGGCAGTTCACCGGCACCAAGTGGAGCCCCTTCGCCTACAAGGGCCTCCAGGAGCTGCTGCTGCGCGGCCTGGGCAACACCCTGAAGGCGTTCGCCTACGCCTCGGTGCTGTCGCTGCTGCTCGGCGCGGTCCTGGCGACCGGACGGCTGTCGGTGCACCGTCCGCTGCGCTGGATCTCCACCCTGTGCGTGGAGTTCTTCCGGGCCATGCCGGTGCTGGTGATGATCTTCTTCATCTTCGTGGCGCTGAAGGTCCAGCCGCTGCCCGCGCTGGTGGCCGGGCTGACCCTCTACAACGGCTCGGTGCTGGCCGAGGTGTTCCGTACGGGAGTCAACGCGGTGGATCGCGGGCAGGGGGAGGCGGCGTACGCCCTGGGCCTGCGCAAGACCCAGGTGATGACGTACGTCCTGGCGCCGCAGGCGGTCCGGGCGATGCTGCCGGCCATCATCAGCCAGCTGGTGGTGGCGCTGAAGGACACCTCGCTGGGATTCCTGATCACCTACGAGGAGTTCCTTCACGCCGGCAAGCTGATCGCCTCGAACCTCGACTACGACCTGCCGTTCATCCCGGTGGTCCTGGTCATCGCGCCCGTCTACATCGGCATGTGCATGTTGCTGTCCTGGTTCGCGACCTGGGTGGCCAAGCGGGAGCGCCGCAGTCTCAAGACCCGGGCGGTGGAGGTCGCCCCGGCCGACCCGGGGATCGTGCCGGGACAGGGCTGACGGCGAGGAGCCGCCCCGTCCCGGCGGCAGCCGGAGATCACTGCTCGCGCAGCGGGACCGAGAGGTACGAGGGATCGGACCGCGGCGAGGAGAAGGTCAGCTGTGCGCCGGCGGGGTCGTCCTCGATGTGGAGCGGGTCGACGGTGTCGATGACCAGGGCGAGCCGGTGGCCCGCGGGTACGTCGTAGGCGGTGACCGTCAGTGGGTTACGCGCCGGTGACGATCGGCTGAAGGGTGAACCCGCAGAGAACCGGCCGAGCGCCGGCCGCCGTTTTCGGAACTCGGCGGCCGGTGACGGCACTCAGCCGCCGTTGGCGGCGCTCTTGGCCTTCCACTCGTCCCAGGACAGGTTCCACTCGGTGTACCCGTTGCCGAGCTTGGCGTTGCCCTTCGAGCCGTCGCCGGACACCTCGATCACATCGCCGATCTGCGCCATCGAGAACAGGGCCGCGGCGTTCCCGCTGCTCATGCCCACGCATCCCGAACTGGCGTTGACGCGACCGAACTTGCCCTCGTTCCACGGCGCGGCGTGGATGTACATGCCGGACCAGGTCACCCGCATCGAGGAGTCGACCATCTTGTTGTAGGCATCGCCCAGGCCGACCGTCTCGGAGTTCATGTTGATGGTGCCCTCCTTCGACATCAGCGCCATCTTCCCGGACCAGGACGCCTTCTGGCCGCCGGGCGTGCCCGCCGACACCGGGATCGTCTTCACGGTCTGGCCGTCCTCCATCACCGTCATCTGCCTGGTGTCGAGGTTGACCAGGAGCCGGCGGTCCTTTCCGATCTTGAAGTCGGTGTTGTAGTCGCGGACGAAGTAGCCGCCGCCCTGGCCGGAGTTGATCCCGTTCAGGTTCATCTGCACCTTCACGTCGGTGCCGGACTTCCAGTAGTCCTTCGGCCGCCAGTCCACCCGGTCCTTGCCCGAGTAGTCGGTCATCCAGCCCCAGGAGCCCTCGGTGTTGTTCGAGGTGGTCACCTTCAGGTGCTTCTCCACCTCGGCCTTGTTCTTCACCGGGTTGTCGAAGACCAGCGAGACCGGCTGTGCCACGCCCACCGTGGAATTCTTCCCCGGATAGATCGAGACCTTGTTCACCTTGTCCGCGGCGCTCGTCTTGAACTGCGTGTTCGCGCTCTGGCCGTCGCCGTTCTGCGCCTCCACCTTGTACTCCCCGCCCGGGGAGGCGTTGCGCTCGGAGGTCCAGGTCCTGCCGTCGGGCGATATCTGCCCGACCAGCTCCCCGCCCTTGGCGTCGGTCACCTTGACCTGCGTCAGCTTGCCCTCGGCCAGGGTCACCTTGACCGGCTCCCCGGCCTTGACCTCGCTCCCGGCCAGGTTCACCGAGATGGCCATCGGCGTCTTCTGCTTCATCTCCGCGTTCTTGCCGTCACCGCTGCCCGTACCGCCGCCGGAACCGCCCGAGCAGGCGGTCAGCGCGGCAGCCAGCAGTGCGGAACCCGCGATGGCGGCGATGCGTGCGGTACGGCGTGTGCGGCTCAACGAAACCCCTCCGAATGAATGACGTCCGCAAACCAAGAGCGGATGCAGGGGACTTTAGGTTCCGCAATCCGCGGAAAAAATCAGGAATCAGGTTGTGACGCCGACCGCAGCAGAACGGTCATCATCCGGTCACAAACGCCGTGCACTTCGGTCATGGACGGCTGTGAGAGTCCTGGAAGTCCCGCTCCCGGAGCCCTGCTCCCGGAAGTCCCACTCCCGGAGCTCCGCTCCCGGAAGCCCCGGACATCCCACCCACCCCGTACCGGAAGGACCACCGCCGTGTGCGCACTGCTCATCACCCCCGCCGGCCACTCCCGGCTCGACCGGGAAGCGGTCGTCCGCACCCTGTCGGTACCCGAGTACCAGGCGTTCCTCGCCGGGCAGCGGCACGCGAGCTTCCTCCAGCACCCGTCCTGGGGCCGGGTGAAGGACCTCTGGCGCTCCGAACTCCTCGGCTGGGGTCCGCCCTCCGGCGAACTCCACGGCGGCGCCCTCGTGCTCTACCGCCAGCTCCCCGGCACCCGCAAGTACTTCGCCTACCTCCCCGAAGGCCCCGTCGCCGACTGGTCCGACCCCCACGTCGACGGCTGGCTCACCCCGCTGCTGCGCCACATACGCGCCGCCGGCGCCTTCGCCGTCCGCATCGGGCCCGGCCCCGCCTACCGCCGCTGGGACGCCGCCGCCGTCAAGGCCGGCGCCGGACCCGGCCGCCACATATCCGACGTCCTCGCCAGCGAGGTCGACCCGCTCGGCACCGCCGTCGCCGACCGCCTCCGCACCCGCGGCTGGCAGCGCTGCGGCGGCGAGGAGGACGGCGACGCCCAGCCCCGCCACGTCTTCCGGGTCCCCCTGGCCGGACGCACCCCGGACGACCTGTGGTCCGGGCTGAACCAGGAATGGCGCCGCAACATCCGCAAGGCCGAGAAGTCCGGTGTGGAGACCGTCCTGGGCACCGCCGACGACCTGCCCGAGTTCTACCGGCTGCTCCGCATCACCGAGGAACGCGACGGCTTCCGGCTCGGCCGCTCGCTGGCGTACTACGAGAAGCAGTACGAGGTCCTGAACGCCGAGGCACCCGGCCGGATGCGCCTCTACCTCGCCCGGCACCAGGGCGAGATCCTCGCCGCCCACACCATGATCGTGGCCGGCCGCCGGGTCTGGTACCAGACCGGCGCCTCCGCCGACCACCGCCGAGAGGTCCGCCCCAGCAACGCCCTGCAGTGGCGGATGATGTGCGACGCCCACGCCCTCGGCGCCGACGAGTACGACATGCGCGGGGTACCCTCCACCCTCGACCCCGACGCACGCTCGTTCGGACTGCTGCGCTGGAAGCTCGGCACCGGAGGGCAGGTCGTCGAAACCCTCGGAGAGTGGGAGATCCCCATGACGGGATACGCCAACACGGCGCTGTACAAGGCGTTCCAGACCTACCTGGCCCGCCGGTGACCGACAGCACCGCCCTCGCACGGACCCCGGGCGGAACCGCCACCGCACCGGAGCAGAAGACCAGGGGCTCGGTACTCCGCAGCGGAGCCCTGATGGCCGCGGGCTCGGTGGTGTCCCGCGCCACCGGCTTCGTCCGCTCCGCCGTGGTCGTCGCCGCCCTCGGCACCGGACTGCTCGGCGACACCTACGCCGTCGCCAACACCGTCCCGAACATCCTGTACATGCTGCTCATCGGCGGCGCCCTCAACGCCGTCTTCGTCCCCGAGCTGGTCCGCGCCGCCAAGGAGCACGCCGACGGCGGCCGCGCCTACACCGACCGGCTGCTCACCGCCTGCACCGCCGCCCTGCTGGTCCTCACCGCCGCCGCCGTACTGGCCGCGCCGCTCATCGTGGCCGCGTACACCCCCTACGAGGGCGCCGACGCGAGCACCACCGTGGCCCTGGCCCGGTACTGCCTGCCGCAGATCCTCTTCTACGGCCTGTTCACCCTGCTCGGACAGGTCCTCAACGCCCGCGGCCGGTTCGGCGCCATGATGTGGACCCCGGTCCTCAACAACATCGTGATCATCGCCGTGTTCGGCCTTTTCCTCTACGTCTCCCACGACGCGGCCGACGGCCTGACCGCGGCCGAGACCCGGCTCCTGGGCCTGGGCACCACCGCCGGCATAGCCGTCCAGGCCCTCGCCCTCGTCCCGTCCCTGCGCGCCGCCCGCTTCCGCTGGCGGCCCCGCTTCGACTGGCGCGGCAGCGGCCTGGCCCGCCCGCTGCGCAACGCCGGCTGGACCGTCCTGCTGGTCCTCACCAACCAGATCGCCTACTGGGTGGTGACCCGGCTGTCCACCGCCACCGGCCGGCAGGCCGAACTCGCCGGCATCGCCGGCGGCGCGGGCTACACCGCCTACAGCAACGCCTACCAGCTGTGGATCGTCCCCCAGGGCATCATCACCGTCTCCCTGGTGACCGCCCTGATGCCCCGGATGAGCGCCGCCGCCACCGACGGCGACCTCACCGCCGTCCGCCGCGACGTCTCCCACGCCCTGCGCACCAGCGCCGCCTTCGTGGTGCCCGCCGCCTGTCTGTTCGCCGCCCTCGCCCCCTGGGTCATGGGCAGCGTCTTCGAGTACGGCCGCACCGGTCCCGCCGACATCGAGGTGATGGCGGGCATGCTCGTCGCGTTCGCCCCCGGCCTGATCGCCTTCTCCGGCCAGTACGTCCTCTCCCGGGGCTTCTACGCCCTCTCCGAGACCCGCACCCCGTTCCTGCTGAACCTGGTCATCGCCACGCTCAACGCCGTCCTGTCGGCCGCCGCGTACTGGCTGCTGCCCGCCCGCTGGGCGGTCACCGGCATGGCCGGCGCGTCCTCGCTGGCGTTCACCGCCGGCTGCGCCGTCACCGCGTACACCCTCGCCCGGCGGCTCGGCCCCCGCGGCGGCACCCGTACCGAACGCCGCACCACGGCGCTGCGCACCCACCTGCGGCTCCTCCTCGCGGGCGCACCCGCCGCCGCGGCCGGCTGGGCGGTGGCCCGTACCGCCGACGGCCTGGGGAACATCCCCGCCCTCGCCGCGGGAACCGCCACCCTGCTGCTCGTCGTCGTCGCCCTTGCGGGGCCGCTGCGCATCGCCGAGATCAGCGAACCGCTGCGGTCCCTGCGCCGCCGCACCGGCCGCCGGCCGGGAGGAGGCCGACCGAAGACGGGTTGACCGAAGCCGGGTCGACCGAGCACAGGGGGATACTGGCCGGATGCCACGCGTACTGCTGATCGAGGACGACCCCTCCGTCCGGGAGGGGGTGGCGCTCGGGCTGCGCCGCCGGGGGCACGAGGTCAGCGCCGCCGAGACCGGTGAGGCGGGCCTGGCGCTGACGGCCTCGTTCCGGCCCGAACTGGTGCTGCTGGACCTGATGCTGCCCGGCATCAACGGCGTCCAGGTCTGCCGCCGCATCCGCGAGAACAGCCAGGTCCCCATCATCATGCTGACCGCGCGCGGCGACGACTTCGACATAGTCGTCGGGCTGGAGGCGGGCGCCGACGACTACATCGTCAAACCCGCCCGCACGGAGGTCATCGAAGCCCGGATCAAGGCGGTGCTGCGCCGGCTCGCCGACCCGGCGGGCCGGCCCGGCAGCGAGGTCCACGGCGAACTCGCCATCGACCGGGCCGGCCTGACCGTGGCCAGGAACGGCGAACGCCTGCCCCTGGCCCCCAGTGAACTCAAACTGCTGCTCCACCTGTCCGCCTCGCCCGAACAGGTCTTCAGCCGCCAGCAACTCCTGGAGTACGTGTGGGAGCACAGCTACCACGCCGACGCCCGACTCGTCGACGCCTGCGTCCGACGCCTGCGCACCAAGATCGAGGACCCGGCCGCCGGCCCCCGCTACATCCAGACCGTCCGCGGTTTCGGCTACCGCTTCGGACCCCTGTGAACCGCCCCTCCGGCGGCCGGGCCGGGACCGCCGCACCCCGCGGGCGGGCCCGGCCGTGATCCGCATCCGGCCGCTCGGCCTGCGCACCCGGCTGATCGCCGCCTTCCTGCTGGTCGCCGCGATCAGCGCGGTGACCACCGCCGCCTTCACCTACCGCGAGGCGCGCACCGCGATCCTCACCCAGAGCCAGGACATCGCCGTCAGCACCCTCCGGGAGCAGATCGAGGGCCAGACCGCGATCTCCCTCCCGGTCACCGCGGGCAGCCTGGACCGGATGGTCACCGAGATCTCCAGGCGCAGCAAGCCGCACGCCTGGTCCGTCTACGCCGAGTACGGCTCGCTGCGGGCCTCCAGCACCGGCGAACCGGCCCCCGCCGCGCTGATCGGCGACGGCCTGCGGGCCCGCACCGGCGCCGCCCCCGCCGCGGTGTTCCAGCGCGTCACCGGCCCGGACGCCACCCCGACCCTGGTGGTGGGCATGCCGGTGGTCTTCGACCACTCCGGCGTACGCGAACCCACCCGGCTCGTCTTCTACCTCACCATGCCGCTCAGCGACGAACAGGACACCGTCGGCCTGATGGTCGACGCGGCCCGCAGCGGCGCCCTGCCCGGCCTCGCCATCGCCCTGGTCCCCGCCCTGCTCGCGGCGCGCAGCGTGCTCCGCCCGGTCCGTGAGATGCGCCGCGCCACCGAACGGATCGGCAGCGGGCGGCTCGACACCCGGATCGAGGTCCGCGGCGCCGACGAACTCGCCGGGCTGGCCCGCACCTTCAACGAGACCGCCCGCGCCCTGGAACGCTCCGTGGACGAACTCCAGCAGGCCGGGGCCCGCGCCCGCCGCTTCGCCGCCGACGTCTCCCACGAACTGCGCACCCCGCTGGCCGGAATGCTCGCCGTCACCGAGGTGCTCGACGAGGACGCCGAGCGCCTCGACCCGGACACCGCCAAGGCGCTGCGGCTCATCAGCGCCGAGACCGGCAAACTCGCCGTGCTCGTCGAGGACCTGATGGAGATCTCCCGGTTCGACGCCCGGGCCGCCGAACTCAACCTGGACGACGTCGACATCGCCGAGGCGGTCACCAAGACCCTGGAGCGCCGGCACTGGGAATCCGACCGGGTGCGCACCGAACTCCCCAGGGACGTGCGCGCCCGGCTCGACTCCCGCCGCTTCGACGTGATCCTCGCCAACCTCGTCGGCAACGCCCTCAAGCACGGCGAGGCCCCCGTCCGGGTCACCGTGCAGACCCGCGCAGGCTCCGCCGCCGGGGAGGGCGGGCGGCTGCTCATCGAAGTCGCCGACAGCGGCCCGGGCATCGCCCCCGAGGTGCTGCCGCACATCTTCGACCGCTTCTTCAAGGCCGACGCCTCCCGGGCCCGGTCCGCCGGCAGCGGCCTCGGCCTGGCCATCACCCTGGAGAACATCCGGCTGCACGGCGGCACCGTGCGCGCCGCCAACGGGCCGGCCGGAGGCGCCGTGTTCACCGTCGACATGCCCCTGGAAGCCCGGACATGACCCGTACCGCATCCGCCGCGACGCCCCTCGTCCCGCTCGTCCTCCTCGCCCTGCTCGCGGCCGGCTGCGGGGTGAAGCCCACCGGGATCATCGAGAGCGGCCGGCCCGCCTCCATGGCCGTGGCCGGCGAGGGGGAGCGGAGCTCGATGATCTACCTGATCGGCCCCACCGGACTGCTCACCCCGGTGCAGCGCCACAACTATCCGCCGTACTCCGCCCCCGACCTGCTGCGACTGCTGGCCGACGGTCCCACCCAGGACGAGCGGAAGGCCGGACTCCGATCGAACCTGCCGGTCATCCCCGACCCGAAGCAACGCGCGAGGCCCGCCGTCGTCGAATACCCCGAGGGCCGCGACGGCCCCACCCGGGTCACCCTGGCGTACCGGGTCGCGGACCTGACCGCAGCCGCCCGCCGCCAGCTCGTCTGCACCACGGCCTTCGCCACCTCCCGCTCCGGCCACGCCCAGGTCATCCTCACCGGCCCCGACACCACCCTCCCGGCCACATCATGCGACGCGGCGGACTGACCCGGGCGGGCGCACCGGGACACCCCGCCCGGGCAGCACCCCGCCCCACCCTGCCCCGGCGGGGCACCCCGCCCAGCGGCGGCAACACCGTTCCACCGTGCCCCGCCGGGACCGGCCGGGGCGCGCTCCCTTGTGCCCCGGCCCACCCGAAGGCCACCGTGTCCGCCATGGACAGCGCACCCGACGTCTTCGATCCCCGCCTGTACGCCGCCGGCATCCCCCACGACCGTTACCGCCGGCTCCGGGACCGCCACCCCGTCGCCTGGCAACCCGAACCGGAGGTCATGGGCTGGCCCGCCGGCCCCGGTTTCTGGGCGGTCACGCGCCACGCCGACGTCGCCCAGGTCCTCCGCGACCACCGCACGTACTCCTCGACCCTCGGCGCCACCCAGATCCGCGACCCCGACCCCGCCGACCTGCCCTTCCTGCGCCGCACCATGCTCAACCAGGACCCTCCGGACCACGGCCGGCTCCGCCGCCTCGCCGCCCGCGCCTTCACCCCGGCCCGCGTGGACGCCTTCGCCGCCCGGGTGCGCGACCGCGCCCGTACGCTGCTCACCGCCGCCCGGGACTCCGCCGAGGACGGCACCGCCGACCTGGTCCGCACCGTCACCGACGAGTACGCCCTGCTCAACCTCACCGACCTGCTCGGCGTCCCCGCCGCCGACCGCGGACTGCTGCTGGACTGGACCGTGCGGATCATCGGCTACCAGGACCCGGAGGACGCGCCCCCGCCCGTGCTCGGCCCCGACGGCCGCCCCGTCAACCCCCGCTCGCCCGCCCTGCTCGGCGAGATGTTCGGCTACGCCCGCGAGCTCGCCGCGTACAAGCGCGCCCACCCCGCCGACGACCTGATGACCGCGCTCGCCCACGCCGGACTCGACGACGCCGAACTGGAGATGTTCTTCTTCCTGCTCACCGTCGCAGGCAACGACACCGTCCGCAGCGCAGCCCCCGGCGGCCTGCTGGCCCTGGCCGGCGCCCCGGACGCCTACCGGCGGTTCGCTTCCGGAGAGGCCGACACCGGCCGCACCGTGGACGAACTCCTGCGCGTCCACCCGCCGGTGCTCAGCTTCCGCCGCACCGCCGCGCGGGACACCGTACTGGCGGGCCGGCGGGTGCGGGAGGGCGACAAGGTGGTCGTCTTCCACGCCTCCGCCAACCACGACGAACGGGTCTTCGCCGACCCGCACCGCCTCGACCCCGACCGGTCGCCGAACCCGCACGTCTCCTTCGGCGACGGCCCGCACGTCTGCCTCGGCGCCCACTTCGCCCGCCTGCAGCTGCGTACCTTCCACGAGGAGTGGCGCGCCCTCATGCCCGCGCCGGAACTCACCGGCCCACCGCGCCGGCTGGTGTCGAACTTCATCAACGGCCTGACGCGGCTGCCGGTTCGGGTGCGGCAGGAGCCACGGCGGCGCGGGTGACGTCGGCGGTCAGCTCGGTCACATCCGGGCCGTACGCCTGGGAGTTGACCACCTTCAGCAGCAGGCAGAAGGAGTTCGTCCGGTACCTGCGGGCCAGCCGCTCGTGGTGCCGGGCCAGATAGCGGGCCGCCGCCTGGTTGCTGACCGCGCTCTGGCCGCAGAGCAGGAACACCGGACGCCCGCCCTCCCCGCCCACCAGCCGGGCCAGCAGGACGAACTCCTCCTGCCCCTCGTTCCAGCGGTAGGTCTCGCCGCCGACCCGGACCGTGCCCCGGTCCTCCCGCTGCTCGGCGTCGACGGTGATCCGCACCCCCGGCAGCATCGAGGCGAGGTGGGCGACCGTACGGCTGTTGGAGGTGGGGCCCCCGACACAGAACTCGGCGCGCTCGCCGAAGCCCTGGCGGGCCTCGTCGTGCGCGACGATCTGGACGTTCGCCCCGCAGTCCTTGATCAGCGCGGAGAGTTCCAGCAGGGCGAACGCGTCGTTGCGGTGCACCGAGGTCTCGGCGGCGCGCATCTGCCGTCCCACCACGAAGAGGCAGTCGGAGCCGGTCGGCAGCCCGAAGAACGCCTGCTTGCGACGGAGCGCACGGCGCCACAGGTACGTTCGGGTGAACCAGCCGAAACCGCCGCTGAGCCCGGCTGCTATCACCCCGAGCAGGATGTCGCGCACGTCCTCGTCCATGTGGCGGATCGTAGCCGCAGCCCTGAGGCCCTGACGCGGGAGGTGTGGTGAAGTTAAAGTGCCGACTTCAGGTCTTGAGGGGCCGTCGACTGGAGGAACGCATGCGCCGTCCCGCCGCACGTCCGTTAGCGCTCTTCGCCCTCGCCGGGGCGCTGGTCTCCACCGGTGCCGCGGCCCCACCCACCGGCGCGCCCCTCCCGCCGAAGGTCCCCGAGGCGGTCGGCTGGGGCGGTGCCGTGGCGAGCGTCGATCCCGATGCCTCGGCCGTGGGCATATCCGTGCTGCGCTCGGGCGGCAACGCCGTGGACGCGGCCGTGGCCACCGCGGCCGCGCTCGGCGTGACCGAGCCGTACTCGGCCGGCATCGGAGGCGGCGGCTACTTCGTCTACTACGACGCGAAGTCCCGCACCGTGCACACCGTCGACGGGCGTGAGACCGCCCCGGCGAGCGCGACCGCGACGCTGTTCCAGGAGAACGGCGTTCCCGTTCCCTTCGCCGAAGGGCAGACGAGCGGCCGCGGCGTCGGGGTGCCCGGCACTCCCGCCACCTGGCGGACCGCCCTCGACGCCTGGGGCAGCCGCCGGCTGGCCACGCTGCTGAAGCCCGCCGAGCAACTGGCCAGGAACGGCTTCACCGTGGACGAGACCTTCCGGGCCCAGACCAAGGACAACGAGGCGAGGTTCCGGGACTTCCCGGCCACCCGCGAGCTGTTCCTGCCCGGCGGTGCGCTGCCGGTCGTCGGCTCCACCTTCAAGAACCCCGACCTGGCCGACACGTACGCGGAGATCGCCCGCAAGGGCACCAGGGCCGTGTACCGCGGCCCGATCGCCGAGGACATCGTCCGTGCGGTCCGCAAGCCGCCCAAGGACCCGGCCGCCACCCGGAACGTCCGGCCCGGCGACCTGACCGCACGCGATCTGACGGAGTACCGGACGAAGCGGCAGGCGCCCACCCACGTCCGCTACCGGGACCTGGACGTGTACGGCATGGCCCCGTCCTCCTCGGGCGGCACCACCGTCGGCGAGGCCCTGAACATCCTGGAGGGCACCGATCTGTCGCGGCACGGTGAGGTCCAGTACCTGCACCGGTTCATCGAGGCCAGCCGGATCTCCTTCGCCGACCGGGGGCGATGGGTCGGCGATCCGGCCTTCCAGAACGTGCCGACCGGCGGCCTGCTCTCCCAGCGGTTCGCGGACTCCCGGGCCTGCCTGATCAACCCCGAACGCACGCTCACCAGCCCGCTCGCCCCCGCCGACCCGCTCAAGCCGGTGCCCTGCACGGTCGGCGCGAAGGGGGCCCCCACCACGTACGAGGGGGAGAACACCACGCACCTCACCGTCGCGGACCGCTGGGGGAACGTCGTCGCCTACACCCTGACGATCGAATCGACGGGCGGCAGCGCCATCACGGTCCCCGGCCGGGGCTTCCTGCTCAACAACGAACTGACGGACTTCTCCTTCGCCCCCGCCTTCCCGGGCGTCCCGGACCCGAACCTCCCCGGCCCGGGCAAGCGTCCGCGGTCCTCCATGTCCCCGACGATCGTCCTGTCGGGGGGCCGTCCGGTGCTCGCGGTCGGCTCGCCCGGCGGCGCGACCATCATCACCACCGTGCTGCAGACCCTCACCGGGCACCTGGACCGGGGGCTGCCGCTGGTCGACGCGATCGCGGCACCGCGCGCCAGCCAGCGCAACCAGGCGAGCACCGAGCTGGAACCGGGCCTGTGGAACAGCCCGCTGCGGGCCGAGCTGGAGGCCCTGGGCCACACCTTCCGCCTCAACCCGGAGATCGGCGCCGCGACCGGCGTCCAACGGCTGCCGGACGGCCGCTGGCTGGCCGCAGCGGAGAGGACCCGCCGCGGCGGCGGCTCCGCCATGGTCGTCCGCCCGGGCTGACGCCCCCGCCGGGGTGCGGGCCCGGCGGCCGCAGGCGCCGCCGCCCGCACCCTCGGCGGAGCCGGGCCGCCGGGGTCAGGCCGCCGTCAGGATGCGGGGGCCGGACGGGGTGATGGCCACGGTGTGTTCGGCGTGGGCCGCACGGCTGCCGTCCGTCGTGCGGAGAGTCCACCCGTCACCCCCGGTGACGTAGTCGTCCCCGCCCCCGGCGATCAGCATCGGCTCGATCGCCAGCACCATGCCCGCCCGCAGCCGCATCCCGCGCCCCGCCCGGCCTTCGTTGGGCACGCCCGGGTCCTCGTGCATGGCGCGGCCGACACCGTGACCGCCGAAGCCGTCGGGCACGCCGTACCCCGCATCGCGGCAGACCGTGCCGATCGCGTGCGCGATGTCTCCGATCCGGTTGCCCGGGCGGGCCCGTTCGATGCCGGCCGCGAGAGCCGCCTCGGCCGTGGCGATCAGCCTCCGGTCGGCCGCCCGCCCCCGCCCCACCGTGAAGCTGACCGCGGCGTCGCCCACCCACCCGCCCAGCCTCGCCCCGCAGTCGACACTGACCAGGTCCCCGTCGCGGAGCCGGTAGCCGTCCGGGACGCCGTGCACGATGGCGTCGTTCACGGAGGTGCAGATCACCCCGGGGAACGGCACCGGAGCGAACGACGGCCGGTAGCCGAGGAACGGCGAGTCCGCCCCCTCCGCCCGCAGCACGTCCCGGGCCACCCGGTCCAGGTCCAGCAGGGACGTCCCGACGCCCGCGGCGTCCCGTACGGCGGCCAGGGCGCGGGCGACCACCCGGCCGGCGGCCCGCATCTCGTCGATCTCGTGTTCGGTCTTCAACTCCACCATGCCAATAACTATACCGGTATAAGAATCCCGGTCCCGGCGGCCGGCAGCGGACCGGTATTAGAATCGGGGCATGGTCCGCACCCCCCTCACCCCCGAAGAGCGCGAGCGCGGCGAGCGGCTGGGACTGCTGCTGCGGGAGGCGCGCGGCAGCCGCAGCATGGTCGAGGTGGCCGCCTCCGCCGGCCTCTCCGCCGAGACCCTGCGCAAGATCGAGACGGGCCGGGCGCCGACCCCCGCCTTCTTCACCGTCGCCGCCGTGGCACAGGCGCTCGGACTGTCCATGGACGACCTCCTCCGCCGCTGCGCGCCGGTGGCCGCCCCGCGGGCCGCCTGATCCCACGGGCCGCCTGGTCCCCGCGGACCGCCTGACCCCCCGCGCGCCGTCCGGGGGAGCGGGCCGAGTGCGGGGCCGATCGGCCCAATCGGGGATCCGGGCGGCCCGTCGAGGGGCACACCTGAGCCCGTGTCAGCACTCAACGCCGCCAAGCGGCTCGGAATCGCCCTCGTCGGCGCCCTCCTCGCGACCGGCCTGCTCGTCGCGGCCGGCTCCGCACCCGACGGGCGGGCCGCGGCCGGCCTCGGCCATCACCCCGGCCGGTGACCCGCCGGCCGGTGACCCGCCGGGTCGGTGGCCGGTCAGCCGGTGACCCGCCCGGCGGGAAGGCGTAGGCTCCGGACATGGCCGGAACCGTGACGCTCCAGGAGCTCGGGCAGAGCCCGTACGTCAGCCTCACCACCTTCCGCCGGGACGGCACCCCCGTGGCCACCCCGGTGTGGGCCGTCCACGACGCGGGCGAGCTCTACGTCTGGACCCGCAGCGACTCGTGGAAGGTCAAGCGGATCCGCAACAACGGGCGGGTCGCGCTGTCCCCGTGCGACGTGCGCGGCCGCACCGCGCCCGACGCACCCGTGGTGGAGGCAACGGCGCGGCTGCTGGACGAGGAAGGGCTCCGGCGGGTGCGGAAGCTGATGGCCCGCAAGTACACCTGGCGCTTCTGGGCGCTGGACCTGCCCGCGGCGGCGGTCCGGCTCGGGAAACGTCCGCACACCGCGATCGCCGTGAAGGTTTGAGACTCCTGTAGTCCTCCCGTAACACAGGTGCGGTCCAATTCCTCCATGGCGACCGTGACTCCGCACGACGGCGCGACGGCGATCGGCAGGCTGGCCTCCTGGATCGGCGAGGTGACGGCCCGTCTCGACCCCGGGTCGGGCTGGTACGGCGAGTTCCTGCGCCGCGACCCGGAGGGCATGCGGGCCTGCCTGGACGGCACCGCGCTGGCGCCCCGGGACGTGCTGGAGTCGCTGCTCCACGACCTGGCGGCGATCCGCGGTCCGCAGACCGCGGCCGAAGCCGGTCGGCGGGCGGCGGAACTCCGCCGGGCGGCCGCCGCCGAGTACGACGCCAGGCCCGGCGGCGCGGAGGAACTACGGCACCTGCTGGCCGCGGCCGCCGCCCAGCGCTCCTCCTCCGAAGCGGCCCTGCGCACCCTCTCCGCCCGCCTCACCGCCGCCGGCGACCCGGCCGAGGCCGAGTTCCTGACCCGCGAACTGACCTGGACCCAGGACGACCTGAGCCGCGCCGGCTCCCGCTGCGATGACCTCGCCGCCCGCCTGGCCTCCCTCCCGGAGCGGCGCCCCGCGCCCCCGGCGGCCGGCCCCGGGGACCCCCTCGCGCGGCCCGCTCCCGTACGGGGACCCGGCTCCGGCCCCGCTCCCGTGCGGGCGCCCGCCCCCGCTCCCGTGCGGGCGCCCGCCCCCGCCCCCGAAGGGCCGCCCCCGCACGCGGCACAGGCTCCCTGGCCCCCGGCCTCCGAGGGTGCGACCGGCCCGGAGCGACACCGTCCCGAGCCACACCGTCCCGAGCCACACCGTTCCGAGTCATACCGTCCCGAGCCCCCGGCCCGTCCGGGCCGGGGAGAACCGCAGGGCACGCACGGCACGGACCCGGCCGTCGACCCCGCCGCGGGCCCCGCCGAAGCGGCCGCCGCGCGCCGATGGCTGCGCAGGCCCGCGCGCCGTACCGGCGGGGCGCGCCACGCCGGGGCCGAAGGCGGCGGTCCGGCCGTGGCGGCCGAACTGCCGGACCTCGGCGGCGTCTCCCCGCGCGGGGCCCGCTTCGGCCCCCCGGCGGACCGGGCCGCCACCGCCCGCGACACCCCGCCGGACCCGTCCCCGGCGGCCGCCCCCGCCCCCGCACCCGTACGGGACCCCAGCCCGACCCGCCCCGAACCGGCCACCGCACCCCGGCCCGGCCAGGCACCTTGGCCCGGCCCGGACACCCGGCCCCCCACCCGTCCCCCTGCCGGTACCGGCCCGGAGCCCCACCCGCATCCGGCCGCGGCACGACCCACGCCCCAGCCCCCGCCCCCGCCGCGCGCCGCGCCCCACGACGTGGCCGACGTCGTCGCCGAGTTGATCGCGCTGCGCGCCCAGGGCCGCTCCGGCGAGGCGCACGTACTGCTGTGCGAGGTGGCCGCGTGGCCCGCCGAGGCGCTGCCCGGGCTCGCCCGGGAGCTGGAGCGGGCCGGGCTCGGCGCGGACTGGGCCACGCTGCTGTGGGAGGCCGCGGCGAGCCTGCCGCCCGACCGGCTGGCCGCCGCCGCGGCCGCGCTCGGCACGGCGGGCCGGGACGCCGACCGTGCCCGGCTGCTCCGCCAGGGCGTCGCCCGCCCGGCCGCGGAGATCGCCGAGGCGGCCCTCGCCCTGGACGCGGCCGGCCGCCGCGCCGAGGCCGACCTGCTGCTCTCCGCCTTCGTACGGGTCCGCAGTGCGGAGGACGTGGCGCGGCTGGCCCGCCGCGCCCCCGGGTCGCTCGCCCCGCGGCTGCTCGACGCCGCCGGCCGGGTCTCGGCCGCCTGCCGGCACGGTTTGGTCCACGCCCTGCGCGTGGCGGGACTGAAAGCCGATCGCAGCTGACCTCAAACGACCACAACCGACCCCTCACAGAACAGACTTGATCGACTGCTCCGACCGTGCGCGGTGGTCTTGCCCCGAAGTGTGACGAGGCTTACGGTCTCGTACCTACGCACACCGTCTACGTGCGTAGAGGCGAGGAGCAGCTCATGGCCCACATCGTCCGCGCCGCGCTGGTCCAGGCCTCCTGGACCGGCGACACCGACTCGATGATCGCCAAGCACGAGGAGCACGCCCGCGCGGCCGCTGCCCAGGGCGCGCGGATCATCGGCTTCCAAGAGGTCTTCAACGCGCCCTACTTCTGCCAGGTCCAGGAGCCCGAGCACTACCGCTGGGCGGAGCCCGTCCCCGACGGCCCCACCGTGCGCCGCATGCAGGACCTCGCCCGCGAGACCGGCATGGTGATCGTCGTACCGGTCTTCGAGGTGGAGAGCTCCGGCTTCTACTACAACACCGCCGCCGTGATCGACGCCGACGGCAGCTACCTCGGCAAGTACCGCAAGCACCACATCCCCCAGGTCAAGGGCTTCTGGGAGAAGTACTACTTCCGCCCCGGCAACCTCGGCTGGCCGGTCTTCGACACCGCCGTCGGCAAGGTCGGCGTCTACATCTGCTACGACCGGCACTTCCCGGAGGGCTGGCGCCAGCTCGGCCTGGCCGGCGCCCAGCTGGTCTACAACCCCTCCGCGACCCACCGCGGGCTCTCCGCCCACCTCTGGCAGCTGGAACAGCCCGCCGCGGCCGTCGCCAACGAGTACTTCATCGCCGCCATCAACCGGGTCGGCCGCGAGGAGTACGGCGACAACGACTTCTACGGCACCAGCTACTTCGTCGACCCGCGCGGCCAGTTCGTCGGCGAGACCGCCGGCGACAAGGAGGAGGAACTCCTCGTCCGCGACCTGGACTTCGACCTCATCGAACAGGTCCGCACCCAGTGGGCCTTCTACCGCGACCGCCGCCCCGACGCCTACGGAGGGCTCGTACAGCCGTGACCCACCCGAACAGCAAGGCAACCGCCCTGCACTCCCGCCACCAGGCCGTCCTCCCCGACTGGCTGGCGCTGTACTACCAGCGGCCCCTGGAAATCACCCACGGCGAAGGCCGGTACGTCTGGGACGCCGACGGCAACCGCTACCTCGACTTCTTCGGCGGCATCCTCACCACCATGACCGCCCACGCCCTCCCCGAGGTCACCAAGGCCGTCGCCGACCAGGCCGGGCGGATCATCCACTCCTCCACCCTCTACCTCAACCGCCCCATGGTGGAACTCGCCGAACGGGTCGCCGCCCTCTCCGGCATCCCCGACGCCCGGGTCTTCTTCACCACCTCCGGCACCGAGGCCAACGACACCGCCCTGCTGCTGGCCACCGCGTACCGCCGCTCCAACCAGATCCTGGCGATGCGCAACAGCTACCACGGCCGCTCCTTCTCCACCGTCGGCATCACCGGCAACCGCGGCTGGTCCCCGACCAGCCTCTCCCCGCTCCAGACGTACTACGTGCACGGAGCCGTCCGCGGCCGCGGCCCCTTCGCCGCCCTCGACGACGAGGCCTTCACCGCCGCGGCCGTGGCCGACCTGGAGGACGTACTGGGCCAGGCCCGCGGGGGAGTGGCCGCCCTGATCGCCGAACCCGTCCAGGGCGTCGGCGGGTTCACCTCCCCGCCCGACGGCCTCTACGGAGCCTTCCGCGAGGTCCTCGACCGCCACGGCATCCTCTGGATCAGCGACGAGGTGCAGACCGGCTGGGGCCGCACCGGCGACCACTTCTGGGGCTGGCAGGCCCACGCGCAGAACGGCCCGCCGGACATCCTCACCTTCGCCAAGGGCATCGGCAACGGCATGTCCATCGGCGGCGTCGTCGCCCGGGCCGAGATCATGAACTGCCTCGACTCCAACTCCATCTCCACCTTCGGCGGTTCGCCCGTCACCATGGCGGCCGGCCTGGCCAACCTCGGCTACCTCCTGGAACACGACCTCCAGGGCAACGCCCGCCGCGTCGGCGGCCTGCTGCTGGAACGCCTGCGCGGCATCGCCGCGGGCATCCCCGCCGTCCGCGAGGTCCGCGGCCGCGGCCTGATGGCCGGCATCGAGCTCGCCCGGCCGGGCACCGACCAGGCCGACCCCGAGGCGGCCGCCGCCGTCCTGGAGGCGACCCGCGAAGGCGGCCTGCTCATCGGCAAGGGCGGCGGCCACAACACCAGCGTGCTGCGCATCGCCCCGCCGCTCTCCCTCACCGTCACCGAGGCCGAGGAAGGCGCCGCGATCATCGAACGGGCGCTCAGGGCCCTGTGAACGCCCGGTCGAACACCCACAGACTCCGGCAGAGGGGGGAACCGTGACCACCCGCACCCTGATCCGCGGCGGCCTCGTCATCACCGCCGCGGACGAACTCCACGCGGACGTCCTGATCGAGGACGGCCGGGTCGCCGCCCTGGCCGCCACCGGCTCGGCGGCCGCCGCGAGCTGGACGGCCGACCGTACGATCGACGCCGCGGGGAAGTACGTCATCCCCGGCGGGGTCGACGTCCACACCCACATGGAGCTGCCGTTCGGCGGCACCTCCGCCTCCGACACCTTCGAGACCGGCACCCGGGCCGCAGCCTGGGGCGGCACCACCACGATCGTGGACTTCGCCGTCCAGAGCACCGGCCGCTCCCTGCGCGAGGGACTGGACGCCTGGTACGCCAAGGCCGACGGCAACTGCGCCGTCGACTACGGCTTCCACATGATCCTCTCCGACGTCAACGAACACACCCTGAAGGAGATGGACCTCCTCGTCGAGGAAGGAGTCACCTCCTTCAAGCTGTTCATGGCCTACCCCGGCGTCTTCTACAGCGACGACGGGCAGATCCTGCGCGCCATGCAGCACGGCGCCGCCAACGGCGGACTGATCATGATGCACGCGGAGAACGGCATCGCCATCGACGTCCTCGTCGAACAGGCCCTGGCCCGCGGCGAGACCGACCCCCGCCATCACGGCGAGGTCCGCAAGGTGCTGCTGGAGGCCGAGGCCACCCACCGCGCCATCCAGCTCGCCCGGGTGGCCGGCTCCCCGTTGTACGTGGTCCACGTCTCGGCGGAGGAGGCCGTCGCGGAACTGGCCGCGGCCCGCGACAAGGGGCTGCCGGTCTTCGGCGAGACCTGCCCGCAGTACCTCTTCCTGTCCACCGACAACCTCGCCGAGCCCGACTTCCAGGGCGCCAAGTACGTGTGCTCCACACCGCTGAGGCCGCGCGAGCACCAGGCGGCCCTGTGGCGCGGCCTGCGCACGAACGATCTCCAGGTGGTCTCGACCGACCACTGCCCGTTCTGCTTCCGGGGCCAGAAGGAACTCGGCCGCGGGGACTTCTCCAAGATCCCCAACGGCCTCCCGGGCGTGGAGAACCGGATGGACCTGCTCCACCAGGCCGTCCTGGACGGGCACATCAGCCGCCGCCGCTGGATCGAGATCGCCTGTGCGACCCCGGCCCGGATGTTCGGCATGTACCCCCGCAAGGGCACCATCGCGCCGGGCTCCGACGCCGACATCGTCCTCTACGATCCGCATGCCGAGCAGGTCATCTCCGCCGAGACCCACCACATGAACGTGGACTACTCGGCGTACGAGGGCAAACGGGTCACCGGACGGGTCGAGACCGTCCTCTCACGCGGCGAAACCGTCATCGACGCCCGGCAGTACACCGGCCGGGCCGGACACGGCACCTTCGTCCACCGCTCCACCTGCCAGTACCTGTAAGCAAGGCAGCGCCTCCCAAGGCCGCACCCCTGAAGGCCGCACTCTTAAAGGACATGCGATGGACTTCGGCCTCGTCCTGCAAACCGACCCGCCCGCTTCCCAGGTCATCAGCCTGATGAAGCGCGCGGAGCGCAACGGCTTCCGCTACGGCTGGACCTTCGACTCCGCCGTGCTGTGGCAGGAACCCTTCGTCATCTACAGCCAGATCCTGGCCAACACGCAGAAGCTGCACGTCGGCCCCATGGTGACCAACCCCGGCACCCGCACCTGGGAGGTCACCGCCTCCACCTTCGCCACCCTCAACGACATGTACGGCAACCGCACCGTCTGCGGGATCGGCCGCGGCGACTCGGCGATGCGGGTCGCCGGACGCGCCCCCAACACCCTGGCCCGGCTCGGCGAGGCCATCGAGGTCATCCGCGACCTCGCCGAGGGCCGCGAGGCGCCGGTCGACGGCAACCCGGTCCGCATCCCGTGGATCAAGGAGGGCAGGCTGCCCGTCTGGATGGCCGCGTACGGGCCGAAGGCGCTCGCCCTGACCGGACAGAAGGCCGACGGGTTCATCCTCCAGCTCGCGGACCTCTACCTCACCGAATGGATGGTCAAGGCCGTCCGCGACGCGGCGGAGGCGGCCGGCCGGGACCCGGCGTCCCTCACCGTCTGCGTGGCGGCCCCCGCCTACGTCACGGCCGACGACTCGGCGGCGGCCATGGCACACGCCCGGGACCAGTGCCGCTGGTTCGGCGGGATGGTCGGCAACCACGTCGCCGACCTCGTCTCCCGCTACGGGGAGCACTCGGACATGGTCCCGGACGAACTCACCGAGTACATCAAGGCCCGGAAGGGATACGACTACAGCCACCACGGCCGTGCCGGGAACCCGTCCACCGACTTCGTCCCGGACGAGATCGTCGACCGCTTCTGCCTGCTGGGCCCGCCGGAGGCACACGTCCGCAAACTCCGGGCGCTGCGCGACCTGGGCGTCGACCAGTTCGCCGTCTACGACATGCACGACGCGAGGGAGGCCACCATCGACGCGTACGGGCAGCACGTCATCCCGGCGGTCAACGGCTGACCGTGCCGCGCCGCTGCGGCTACCACGCCTCCGCGTACAGCGTGTGCAGGTAGTCCGCGTCGGCGTCCGGTACCGGGTCGTTGGCCAGGTTTCCGCTCACGCCCCGGACCAGGGTGTCGATGTCCTGCGCGTCCACGCCCCGGTCGCGGAGCCGTGAGCCGAGCCCGGCGGAGGCGATCAGGCGTTCCGCGGCCTCGTGGACCGTGTCACTGCCGAGGAGTTCCGCGAGGACGGCGAACTCCTCGGCGGCCGGCGCTGCGGCGAGCGGCCCTCCGGCGTGCCGTCCTCCGGTGAGCCGTTCTTCGGTGTGCCTCAGCCAGCCCGGGTAGAGCAGGGCCAGTCCGCGGCCGTGGGAGACGTCCAGGCCGGGCAGCGAGCCCATGGCCTGCTGCAGCCGGTGCGGCAGGCAGGTACCGGCCGTGGCCACGTTGACGCCGCCGAGCACGGCGGCCCGGGCCAGCGCCTCCCGGGCGGCGGGGGAGTCCTCGCCCCGCAGCAGGGGCGGCAGGGCATCGGCGATCAGTACGACGGCCTCCCGGGCGCGGTCCCGGCTCGCCGCCGTCGCCTGCCGGGCCACCGAGCCCTCCACGGCATGGGCGAACGCGTCGAACGCGGTCTCGGCGAGCACACCGCGCGGCAGCGTGGCCACCAGGTCGGGATCCACCACCGCGACCCGCGGGAACAGGACCTCGCCGCGCACACCGGAGCGGAAGCCGCGCACGGTGTCGGTGATGGTCGCCCCCTTGGTGACCTCCGAGCCGCTGCCGGCCGTGGTCGGCACCGCCAGGAGGGGCAGCACCGGGGTGTCGCGGCCGAGGGTCACCCCGACGAGCTCCCCCGTCGGCCCTCCCGTGCACGCCGTCACGGCGATGCACTTGGCGGCGTCGAGCGCGCTGCCGCCACCGAGGCCGACGACCAGGTCACAGCCGCTGCGCCGGGCCAGCACGGCACCTTCGTCGACCTCGTCCGAGCGGGGGTTGGCCGACACCCGGTCGTACACGGTCGTGCGCAGGCCGGCGGCCCGCAGGGAGGCGAGGGCCCGGGACAGGTAGCCGTGGGTGCGCGCTGCCGTCCGGCCCGTGACCACGAGGGCGTGGGTGCCGTGGCCGCGGGCCGCCGCGCCGATCCGGTCGAGGCCGCCGCGGCCGAACTCCACGCGGGTGGGGACAGCGGGGTCGAGCTCCATCGTCGTCGGTTCCTCGGGGTCGGCGGGTCGGACCGTGTCCCCGCCGAGCCGCCCGGCTTCCGAGCTCCGAACCTCCGGGCCACAGAGCCGTAGTGCCGCTGCGGAGGCGGCAGGGCGGACAGCACGACGTCGGCTGCCCTCCGGTGCCCGCCAGGGTAGCCCCCACGGCAGACGCGGGGCAGCGGCGGGGCAGCGGTGGGCCGCACCGGCGGGGACGGACGGCCCGCCCCGCCGCCGCCCGCCCCGCTGCCCGTTCGCCGCCCACCACCCACCCACCAGCCGCCCGCCCACCAGCCGCCCGCCCCCGCCGGTCGCTGCCTGCGCGCCGCCGGAAGTGAGGGTCTTCACCCCCCGTCCACCAGGGCCGGTGGGGAATGTCGGCGCGGCATGGTGAGATGGAGGGCATGATCGATGAGTTTCTGGCACACCAGCTGTCCGATGTCGAAGAAGCCGTCCGCGAGGCCGCGGCGGTCGAGATCATGCCGAGGTTCCGGCAGCTCGCCGAGGACGAGGTGGACGAGAAGAGCGGCCCCCACGACCTGGTGACCATCGCCGACCGCAGTGCCGAGGAACACCTCACGGCCTCCCTCACCAAGCTGCTCCCCGGTTCCGTGGTGGTCGGCGAGGAGGCCGTGCACGCCGACCCGGCCGTCTACGGCGCCCTGCGCGAGGACGCCCCCGTGTGGATCGTCGATCCGGTCGACGGCACCCGCCAGTTCGTCAACGGCGAACCGGCCTTCTGCACCCTGGTGGCCCTCGCCCGGCGCGGTGAGATCCTCGCCTCCTGGACGTACGCGCCCGCACTGGACATCCTGGCCACCGCCGTCCGCGGGCAGGGGGCGTACGTGAACGGGGAGGCCATCCGCAGCGGATCCCCCGAGCCGGGCGCCGAGCTGCGGGTCGCCATGGCACACCCCCTCTACACCAGCGAACATGACAAGAAGGTGCTGTCCCGGCTGGACGTCCCCGGAGTGGCCGCCCGCCCGTGCGGCTCGGCCGGTCTGGAATACCTGAAGGTGGCCCGCGGCGAGATGGACGCCCTCGCCTTCACCTGGCCCTCCGCCTGGGACCACGCGGCCGGACTGCTGCTGGTCGCCGAGGCCGGCGGGGCCCAGAGCACCGTGGCGGACGAGCCCTTCCGGGTCGACCGGGACAACGCCCTGCCGTTCAGCGTGGCCCGGGACGAGCCCACCGCCCGGCGCATCATCGGCCTGCTCCGCGGCGAGCGGTAATACCCTGCGGGCATACCCGCGGGGCCGGTTCGGCCCGGCAGCCGAAGGAGACGAAGGAGGCGCAACGTGCCGGCGATTCTCGATGCAGTCGTCGTGGGGGCGGGGCCCAACGGGCTCACGGCCGCCGTGGAACTGGCCCGGCGGGGCTTCGCGGTGCAGGTCTTCGAGGCCGCGGACACCGTAGGAGGCGGGGCCCGTACGGAGGAACTGACCCTCCCGGGCTTCCGCCACGACCCGTGCTCGGCGGTGCACCCCCTCGGCATCGGCTCACCCGTCTTCGCCACCATGCCGCTCGCCCGGTACGGCCTGGAGTGGCTGCACCCGCCGCTGCCCATGGCCCACCCCTTCGACGACGGCACGGCCGCGGTCCTCTCGCGATCCGTCGCCGAGACCGCGGCCTCGTTCGGGCCGCGCGACGCCGGGACGTACCGCCGCCTGATGGCCCCCTTCCTCGGCAAATGGGACACCCTGGTCCGGGACTTCATGTCGCTGCCGTCCACCGCCCTGCCCCGGGACCCGGTCACCCTGGCCCGGTTCGGACTGGCCGGGCTGCCGCCCGCCACCTGGCTGCTGAACCGGTTCCACGACGACCGGGCCCGCTCCCTCCTCGCCGGCCTCGTCGCCCACGTCATCAGCCCCCTCGGCGGCATCGCCACCGGCGCCGTCGGCCTGGTCTTCGCGCTGGCCGCACACACCCACGGCTGGCCCGTGCCGCGGGGCGGTTCGCAGGCCGTCCCCGACGCCCTCACCGCCTACCTGAAGGACCTCGGCGGCACCGTCCACACCGGCTTCGAGGTCAAGCGCCTCGACGACCTCCCGCCGGCCCGCGCCTACGTCTTCGACACCTCGCCCACCGCGCTGGCCAGGATCGCCGGGCTCGGACAGGCGTACCGCGGCTACCGGTACGGCGCCGCCGCCTTCAAGGTCGACTACGCCCTCTCCGGCCCCGTCCCGTGGACCGCCGCCGAGGCCCGCCGGGCCGGCACGGTGCAGGTCGGCCCCCACACCCGCGACATCGACGCCGCCCTGCAGCTCGCCACCTCCGGCCGCGCCCCCCGCAACCCCTTCCTGATCACCGCCCAGCCCAGCCTGGTCGACCCGTCCCGCGCCCCCGAGGGCAAGCACGTCTTCTGGGCGTACGGCCACGTCCCGCACGGCTGGGACGGCGACCTCACCGACGCCATCGAACGCCAGGTGGAACGCTTCGCACCCGGATTCCGCGACCTGGTGCTGGCCCGCGCCACCGCCGGGCCGCCGGAGCTCGCCGCCCGCAACCCCAACTACGTGGGCGGCGACATCGCCTGCGGCGCCGCGTCCGGCCTCCAGCTCCTGCTCCGTCCCAAACTCACCGCGTTCCCGTACGCCACGGCACACCCGGCCGTGTTCATCTGCTCCTCGGCCACGCCGCCGGGACCCGGAGTGCACGGCATGTCCGGGCACAATGCGGCGAAGGCCGTCTGGCGCCGCCTCAGGTCGGCGCGCTGAACCGAAGGAGACCCCGATGGTCCGCATCACCCTCGTCCAGGGAGACATCACCGAGCAGCAGGCGGACGCCATCGTCAACGCCGCCAACTCCTCGCTCCTCGGCGGCGGCGGGGTCGACGGCGCCATCCACCGCCGCGGCGGCCCGGAGATCCTGGAGGCGTGCCGGGCCCTGCGCGCCTCGCACTACGGCAAGGGCCTGGCCACCGGCCAGGCCGTCGCCACCACGGCCGGCCGGCTGCACGCCGACCACGTGATCCACACCGTCGGCCCGGTCTGGTCCGGCGAGGAGGACCGCAGCTCACTCCTCGCCTCCTGCTACCGCGAATCGCTCCGGATCGCCGCCGAACTGGGCGCCCGTACGATCGCCTTCCCCGCCATCTCCACCGGTATCTACGGCTGGCCCATGGACGACGGCGCCCGGATCGCCGTCGAAACGGTCCGCACCGCGTCCGCCGCCCCCGTCGCGGAGGTCCGCTTCGTGCTCTTCGACGACACGGCCTACGAGGCGTTCTCCCGCCAGGTGACCTGACCGCCCGCCGCCCGCCGCCGGCACCGGAGGGAAAAGGGGTGCATCCGCTGCGTCCCCTCCGGCGGAAGAGGTGACGAGCGACGAGCGACGAGCAGACGAGGCCGTCCCGGGCCCGGCGGCGCCGGACCGGGGGCCGGCGGTCGGCGGAGACCGCCAGGGACGACAGGGTGGGGGACACATGTCCGATACGCCGTACCGCATCACGACCGGGGCCGTGGCCAGACGGCTCGGGGTCGCGCCCTCCACGCTCAGGTCCTGGGAGCGCAGGTACGGCATCGGCCCGGCGGCACGCGAGGACGGACGGCACCGCCGCTGGGCCCCCGCCGACATCGCGATGCTGGAGGACATGTGCCGGCTCACCACTTCCGGCGTGCCCCCGGCGGAGGCGGCCGGGGCGGCGCTGACCAGGGCGGGGCGGCCCCTGGCGGCAGGTGCCGCACTCGTCTCCGCCGGCCCTTCGCGCGCGGCCCGCAGTCCGGGATCGGGCAACGGGCTGCCGCTGGGCGACGTACGGCACGAGTTCCGGGGCCTGGCCCGGGCCGCCGTACGCCTGGACGGCCCCACCATGGACGAGCTGCTGGCGGAGCTGGTCGCTGCACACGGCCTGGTGACGGCCTGGGAGCAGGTGATGGCGCCGACCCTGCACGCGGTGGGCCGCAAGTGGGAAGCGTTCGGCGACCGCTACGTGGAGGTCGAGCACCTGCTGTCCTGGCACATCTCCACGGCCTTGCGGTGCGTCGTGGCCGGCGCCCCTCCCGGCGGGCGGGAGACCGCTCCGGTGCTGCTGGCCTGCGTTCCCGGGGAACAGCACACCCTCTCCCTGGAAGCGCTCGCCGCCGGTCTCGCGGAGGCCGGTCTGCCGGCGCGCATGCTGGGTGCCGCGCTCCCCGCGGAGGCCCTGGACGCCGCGGTGCGGCGGGTGGGGCCGTCCGCCGTGGTCCTGTGGTCCCAGTCGCGGCACACCGCCGACCACGTCCTGGCCCGGCACGTCGTCCACACCCGCTTCGGGGTCAAGGGCGCCCGCATCCGGCCGCTGGTGCTGGCGGCGGGCCCCGGCTGGGGCAACCGCGCTCCCGAACGCGGAGTGGTGCGCCCCGGCGGGTTGCGCGAGGCCCTCGACCTCCTCGCCCGGCACTGCGCCGCGCCGTCGGATACCGGTGATGCCCGGGAGGCGGCCGGCTGAGGGCTCACCGGGTCCCGGCGGGGGAGGGGCCGCCGGGAACGGTGGCGGCCTCCGGCGCGAGGCGTACGCGCATCCGCTGCAGTCCGCGACGGCAGTGGGCCTTCACGGTGCCCAGCGGCATGCCGGTCCGCCGCGCGATCTGCGTCTGCGTCAGATCGCCGAAGTAGGCGAGCGCCAGGACGTCCCGCTGCACCCGCGGCAGCCGTTCCAGTTCGCTCGTGACCACCGCCCGGTCGAGGAGCCGGTCGAGCAGCCGGTCGGCATCTCCGCCGGGGCCCGTCGGCGGCCGGAGGCCGTCGGCCGCCGCGGCCGCGAGTTCGAGCCTGCGGGTACGGTCGGCCAGCGCGTCGGCGATCTTGTAGCGGGCGATGCCGATCAGCCAGGCCGGAACGGGTCCCCGGTCGGGGCGGTAGCCCGTGCGACCCCGCCAGGCGGCCAGGAACACCTGCTGGGTGATGTCCTCGGCCTCCAGGCGGTCCCCGACGGTCCGGCTCGCCAACGCGTGGACGAGCCTGCCCCAGCGCCGGTAGGCCAGCTCCAGACAGCGTTCGTCCCCCGCGGCGAGACCGGGGCCGATCTCCTCGTCCGCCGCGGGGACCGCCGGGCGCGCTTCCGTCATGACGATTCCTCCTCGGGCCCGGCCGGAACCGGGGCGCCGCCGGGCGGGTGCGCCCGGGCCCCCTCAGACTCCGCCCGGGGGAATCGTCCTTTCAAGTCGCATCGTTCGTGCATCGAATTGCCGGGCCGGGCCGCCGGGCCGCCGGGCCGCTCGTGGCTCAGTCCCGGCCCCGGGCGTGCCGGAAGCGTTCCAGGCCCTCGGCGAGCGTCACGATCGGCTCGGGATAGTCCCGGGAGGCGAGCTCCAGGCCGCCGAGCCGCCACGGCTCGTGCACGAACGGCGGCTCCAGGCCGTCGAGTTCGGGGACCCAGCGGCGTACGTAGCTCCCGTCGGGGTCGTACTTGTGGGCCTGCAGCACCGGGTTGAGGACCCGGTTGGGCCGGGTGTCGGTGCCCGTGCCCGCCACCCACTGCCAGTTGAGCTGGTTGTTGGCGATGTCGGCGTCGACGAGGTGGTGGAGGAAGTGCCGGGCGCCCTCCCGCCAGTCGACGTAGAGCGTCTTGGTGAGGAACGACGCCGCGAGCAGCCGCCCCCGGTTGTGCATCCACCCCTCGTGGAGGAGCTGACGCATGGCGGCGTCCACCACGGGGTATCCGGTACGGCCCTCCTGCCACGCCCGCAGGTCCTCCTCGGCCCGCTTCCCGGTCCGCCAGCGGTCCTGCCGCGGACGGTAGTCCGCCCACGCCACCGAGGGCCGGGCGCTGAGCACCTGGTGGTGGAAGTCCCGCCAGCACAGCTGCCGCAGGAACGCCTCCGCGCCCGGGCCGCCCCGCGAGCGGGCCCGGTACGCGGCCTCGGTCGCGGACACGGCACCGAAGTGCAGGTACGGGGAGAGCCGGGAGGTGGCGTCGCCGGCGAGATCGTCGTGCACCTGCTCGTAGGAGTCGGCGTGGCGGGACAGCCAGGAGGTGAGCCTGCGCCGTCCGGCCCGCTCGCCGCCGGCGGCCAGCCCCTCCGCGACGGAGGCGACGCCGCCCCGGGAGGGCACCTCCTCGGACCGGATGCCGTCGGGCACGGACACCGCGCGCGGGGCCGCCAGCGGGGCGCGCAGAGGCCGCTCCGCCCACCGCCGGTGGTAGGGCGTGAACACGGCGAAGTGGTCCGAGCCGGCGGGCGTGACCTCGCCGGGCGGCACCGCGGTGAGCACTCCGTCGTGCACGTGCAGGCGGCGGCCTTCCGACTCCAGCGCGTGGCGCAGCCGCTGCTCCCGGCCATGGGCGAAGGCGCTGTATCCGGCCGACACGTGCACCTCGCCGGCGCCGGCGGCGCGCGCCACGGAGCAGACCTCCGCGACGGGGTCCCCGTGCCGCACCACGAGCCGGCCTCCCCGCTGCCGCAGCGCCTCGTCGAGGTCGGTCAGGCAGTCGGCGAGGAAGGCGAGCCGGTTCGGGGCGGCGAAACCGGCCCGGTCCACGGCCGGGTCCCGCACGAACAGCGGCACGACCTGCTCCGCGGACGCCAGTGCCGCGCGCAGCGGCGGATGGTCGTGGATGCGGAGATCCGAGGTGAACAGGACGACCGAGACGTTCACGGAGCCACTCCGGGGATCGTGCACCGCGGCGTCGTGCCCCGGTGCGGGCGTACTGGGCACGGGGGGCGTCCCGGGGTGTGAAGGGCGCCCCGGCATGCGGGGGGTGTCGTCCATTGCTTCGGCACATCCGGCCCTCACGGATGTGCCGAACGGGCACCGGAATCCGGCCGTGACCGGAAAACGCTCTGGAACCCCTGCTCCCCGAATGATCGAATCGGGCCGGGTGGTGGCGCCGCCGCACCGGCGCCGCCCCTCGCGCACAACCGAACAGGGAAGCGACCCGGTGAACCCCACGACGTACGAGGACCTCCACCGCGAGGTCTCGGCGGACATCGACGCGGAGATCGACTCCGCCCTCCTGGGCCTCGGCCCGGCCGCGGACGAGGTGCGCGCAGCGATCCGCCGCCTCCTGCACCACCAGAAGTTCGCCTACCCGCTCTCCGTCCTGCCGATGCTCGTCCACGGCGTCGAAACGGGCGCCACCGCCCCGGCCTGCCCGCTCGCCGCGGTGCACCTCCTCTGGTGGACCTCGGCGTGCTACCTCGACGACCTGGCCGACGGGCACGGCACCTCTCCCGCCGCCGGGCTCGATCCCGCCGAAGCGGTACTCGCCGCGGTGATCGGGGGAAACGCGCTCCCCGTCCGGATCGTCCGCGCCCAGCAGCTCCCGGAAGCCGTACGCGGCGCACTGATCGCGGAACTCATGAACGGCTGGATCACCGCGGTCGAAGGACAGCTGGCCGATATGCGCGGAGACGTCGGCCGCGCGACCCGGAACTCGGTCCTCACGGCATACACCAGCAAATCCGGCGGCCCGTACGCGATGATTACGGCCATGGCCTCCATATTGGCCGGAAACAGTGCCCGAAGAACGGAGCTGTGGCGCGATTTCGGCGATGTCTTCGGCGTCCTGTGGCAGATCTTCAACGACCAGTGGGACATCACCACCGGTCGCAACGAGGACCTGCGGAACGGCACCGTGACCTATCTGCTCGCATCCGTGCTGGAGGACGCCCCTCCGCGACTGCGGCGGCATATTCCGGAACTGGCGGAAGCGGCCGCGGACTCGGCCGCGGCACGGTCTGAGCTCCTTGCCCTGCTGCTCGCGCCCGCCGCTCTCGACCGTTACCGCGAGGACATCGGGACGCACCGCGCGCGGGCGCACCGGATTCTCGACGAACTCGGTGGTAACGGTCGCTATTCGGCCGCCCTTCGCCGGCTCGTCGACCTGTCGGCACAGATGATCCTCACCCCCGGGGCCCATTCCGCCGGGGTGCGGGCGGGCTGAATCCCGGCGGCCTCCGCGCGGTGGCGAAAGATAATGGCCGAATGGAACTCGGCCCATCCGCCCGCCTGTTCGGTCTGTGGCATCATGACCGCGCGAGGGCGGCCGCTGGGGTTCGCCGGAGGACTGAGAATGAAGTTACCTGGCTCTGCGATACCGGCCTCGGAGGACCGGCTGCTCAGGCGGCGCCTGAAGAAAGTCCGTCGCGCCTGTGAGGAACTGCTCGCGGAGTGGGGTATGGAGCACGGCTGCGGTATCGACGAACTCCACCGATATCTGAGCGAACAGCGCCGGCGCCCCATCCATCTGGTCCCGACTTCCTTCCCCGAACGCCACCTCTTCGGAATTTGGCTGAAACTGGACGAGTTCGACGTCGTCGCATTCGAGAAGTCCGCCTCGCCTTCACACAAGGAACACATCATCGCCCATGAACTCGCGCACATCGCCTTCGCGCACCGGGGCTCGATGCAGCCGGGCGGCGATGATCCGGGCCGGGCGGTGACGGAGGTCGACCCCGCGGACGTGCGGGGCATGCTCATGCGCTCCCGTTACAGCGACGACGAGGAGCAGGAGGCCGAGACGATGGCCTCGCTGATCCTGGCCCGGGCCACCAAGCGGTGGGTGGAGCCGGCCTGGGCCGTCCCGGACGAGGCGGCCGACATCGTGGCCCGCATCGAACACGGCATCGGCGGCAGCAGCACCAACGCCAACGCCAACACCAACAGCGGCAGCGGAAACAACAGCGGCAGCGGAAACAGCAGCGCCGGCGGAAACAGCGACGGAAACGGCAAAGCGGACCACACGTGACCCTGATCTACGGAATCCTCGCCTGGGTCTGCGCCGTCGTCGGTCTCGCGGCCTTCGCCTACCGCCTCCCCGACGCACTGCGCCGCAAGGGCGACATCGCCCTCTGGGCCCTGTGCGTCTACTTCCTGTGCTCCGGCATCAGCTTCCTCGTCGACCTGGACCTCCTCCGGCTGCACATCTCGGCCTTCTTCGGGCTGCCGAACATCACCTCGCTGATCACCCAGGTCGCCGTCGTCGTCCTCACCGCCGCCCAGCAGGTCGTCCTCGTCCACTGGTCCTCACCGCCCGCAGAAGCCCGGCGCGAGGCCCGCCGCCGCGTCCTGTTCTTCGGCGTACTGCTCGTCGTCCTGGTGATCGCCTCGCTCGCCGTCGGTCCCGTCACCAAGACGGAAACGGCGACCTCGACGATCCTGCTCAGCATCCAGGACGGCCGCTACGCCCTCTACATGACCTTCTACCTGCTCATCTGCGCCATCGGGCAGTTCGAGACCGTGCGGCTCTCGCTCCGCTTCACCAAGATGGCCAACCGCCAGTGGCTCGCCATCGGCATGCGCACCGTCACCGTCGGCGCCGCCCTCATCCTGGTCTACTGCGTCACCCGGGGCATCCAGATCGCCGGCACCCGATTCCACTTCGACGGCGCGGCCCTCGACCCCGTCCAGTGGTCCTGCGGCAGCATCGGCGCCCTCCTCCAGGTCACCGGGTGGACCATCCCCTCCTGGGGCAACCACATCAGCCGTACGGCAGGCTGGGTCCGCAGCTACCGCTGCTACCTGCGGCTGCGCCCGCTGTGGTGGGCGCTGCACCAGGCGTCCCCGGACATCGCCCTGGACCCGCCCCGCTCCTGGCCGCGCGACCTTGTACCGCCCCGCGACCTGCACTACCGCCTCTACCGGCGGGTCATCGAGATACGGGACGGCCAGCTGATGCTCCGCTCCTCGCTCTCCCTCGCCGAGTTCGCCGACCTGGCGCGCTCCCTGGAACTCCCCGAGGACCCGACCTCACCGCTCGGCGAGGCGCTCCAGCTGCGCGCCGTACTGAGCCGCCCGGCCGAGGAACGCGCCGAGCGCGCGGAACGGGGCGAGGAGACCGACATCCCCGCCCGCCCGCCGTACGAGGACTTCCGCGACGAGGTGGAATGGCTGACCAAGGTCGCTTCCTCCTTCTCCTCCCTGGCCGGCCAGGGAGCGAGGACCGGGGCATGGTGACCGCTCCGCCGTCCCTGCTCCCGACCCCGCTCTCCGCCGCGGACCTGGCGCGCACCACCGCGCACCTGCTGGCCCTCGATGCCGGGCCCGGCGCGGTCACCGCCGTCCGCGCAGCCCGCGAGGCGGTGCGCGACGTCCCCGAGCTCACCGCGGACCCGGCACACCTGCGCGCACGCGGCATCCACCCGGCCGACCCCGACCGGACCGCCGCGCTCGCCGAGCTCTGCGAGGTCATCGGCTGGATCCTGTTCGACGCCGGACTCCACCGGCAGGCGGCCCGGGCCAACGCCCGCGCCCTGGTCCTCGCGCAGCTCGCCGGCGACCGTGCGACGGCCCGGCTGGTGCTGCTCAACCACAGCATGCTGCAGACCCACACCGGGCACGCCCGCGCCGCCCTGGAGTCCGCCGCCCGGGTGGTCACCCCCCGCACCCCCCACCGCGTCGGCACCCTCGTCCTGATCCGCCGCGCCCACGCCACGGCCCTGCTGGGCGGGCACGCCGAGCCCCTGGACCTGATGGCCCGGGCCCGCGTCCGCTTCGAGGACGGCATCTCCCGCCACGACCCCGGCTGGGCCTGGTGGATCGACGAGGCCGAACTCACCGGCCACCGGGGCTGGGTGCACTCCCGGCTGCGGCAGTGGGACCGGGCGATCCCGCTCCTGCACGCGGCGGCCACGGCCCCCGGACCCGCCTACCGGCACCTGTTCACGGCGGAACTCCTGTCCGCCCTGGCCCGGGCCGGTGCCTGGACCGAGACGGCCGGCCTGATCGCGGACATCGCCCCGCGCGTCGCCGGCATCGGCTCCGTACGGACCCTCGAAACCCTCGGCAGGACGGCGGCCGGCCTGCGCCGGCACGCCCGTACTCCGGCACCGCTGCGCGACGCGGCGGTCCACCTCCTGGAGTCCCTGCCCGCTCCCGCGGCCCGCACCGCCGCCTCCGCCCCACACGACCGATAGGAACCCGACACCATGCGCCAGATACGCATCACCATGCCCGCGGCCGCCATCGTCCTGGCCTCCGCGCTCGTCCTCACCTTCGGCAGACCCGCCGCCGAGGTCGCCTTCGGTACGCCCGCCGCCGCGCCGGCCGTGGAGGCGGAGACGGCCGCCGGGACGGCCGGACAGCCGGGCGGACAGCCGGGCGGACAGCCGGGAGACCGGCCGGGCGGCCGGATCGGCGCGCCGTGGGTGTCCACCCACCTCTACTTCGGCACCGGACGCCACAACGGCCACCCGCCCATCACCGACGACGAGTTCAACAAGTTCGTCGCCGACGTGATCACCCCGCGCTTCCCCTCCGGCCTGACCCTGCAGGAGGGCCGCGGCCAGTGGCGCGACAAGGACGGTGACATCAACCGGGAGAAGTCCTGGGAGCTGACCGTGATGTACCCGACCGCCGAGGCGCACCGCCGCAACGCAGACATCGAGTACATCCGCGCCCGCTACTGCGCCCTCTACGAGCTGGAGTCCGTCGGCCGCGCCGACGTCCGGGCACTCGTCGACTTCTGACGGTAGGCGCGCGGACCGGAGCCCACCACGGCGGAGAAGTGCTGGCGGAACGTCACCTCGCTGCCGAACCCGGTCCGCCGGGCCACCTCGGCCACCGGATGGTCGGTCCGTTCCAGCAGCCGCCGCGCCTCGTCCAGCCGCCGGTCCAGCAGCCAGCGGTGCGGAGTGGTGCCCGTCTCCGCCCGGAAGTGCCGGGCGAAGGACCGCGGTGACATCCCGGCCCACGAGGCCAGCGTCGCCACGTCCGGCGGCTCGTGCAGCCGCCCCAGCGCCCGGGCCCGTACGGCGGCCAGCGCGTCGGCCGTACGGTCCGCGGCCGACACCGGGCGGTCCAGGTACTGGGCGGTGGCACCGGTCCTGAACGGACCGGTGACCATCGTCCGGGCCACCGTCGCGGCCACCTCGGACCCGTGCGCCTCCCGCACCAGGTGCAGACACAGGTCGATGCCGGAGGCCACCCCGGCCGAGGTCCACAGCCCGCCGTCCGCCACGAACAGCGGGGCGTCCTCGACCAGCACCGCCGGGTGGCGCTCCTTCAGCGCCGCCACCAGCGACCAGTGGGTCACCGCCCGCCGCCCGTCCAGCAGCCCGGCCTCGGCCAGCACGAACGCCCCCGCGCACAGCGCGGCGATCGGCGTCCCGCGCCGGTGCGCCTCCCGCAGCGCCTCCAGTACCGGCCCGGCCGTCGGCGCGGTGGGATCGGTCAGGGCCGGTACGACGACCAGATCGGCCTCGGCCAGCCAGTCCAGCCCCCGGTCCGGCGTCAGCGTCAGCCCGTCGGCCAGCGGCAGCGGATCCGGCCCGGCGGCACAACGGTGCAGCTCGAAGGCGGGCACCCCCGGCCGAACCCGGCCCGGCGGCCCGCCCCACACCTCGGTGATCACGGCGAGGTCGAAGCTGCGGATGCCGGGCTGGGCGACGAGTGCGACGCGCTGCATGACCCCATCCTGCCACCCGGCCCCACGCCATCCTGCCAGTGGGGCAGGATCCCATCGGTTCCGGTCCGCGGCGCCGCTGTTCCCGGCCCCCCGCCGTCCCGAGGATGGACCCATGACGACGACAACGGACACCCTCTCCCTCGACCCGAACGCGGCCCTGGTGGTCATCGACGTGCAGCAGGGCTTCGAGGACTCCGCCTTCTGGGGCCCCCGCAACAACCCGGACGCCGAGGACAACATCGCCGCCCTGATGGACGCCTGGCAGCGCAGCGGCCGCCCCGTGGTCCTGGTCCGCCACGACTCGGTGAACCCCGTCAGCCCGCTGGCCGCCGGCGCCCCCGGCAACGCCTTCAAGGACTTCGTGGAGAAGCGCGGCGCCGACGCCGCGCTCCTGATCACCAAGACGGTCAACTCCGCCTTCTACGGCACCCCCGACCTGCAGGAGTGGCTGACCGCGGCGGGCATCGGACAGCTGGTCCCGGTGGGCATCCAGACCAACATGTGCGTGGAGACCACCGCCCGGATGGCCGGCAACCTCGGCCACCGGGTCCTCCTCCCCCTGGACGCCACCCACACCTTCGACCTGGCCGGCCCGTTCGGCCTGCACCGCACGGCGGAAGAACTGGCCACCGCCACCGCCGTCAGCCTGCACGGCGGCGGCTTCGCCCGGGTGGTGACCACCGCTCAGCTGCTCGCGGCCGTGGCGGAGTAGTCGCGCAGCCGGACGGGCTCGGTGCGGGTGTTCTCCGGCGCGCCCGCCGCGAGCAGGTCCAGGACCTCCTGGGTCGGCGCGGGCATGAAGAACCGTTCCGCCCCCTCCCGCCCGAGGGCCTGGTGCTCGGTCACGTACCCGCGCATCTCCCGTTCGTAGGCGGCGAAGGCCGTGGTGTGGTCCCCGCCGCTCGCGGCCAGCTCGCCGGCCAGGACGTACGCGCCGATCAGCGCCTGCGAGGTGCCGCGGCCCGAGGTGGGGCCCGCGCAGTACCCGGCGTCGCCGAGCAGCACGACCCGGCCCTCGGACCAGCGGTCCATCTCCACCTGGGCGTTGGCGTCGAAGAAGAAGTCGGACGCCGCAGCCATCTCCTCCAGAAGGCGGGGGACCTCCCACCCCTCGCCCGCGAACCGCTCGGCGACGATCCGCTTCTGCTGCGCCGGGTCGCGGCGGTCGTACTCCAGGTCCTCGGCGGCGAAGTGCAGCGCGGCCCGGGCCTCGGTGTTCGCGCGGGCGGTGAACATGTTCGCCGCCAGGCCCCCGGCGGCGTACAGCTGCCCGGTGTTCCGCAGCCCGAGGTAGTTGTCGAGGCTGAAGATCGCCGTGTAGATGCCGAGGTGGCGGACGTACCGCTGCTCGGGCCCGAAAGCCAGCGCCCGGGTCCGCGAGTGCAGCCCGTCGGCGCCCACGACCAGGTCGAAGCGGCGGGGCGGGGCGTGCCCGAAGGTGACCAGCACTCCGTCGGGGTCCTCGGTCAGCCCGGTGACCGAGTCTCCGAACAGGTACTCCGTGGTCCCGCGGGTGGCCTCGTACAGCATCCGGGTCAGATCGCCCTTGAGCACCTCCAGGTCCCCGGCGAAGACCGCCGAGGGCAGCGTGGCGTACGGCCGGCCCTCGGCGTCCACCATCGTCGCGTCGCCCATCTCGGTGTCGAGTGCGCGGATCCCGTCGAGCAGGCCCATCCGGTCCAGCACGTCCAGGGCCTCGCCCCGGAAGTCGACGGCGTACCCGCCGGGCCGGATCGTGTCGGCGCGCTCGACGACGGTGGGGTGGAAGCCGTGGCGGTGCAGCCAGTAGGCGAGGGCCGGGCCGGCGACACTGGCGCCCGAGATCAGCACGTTCTTGGTCATCATCGGTTCCCCCTGGGGTCTCTCCCGGCGGCTCGTCCGCCCCGGATGACTACAACGTACGCATCCCAACACCCCATCGGAACAGGAAACTTGATGAACCCTGCCTAGTGCACTAGCCTCACCGCACTAGTGCAGTGAGGAGTGCACCATGCCCACGCAGCCGACAGGCCGGACAGGACCCACAGGACTGACGGGACTGACGGGACTGGCAGGAATGACGGGACCGGTGGCCCCGGCCGGACCGCCCTACGCCCGGATCGCGTCCGAGATCCGGCGCCGCATCGAGACCGGCGAGCTGAGGCCGGGGGACCGGGTGCCGTCCACCCGGGCCATCACCCAGCGGTGGGGTGTGGCCATGGCCACCGCGAGTCGGGTCCTGGCGGCCCTCCGCCAGGAGGGCCTCGTCCGGGCGGTGCCCGGGGTCGGGACGGTGGTGTGCGCGGTCCCCTCGGCGCGCCGGGAGCGCAACGCGGCCGCGGCCGGGGCCCCGCCGCCGGCGACGGTCCCCGGGCAGCTGGTCCGGGCCGCGGTCGAGCTGGCCGACGCGGAAGGAGCGGCCGCACTCACCATGCGCCGACTCGGCACCGAACTGGGGGTGCCGACCATGTCCCTCTACCGGCACGTGGCCGGCAAGGAGCAGCTCGTCGCCCTGATGGTCGACGCGGTGTTCGGCGAGGAGCCGCTGCCCGAAGCCCACCCCCCACGGGGCTGGCGGGCCCGCCTGGAACTCTCGGCCGCGCTCCAGTGGCGGCTCTACGGCGCCCACCCCTGGCTGGCCGCCGCGATGAACCTCCACCGTCCGCTGCTGGCCCCGAACGGCATGCGGCACATCGAGTGGGCCCTGGCCGCCCTGGAGGGCACGGGCCTGGACGCCGAAGCGCGCATGCACGCCGCGGTCTCGCTCTTCGGGTACGTACGCGGGCACGCGGTGGACCTCCAGCCGGAGTCGGCGGCCACCCGGACCAGCGGGGTCACCGCCGAACAGTGGATGGAGGCCCAGCAGGAGCGGATGGCCGCGACCCTCGCGGACGGTTCCTTCCCTGCCTTCGGGGCGGCCGCCCCGGCCGCCGACCTGACACCCGACTCCCTGTTCCGCTTCGGTCTGGCCGCATTCCTGGACGGCCTGGCCGCCCGCATGATCACAATGACCCCATGACATCGAACACGCCGACTCACGGATCCCTGGACGAAGTCCGCGCCGGCATCGACGCCGTCGACGCGGAACTGGTCGGCCTCCTCGCCCGACGCCAGTCCCTCGTCCGGGCGGCGGCCGGCTTCAAGAAGGACGAGGACGCCGTACGCGCCCCCGACCGGGTGGAACGCGTCGTAGCGGCAGCCCGCGTCAAGGCCGAGGCCGAGGGCCTGGCCCCGGAGGTCGCCGAAGCGGTCTGGCGCGCCATGATCGGAGCCTTCATCGACCTCGAACTCGCCGAACACCGCGCCACGACCGCCCCCTGACCCGAGGGCGGCCCGGACGCCGGGGCCCGGCACCCGGAGTCTCGGCCCGGACGCGCCGGAGGACCGCACGCGCGCCGGAGGCCCGGACCCCACAGGGGGTCCGGGCCTCCGTGCGTGCCGTGCGCCGGCGAGCCGGTGCTCCGGCGTCCCGTGCGCCGGTGTCAGAGCACGTCGGCGGCGATGTTCGCCGCGACCTGCTCCAGCAGCGGGCCCGCGTTCGCGATGCTCTTCGCCGGGTCCGGCTCGATCTCGGTCAGCGGGTACGCGCGGCGGATGCCCGCCGCCTCCAGGGCCTCCTGCCCGAGGAGCAGGCGGCCGCACACCGCCACCACCGGCTTGCCCGCGGCCCGCGCGGCCGCGGCCACGCCCGCCGGGGCCTTGCCGTGCAGGGTCTGCTCGTCCAGCGAACCCTCGCCGGTGATCACCAGGGTGGCCCGCTCCAGCGCCGGCGCGAAGCCCAGCACCTCCAGCATCAGCTCGATGCCGGGGCGGAAGCTCGCGCCGAGCAGCAGCGCGCCGTAGCCGATGCCGCCCGCACCGCCCGCGCCCGGGGAGGCCGCCAGCTCGGTGGCCTTCGGGCCGATCGCCTTCTCCAGCACCTGGGCGTAGTGCCCCAGCGCCGCGTCGAGCGTCGCCACGTCCTCCGGCGAGGCGCCCTTCTGCGGGCCGTACACCGCGGCGCAGCCCTTCGGGCCGGTCAGCGGGTTGTCCACGTCGCTGGCCAGGACGAAGTCGACGTCCGCGAAGCGCGGGTCCACGCCCGACAGGTCCGCCGACGCCAGCTCGGCCAGCGCGCCGCCGCCCGGGCCGACCGGCTCGCCGTTCGCGTCCAGGAAGACCGCGCCCAGCGCCGCCAGCATGCCCGCGCCGCCGTCGGTGGTCGCGCTGCCGCCCACGCCGAACACGATCGTGCGGGCGCCCGCGTCCAGCGCGGCCTTCAGCACCTCGCCGGAGCCGTACGTGGTCGCGGTCAGCGCGGCGAAGACGCCCTTGGGCAGCAGCTGCAGCCCGGAGGCCTCCGCCATCTCCACCACGGCGGTGCCGTCGCGCAGCGCGAAGGCAGCCGTGACCTGCTCGCCGAGCGGTCCGGTGACCCGCACCTCCCGGCGTTCGAAACCGGCCGCCACCGCGGCCGCGACCGTGCCGTCGCCGCCGTCCGCGACGGGGAGGGTCTCGACCTCCACGCCCGGTACGGCCTTGCGAAGACCGGCCGTCACCCGCTCCGCGACCTGTACGGCCGTGAGCGAGCCCTTGAATTTGTCCGCGGCGATAAGAACGCGCGCGGCCTCAGTTACTGCCCCGTCCGTCACCTTGCTGATCCCTTGCTATCGAACGTGCAGTCGCGCCACCCCCGAGGGTATCCGGAGGATCCTCCTATGCGCATGGGTGGCCTGGGTCACGACACGCCCTTGCCCGGCGCGCCATGCCGCTAAATGGTGAAAATCCATCCCATAGTGGGGCCACATGAGTGCGGAATCACGGGAACAGCCACGCGAACAGTCGCCTCCGGTCGGCCCCGCAGCGGCCGGGGAGGGCCCGCGGGGCGGCGCTCCCGACCGCATCCTGGTCGGTGCGGGAGTGGTCGCCGTACTGGCCGTGGTGGCCTGGGCCGCCCTCGCCGGGGACTCCTTCGACCGGGCGTCCGGCACCGCACTGGCCTGGGTGCTGGGCAATTTCGCCTGGCTGTTCGTGGCCGCAGCCGACACCTTCCTGGTCCTGTGCGTGGTCCTGGCGATCAGCCGGTTCGGCCGGATCCGGCTGGGCGCCGACGACGCCGAACCCGAATTCGGGAACCTGGCCTGGATCGCGATGATGTTCAGCGCCGGCATGGGCATCGGCCTGATGTTCTACGGCGTCGGCGAGCCCCTCACGCACTACCTGGCCCCACCGCCCGCCTCCGGCGCCGCCCCCGGAACCGGCGCCGCCGCCCGCGCGGCCATGGACCACTCCTTCTTCCACTGGACCCTGACCCCCTGGGCGATCTACGGCATCGCGGGCCTCGCCCTCGCCTACGCGACCTTCCGCAAGGGCCGCGGCAACCGCCTCAGCTCCGCCTTCGTCCCCCTCATCGGCAGGCGGAGGGCCGACGGCCCGCCCGGCCGGGCCATCGACCTGCTCGCCGTCCTCGCCACCGTCTTCGGCACCGCGACCAGCCTCGGCCTGGGAGCCCTCCAGGTCGCCGAGGGCCTCCACCTCACCGCCGGCGTCCGGGACTCCACCACCCTCCAGCTGATCATCATCGGCTCGCTGTCCGCCGCGTTCGTGCTCTCCGCCTTCTCCGGCCTGCACAAGGGCGTGAAATGGCTCAGCACCGTCAACATCGTGCTCGCCGCCACCCTGATGGTCTTCGTCTTCCTGCTCGGCCCGACCGTCTACGTCCTGGACGTGATCCCCGCGAGCGTCGGCAGCTACCTGCACGAACTCCTCCCCATGGCCACCCGCACCGGGGCCTTCACCGACAGCACCTGGCTCGGAGCCTGGACGATCTTCTACTGGGCCTGGTGGCTGTCCTGGGCGCCGTTCGTCGGCACCTTCATCGCCCGCATCTCGCGCGGCCGCACCATCCGGGAGTTCCTCGCCGGCGTGCTCCTCGTCCCCTCCGGCGCCACCGTCATCTGGTTCTGCGTGATGGGCGGCACCGCCATCCGCCTCGACTCCACCGGCGCCGCCGACCTCGCCGGCGCCGTCGGGGACGGTGCCGAGGCGTCCCTCTTCGCCATGCTCGACGCACTGCCGCTGGGCACCCTCACCTCCTGCGCCGCCATGGCCCTGGTCATGACCTACTTCGTGACCAGCGCCGACTCCGCCTCCCTGGTGATGGGCTCGCTGACCAGCCGCGGCTCACTGCACCCGCCGACCTGGCTGGTGGTCACCTGGGGCGTGCTGATGGCGGCCGTGGCCGCCGTCCTGCTGGTCGCGGGCGGACTCAAGTCCCTCCAGACCGCCACCATCCTGGTCGCGCTGCCCTTCGTCCTGGTGATGCTGCTGCTGTGCTGGGCCCTGCTGAAGGAACTCCGCGCGGACCCCGGCGCCGGACCGGCCCGCCACCCCGCGCTGCACGGGCTGCGGGACGCCGTACGGGCGATGGTCGGGGAGGCCGTCGCGGAGCAGGGGCGCCCGGCCGGGTCCGCCGGCCCGGGAACCGGCCGAGCAGACGGGCCCGGGCCCGGTGGGCCGTCAGGGAGTTAGGGTGACCCGGTGACCACCACCGACTCCACCACCGACTCCACCTCCGCAGCCGCCGACTCCTACGCCGCCTACATCGCGAGCCTGCCCCGGGTGCTCGCCGGGTCCGCCGCGCTGTTCCGGGACGCCTCGGGCCGGATCCTGCTCCTGGAGCCCAACTACCGGGAGGGCTGGGCGCTCCCCGGCGGCACCATCGAGTCGGACGAGGGCGAGACCCCGCGCGCCGCGGCCCGCCGCGAGACCGCCGAGGAGATCGGCCTGGACGTCCCGATCGGCCGGCTCCTGGTCGTCGACTGGTCGCTCGACGTCGGCCGCCCGCCCTTCGTCTCCTACGTCTACGACGGCGGAGTACTGGACGAGGCCCAGCTCGCCGCCATCGAACTGCAGGAGGCCGAACTCCTCTCCTGGAAGCTGGTCGAGCCCGCCGAGGTCGGCGCCTACCTCCCCGCATGGCTCCAAAGCCGCGTCGAAGAGGCCCACCGCGTCCTGGAGTCGGGCGCCGGCACCGCGGAACTGGAGAACGGCCGCCCGGCACTCGCCTAGGCGGTGACACGGCGCCTACACCGAGCAGGACAGAATCAGCACATGATCACCATGTACGCCTGGCCCAGCACTGCCGACGGGCCCGATGCCCTGCCCATGGTCCACTTCACCACCGAGGAACAGTCGGGCGGCGAGGTCACCCCCGAAGGCCAGCCCGTCTGGGTCTTCGACGCCGCCATCCGGGAGGGCGGCTGGGCCCACTTCACCGACTACGACGGCTGGTCCCAGACCGCCCCCGGCTGGATGGCCGAGTACCGCAGGCACGACGACGTCCTGCTGGTCAGCGGCCCCGGCGCGTGCGAAGGCTGGTACCAGGGGACCATCGGCGCCACCCCGGAATGGATCACGGCCGCCGCCTCCCAGCAGAGCATGGTCATCATGGCGGCCCCGGTCCCGCACCCGTCGATGTACGGCTACGCCGTCGAGATGGGCGTGGGCTTCGCCCTGCTGGTTCCGGTGAACGTGGTCTAGGGCCTTGATCCGCCGGACCGGCCCCGGCGGACCCCGGCCGGAGCCCTGATCCGCCGGACAGCCCCCGGCGGCCGGCGGCCGGGCCGCACCGCGCGCGACCCGCCGACCGGCACCTCAGCCCGTCGGCAGGGTCCGCTCTCCCGCTTCAAAGGCCAGCAGCCGCTCCTTGCGCTCCACCCCGCCGCCGTAGCCGGTCATGCTGCCCGACGCCCCGATCACCCGGTGGCACGGCACGATGATGCCCACCGGATTCTTCCCGTTCGCCAGCCCCACCGCCCGGGACGCGTTCGGCTTGCCCAGCCGCTCCGCCAGCTCCCCGTACGACCAGGTCTCGCCGTACGGGATCCGCTGCAGCTGCGCCCACACGCTGCGCTGGAACTCCGTGCCCTCCAGGCGGAGCGGCAGGTCGAACTCGGTCAGCCGCCCGGCGAAGTACTCCTCCAGCTGCCGCACCACCTCCGGGAAAGGCCCCTCCGAGACCGCCACCCGCTCCCCGAAGGACTCCTCCGCCGGCCGGTGCCGCTGACCCTCCATGTACATGCCGCTCAGGACCCCGTCGGTGGCCACCAGGGTCAGCGGCCCGTACGGGCTGTCGACGACGGCGTGCTGCTTGTGCTGGTCGTTCCGGTCGTACTGCGTGCTGTTCACGATGTCTCTCCAAGCCGAAAAGAGAAAGAAGGAAGATCAGACGGGAAGCCGGTTGATCGGATGGTCATCGGTGGCCCACAGGTACTGGACGGCGTACGCCCGCCACGGCCGCCAGCCCGCCGCCCGCGCCGTCAGCGCGCCCGGCGACGAAGGCAGCCCCAGCCCGGCCGCCGCCCGCCGCACCCCGAGGTCGGAGGGGAGGAACGCGTCCGGATCACCCAGCGCGCGCATCGCGATCACCTCGGTGGTCCACGGGCCGAAACCGGGCAGCGCGGACAGCCGCGCCCGGGCCGCCTCCCAGTCACTGTCGATGCCCAAGGGCAGCGAACCGTCGGCCAGCGCGCCCACCAGCGTGGTGAGGGTGGTCCGGCGGCTGCGCGGCAGCGCCAGTGCCTCCGGGTCCAGGCCGGCCAGGGCCTCGGGCGAGGGGAACAGGTGGGTCAGCCCGCCGTCCGGGTCGGGATCCACCACCGGCTCACCGTAGGCGGTGACCAGCCGGGCCGCGTGCGTACGGGCCGCGGCGGTGGACACCTGCTGACCGAGCACCGCCCGTACGGCGAACTCGGCCGCGTCGACCGTACGCGGCACCCGGCGTCCCGGAGCCTTGTCCACCAGCGGCGCCAGCAGCGGATCGGACCGCAGCTGCTCGTCCACCGCCTCCGGGTCCGCGTCGAGGTCCAGCATCCACCGGCACCGGCTGATGGCGATGGTCAGGTCCCGCAGGTCGGTCAGCGCCAGCTGGCAGCCGATGTGGTCCGGCTGCGGGGTGAGGGCCACCACCCCGGTCCCGTACGGGAGCCGCAGAGTGCGGCGGTACGCACCGCCACGCCACTCCTCGACGCCGGGAACCGCCGTCGCGACGAGGTGCCCGAACAGGTTGTCGGGGTTGAGCGGGGCCCGGAAGGGCAGCCGCAGCGACAGCACACCGGGCGTCTGCGGCCGGGTGCACCCGTCACTGCGGCCGGCAGCCCGGGTCCGCAGCTCACCGGGGGTCAGCGCGAACACCTCGCGCACGGTCTCGTTGAAGCTCCGGATGGACGAGAACCCGGCGGCGAAGGCGATGTCGCCCATGGGCAGGGCGGAGGTCTCGACCAGCAGGCGCGCGGTCTGCGCGCGCTGCGCGCGCGCCAGCGCCAGCGGGCCGGCGCCGAGCTCGGCGTTGAGCTGCCGCTCCACCTGGCGGGTGGAGTACCCCAGCCGCGCGGCGAGCCCCGGCACGCCTTCGCGGTCGACCACCCCGTCACGGATCAGCCGCATGGCCCGCGCCACGGCGTCGGCCCGGGCGTTCCACTCGGGGGATCCGGGACTGGTGTCGGGCCGGCACCGCTTGCAGGCCCGGTAGCCGGCCTGCTGGCAGGCCGCGGCACTGGGCAGGAAGGTCATGTTCTCGACCTTGGGCGGTACGGCGGGGCAGCTGGGACGGCAGTAGATCCGGGTGGTCCGGACCGCCGTGAAGAACCAGCCGTCGAACCGTGCGTCCTTGGACTGCACGGCCCGCACGCAACGTTCGGTGTCGGTGTACATGGCTCCAGCATCGGGGTGGCGACAGGGGTCCGGCTGGCGGTTTTCCGACATCAAGGCTACGGCGGGCGGGGTCGGGGCGGGTCGGGGCCGGCGCCGTGCGGCCCCCCGGGGCCGGGGCGGCGCCACGCCGCCCCCCACCGCCCGACGCAAACCGGGACGGGAGACGGCCTCAGGACTTTGGTAGAAAATT
>NZ_JBFBGR010000025.1:0-114696 GCF_040684755.1 Streptomyces sp. NPDC089799 | reverse complement strand
CCGCCGTGCAGCAGCTGGGAGTCCACCCCGCGGGCGTCCAGGTGCTGCTGCAGGATCCGGGCCATGGTCACGTACTGGGTGAACACCAGCACCGAACCGCCCTCGGCCAGGATCGTGTCCAGCAGCTCGTCCAGCAGCGCCAGCTTCCCCGAACGGTGCGGGATACGGGGCCGCTCCTCCTTCAGGAACTGCGCCGGATGGTTGCAGATCTGCTTCAGCGAGGTGAGCAGCCTGACCACCAGACCGCGCCGCTCCATGCCGTCCGCGGTGGAGATCGCGTCGAGCGTCTCGCGGACCACCGCCTCGTACAGCGATGCCTGCTCGGCGGTGAGGGAGACGGGGTGGTCCGTCTCGGTCTTGGGCGGGAGTTCGGGCGCGATGCCCGGGTCGGACTTCCGCCGCCGCAGCAGGAACGGCCGGACGAGAGCGGCCAGTCGTGCCGCCGCCCGCGGATCGCGGCCCGATTCCACGGCATCGGCGTAGCGGCTGCGGAACGAGCCGAGACGGCCGAGCACGCCGGGGGTGGTCCAGTCGAGCACGGCCCACAGCTCGGTCAGGTTGTTCTCCACCGGCGTGCCCGTGAGCGCGATCCGGGCCGGGGCCGGTACGGCGCGCAGCGCGCGGGCGGTGCTCGAACGGGGGTTCTTGATGTGCTGCGCCTCGTCCGCGACGACCATGCCCCAGGCGGTGGCGGCGAGGGCGGGCACCTCCAGGCGCATGGTCCCGTACGTGGTGAGTACCACGGCACCGGCGGGCAGGCCGGCCAGGTCACGGCCGGGGCCGTGGAAGCGGCGCACGGGGGTGCCCGGCGCGAACTTCCCGATCTCCCGCTGCCAGTTGCCGAGCAGTGAGGCCGGGCAGACGACGAGGGTGGGCCCCGGCGTCGCCGGATCCTGCTGCCGGTGCAGGTGGAGGGCGATCAGGGTGACGGTCTTGCCCAGGCCCATGTCGTCGGCGAGGCAGCCGCCGAGTCCGAGCGAGGTCATCCGGTCCAGCCAGGCCAGACCGCGCACCTGGTAGTCGCGCAGGGTGGCGGTGAGCGCGGCGGGCTGGACGAACGGGCGGACACCTGCCGAGGCCTCCGGGCGGGCGGCGGACTCCGGGTGTGGGGAGCGCTCCCCGTGCGCGGCTTGTTCCCCGTGCGGGGCCTGCTGCTGGTGCGGCACGAGCTCCGGGTCGGCGGTGAGGGCGGCCCGCAGCCGCTCCAGTTCTCCGGTCGCCGTGACCCCGACCCGCCGTCCGTCCACCTCGGCCGATCCGGTGAGTACGGCGGCCAGCGCGTCCGCGGCGGTGACCTTGTGCTCCTGCCGGGCCCGCGCCCGGCGGGCCTCGGCGGGGTCGACCAGGACCCAGCGGTCGCGGAGCCGGACCAGGGGGCGGGCGGCCTCGGCGAGCCGGTCGAGCTCGGCCGGGGTGAGGTCGGAGCCCGGCGCTGCCCCGGGAGCGGCCCCGAGCTCGGCCCCGGGCTCAGCCCCGAGCGTGTGCCGCCAGTCGAAGGAGAGCAGGGCGCCGGGGGACAGCAATCCCGGGACGCCGCCCGGCCGTCCGGCCCCCGACGCGCCGGAGGAGCCGCCGCCGAGCACGGCCCGCGGCGTGAGACCGCGTACCAGGTCGCGCGGCCAGTGCACCGGGACGCCGTCGGCGGCCAGCGCCCGGCCGGGCTCGCCGAGCAGTTCGAGCACCTCCTCGTCGGCCAGGTCGACGGCGTGCGGAACGGCGGCCGTGAGCAGTGGGGACAGCGGCGGCCACAGGCGGGCGGCGCGGCGCAGTGCGAGCAGCGCGTCCATCCGGGCGCGCGGGGCGAACCCGGCCGCCACCGCTCCGGCCCCGGACCACACCGCGGCGGCGTCGGCGACCAGGGCGGGATCGGCCACGCCGTGCAGCTGGAGCACGGCACGGAACCCGGGTGCCTCGCGTGCGGGGGGCCGGTCCGCCAGCTCCACGCGCAGGGAGATGCGTACGCCGGCGTCGTGGCCCGCGGCGACCTCGGCGGCCCAGCTCCGCAGGGCGGGGTAGCGGGCCGGCCCGGTCGCGGCGAACGCGGGACCGCCGGCCGCGGCCGGCGCGGCGGGGGTGCGGGGGAGGGTGTCCGCGACGGCGTCCAGGAAGCGGCGCAGCAGCGCTTCGGGGGCCGGCAGCCGCAGCGGCTCGCCGTCCACCGGGACGCAGTGCGCGGCCGGCGGCATCGCGGCGGCCAGCTCGCGGACCCGGCCCAGGCCGGCCGCGTCGAGCGGGCCGATCCGCCAGGCGTCGTGGTCGGAGGCGGTGAGGCCCGGCAGCAACAGGCCGCGGGCGGTGAAGTCGAGCGCCAGCAGGGCGGCCGCACCCCAGAAGGCGGCCGCGGGGGAGGGGGCCGCGGGGGCCGATGCCCCGGTGGGGCGGAGCCCGTCGCAGCTCCGCACGCGGGCGCGGACCAGCACCGGCAGCGCGTCGCGCAGTGGCAGCACGAGGGCGGTGGACGGCACCGGCCGGAGTCCGGGGCCCACCACGAGCAGCAGCTCCGGCGAACCCGGACCGGCGGGCACGGGCAGTGGCTCGTCCTCCGGCGGCAGGAAGGCCACACGGCCGGACCGGGCGGGATCGGCGGGCAGGAAGACGGCGGAGCAGCGGATGAGGTCGTCGATCTTGGGAAGCACGCATTCCTCAAATTTGACTACCGGATACGGAGCCGTCGACGGTACCCGAAGGAATCGCCGCGCGGGCCCGTCCTGACCGTGACCCGGATCACTTTCCGGCAGCGGGAACGGACGCCCCGCCGGGTACGTTGGAGGAAGTGCCGCCCGGCGCAGGAGCAGGAACCAAGCGCAAACCAAGCGCAGGAACCAAGCGCAGGACCAAGATGCAAGACCGAGGCGCAACGGGGCGGCAGCGGCTCTGCAGCATGGCGCAGGAGGAGGTGTCGGGGGATGTCGACGAGCGGAAAGGTCGCCGCCGCGGGAGTGGTGGCAGCCATCGTGCTGTTCTGGACGGTCGGGTTCTGGCCCGGGCTGCTGGTGCTCATCGGCGTGCCCGCGGCGGCCTACCTGCTGCTGGACTCCTCGCAGCGGCGCCGGCTGAGGCACGTCACACGCAAGCAGATAGGCCGCTGAGCGCGGTCGCGGACGGGCCGCCGGGTGCGGCAGGGGGATGGGGGCAGGCATGGGTCCGGCGGTCGTCGCGGCGGTCAGCAGCAACGAGGAGTACTCCTTCAGCAAGCCCAACCGGGACGGCATCACGCTGCTCGCCGGACTGGGCGTGCAGGGGGACGTCCATGCGGGGGTCACGGTCAAGCACCGTTCCCGGGTGGCCGAGGACCCGACGCGGCCCAACCTCCGGCAGGTCCACCTGCTCCACCGGGAGCTCTTCGAGGAGGTGGCGCGCGCGGGCTTCGAAGTCGGCGCGGGACAGCTCGGGGAGAACGTGACGACGGAGGGCATCGACCTGCACGCGCTGCCCCGCGGTGCCGTGTTGCGGCTGGGTGCCGAGGCGGAGGTCGAGATCACCGGCCTGCGCAATCCCTGCCTGCAGATCGACCGCTTCCGGGACGGTCTGCTCAAGCAGGTGGTCGGCCGGGACGCCGAAGGCGCCATCGTGCGGAAGGCCGGGATCATGGGCGTCGTCCGGCGCGGCGGCACCGTACGCCCGGGCGACGTCATCACGGTCACCCTCCCCGCCGGGCCGCACGAACCGCTCGACCGGGTGTGACCCGGCGAGCCGGCCGGCTCGCCGGCGAGGCGACGCCTCAGTAGTACTCGCGCATCAGGACCGTGGCCCACTCCGGCTGCCGGACCGGCCCCAGGGGCCCGAACTCCGCCATGTACGGCTTGAGATCCAGCACCGGAGTGCCGTCCACCGCGTCCAGCCCCTCGACGTGGACGTCCAGCCCGTCCACCTCCAGCAGCCGGCAGCGCGACACCCCCAGCCGGTTCGGCCGGTTCTTCCCGCGCTGCGCGAAGATCCCGACCAGCGGCCACTCCGGGTTGCCCCGGGGGCGCCGGGCGCCCGTCTCGGCCTTCTCGGCCGGAACCCGGTCGAAGTGGAAGACGACCTCCAGGTGCGAGAAGTCCTCCAGCCCGTACAGCGCCTCCGGCCCGAACCGGGACGCGTCCAGCCGGATCACCGCCCGCTCCGGACCCCACCCGTCGTCCCGGACCTCCGCACGGCCGCCCACCACCAGGCCGACCGGCTCGCTCTCCACCGGCATCTGTTCCCCCTCGAATCGGTCGGTTCGGGTCAGGAGGGCCGTACGGCCACCCGGTCCAGGCCCTCCAGCAGCCCGGGCAGTTCCGCGTCCCGGGGCACCGGAATGACCCCGCTCGGCTCCTCGTCCAGCAGCACGAAGGCGATGTCGTCCGTGCGCGCCACCAGCGACCAGCCGGGGCCGTCGACCCGCAGCATACGGGCGTCCTCGCCCGCGAAGGACGACCGCACCCGCCCGGGCGGCGGCGGGTTCTCGGTATAGCCGCGCGCCTCGCTCAGGGCCCGGTCGAGCCCCGCGTGCGCCACCCGGTTCTCCCCGCCGGACTGGAAGCGCTCCCGCCAGTCCGCCCACTGCAACGCGATCTGGTCCGCGCCCATCCGGCGCTGCGCGGGACCCCACACCTCCGCGGACGGGGGAGCCAGCGGCACCCGGCCGGTGCCGTCCGCGCCCTGCTCGGGGTCGTGCGGGTCCGGCACTCCCGGAGCCGCCACCGCCAGGTCCAGCGGCCAGCCGGCCAGCGAGACCACGATGGTGCGCTCGTCGGGGGACAGGTCGTACTCCATCCCGCAGTCCCAGGAGGCGATGGCCGTCGCGACCAGCGAGACGTCGTCGACGACCACGGTCCACCGGGCGCCCTCCTCGTCCTGGCCCAGCACCAGCCCGTACCCGTCCACCGCGGGCGCCACCCCGAGCAGGGCGCACGCCTGCGGGTAGTCGTCGCCCAGGATGCTCGGGAACTGCGCCGGGGTCAGCAGCACGGCGGTCAGCACGTACAGCGACCCCTCACCCGCGTCCTCACCCGCGTCCTCGGCCACCGCCGAAACCGCCGATTCCTCCGCCACATCGCCTCCCGGTCGCTCTCCTGTCGGCGCACCCTAACCAGCCGGTAACCAGTACGTCGAGAGCTCACCGGCAGCGATTTCCAAGGCCGTTACCTGCACGTAGAGTTGGACGTCCGCCACAGAAAGGCAGACCCCGGTGCAGCGTTACGACCGGCTGAAGGAGATCCTCCGCCTGGATGCCGACCAGGATTTCCTCGCCATCTACCGGCTGATCGCCACCTACGAGTTCCCGTGGGACTTCACCCGCGCCCTGGAGCTCGCCCTCTACCGCACCTACGCCGTGCCCGCCATCGGCAGCCTGCTCGCCGAGACCGCCGAGTTCACCGAGCGCGCGCAGCGCCGCTACGACGACACCGCGCTGCTCCTCGACGCAGTGGTGGAGCACGGCTTCGACAGCGACACCGGGCGTACCGCGATCCGCCGGATCAACCGGATGCACCACAGCTACGACATCGGCAACCACGACATGCGGTACGTCCTGTGCACCTTCGTCGTGATCCCCAAGCGCTGGCTGGACGACTACGGTTGGCGCCCGCTGACCGCCCACGAGCGGCGGGCCTGCGCGAACTACTACGCCACCCTTGGTCGCCACATGGGCATCCAGGACATTCCGGGCTCCTACGAGGAGTTCGAAGCCGCCCTGGACGCCTACGAGAAGGAGCACTTCGGCTGGGACGAGGGCGGCCGGGCCGTGGCCGACGCCACCCTCGACCTGATGGCCTCCTGGTACCCGGCCCCGCTCGCCCCGCTGCTGCGCGCCGGGAGCCTGGCCCTCCTCGACGAACCGCTGCTGCACGCCCTCCGGTACGAGCAGCCGGGACCGGCGGTCCGGACGCTCGTCCGCGGTGCCCTGCGTCTGCGCGGCCGGGCCGTACGGCTGCTGCCGCCGCGCAGCGCCCCGCACTACGGACGGCAGAACCCGGAGATCAAGAGCTACCCCGGCGGCTACGACGTCGGCGAGCTGGGCACCCGCCCGGTGCCGGGCCGGGGCGGCTGCCCGGTCCCGCACCAGCGCCGCGCCTCCGGAGCCGACGCGCAGCCGCCCACCGGCAGCTGAGCCGGCCCGGCCGGCATCCGCGTACGGCCGGGACCCGCGTACGGCCTGCATCCGCGTACGGCCGGGATCGGCGTCCGGGGGCGCCCGTACGGTTCCCGGTACCGCCCCTCAGGGCTCCCGTACGGCCAGTGCCAGGAAGCGGGCGTCCTCGTCGGCGTACGAGGTCATCCGCCAGCCCGAACCGGCCAGCAGCGGGCCGAGGTTCCGCTCCGCTCGCAGGTCCTCGGGGGAGGGCTCGCGGCCGTGCCGGGCCGCCAGTGCCGCTCGCCCGATCGGATGAAAGAGGGCGAGCCGGCCGCCGGGCCGCACCACCCGGGCCAGCTCGCGCAGGTTCTCGGCCGGCCGGGGGAGGTGCGCGATCAGGCCCGCGGCGAACACGGCGTCCAGGCACGCGTCGCGCAGCGGCAGCCGTGCCACGTCGGTGCGCAGCAGCACGCCGTCGGCGTCACGGCCGGCCCGGGCCGCCTCGGCCAGCATCTCCGCGGTCAGGTCCGCCGCGACGACGGTCCCGGAGGGGCCGACGGCGGCCCGCAGCGCGGGCAGGGCCCGGCCCGTGCCGCAGCCGGCGTCGAGCACCCGGTCCCCGGGCCGCAGGCCGAACTCGGCCACCGCCGCGGCGAAGGCAGGCCCGTCGTCGGGGAACTTGCGGTCCCACCCGGCGGCGCGCACGCCGAAGAACTCCTGCACGTGTGTGTGGTCCTCGGTCATGCGCCCATGATCCCGCACGGGGGTGCCGGCCGACAGATCCGGCGTGTGCGGTACGTGCTCAGACTGCCACCCGGCGTGGTCGGAGGTGAACGTAGCTCTGTCATATTCCGGCAGTTCCAGCAGCTTTTGAAATGCGCCCCTTGTTCGTGCCGTCACCCGGACTAGCGTCCCCGGGTCATGGGACACCTGGACCACGCGGCCTACGGCTGGCTGACCCCCGTTCTCTCCTACGTGATGGCCTCGCTCGGCGCGGCCCTCGGGCTCCGCTGCACCGTCCGCGCGCTCGCCGCCACCGGACGCTCCCGCCGCAACTGGCTCCTCACCGCGGCCTCCGCCATCGGCACCGGCATCTGGACCATGCACTTCGTGGCCATGCTCGGCTTCCACGTCACCGGCACGGAGATCCGCTACGACGTGCCGCTGACCATCCTCAGCCTGCTCGTGGCCATGGCGGTCGTCGGCGCCGGCGTCTTCGCCGTCGGCTACGGCCGGCACCGCGGCCGGGCCCTCGTCCTCGGCGGCCTCACCACCGGCCTCGGCGTGGCCGGCATGCACTACCTGGGCATGGCCGCCCTCCGCCTGCACGGCGACGTCCGCTACGAACCGGTCACCGTCGGCCTCTCCGTCGCGATCGCGGGCGCCGCCGCCACCGCCGCCCTGTGGGCAGCCCTCAACATCAAGTCCCCGGCGGCCGTGGCCGTCGCCTCCCTGGTGATGGGAGCCGCCGTCACCAGCATGCACTACACGGGAATGGCGGCCGTGGCCGTCACCGTCACCCCCTCCGCCACGGCCCTCCCCGGAGCCACCGCCGCGCAGTTCGTCTTCCCCCTCGCGGTCGGCCTCGGTTCCTACCTCTTCCTCACCTCCGCCTTCGTCGCCCTCTCCCCGACCGCCGGCGAACGGGCCGCGTCCGCCCGGGCCCGCAGCCTGGGCGGCCGGGCCGCGGCCCACTGACACCCCCACGGCAACGATCCGAACGACCCGAACGACCTGACCGACCCGAACGAGGAGCCCATGCGCAGACCCCGCAGGACACCGGACGCCGACCGGGCGCCCCGGCTGCCGGCGCCCCCGGCGCGCGGGCGCCGGGCCCACGCCGGACCGCCCGCCGACGAGCCGCCGACCGGGCCGTACGAAGGCCGTCCGGGCCACGACGAACGTGCCGGCCACGACGGACGTCCGGGCCCGGAGGACCGTCCGGGCCACGTGGACCGCGAGGAACACGGGGCCGAGGGCGAGCGCGGGGCCGACGGCGAGCACCCCGGCGACCGGGAACGGCCCTCCGGCGGCGATACCCCGCCGCCGGGTCTCCCGCCCGGCCGCGGCCCCGCCGCACGGCTACGGCTGCGGCTGCGCACCGGGACCGTGCGCGCGAAGATCATCGCCCTGCTGATGGTCCCCGTCCTGTCCCTGCTCGCCCTCTGGGCCTTCGCCACCGTCAACACGGCCCAGGACATCGCCCGGCTGAGCCGCATCCAGCAGGTGGACGAGGAGATCGGCACCCCGCTGGCCAGGGCCGTCACCGAACTCCAGGCCGAGCGGCGCACGGCCGTCCGATCCCTGGCCGGGACCGGGACCGGGACCGGGACCGGTACCGGCAGCGGGACCGGTACCGGCACCGGTGCCGAGCAGGCCGCCGACCTCGAACAGCAGGTCCGCCGTACCGAAGCCGCAGTGCGCGCCCTCCGCCTCGGCGACCGCCACACCGTCGCCGACTCCGGCGACTACCCGGCCGACGTGTCCCGCCGGCTGGGGTCCTTCGTCGAGGCCGCCGAAGCCCTCGGCACCGCCCGCGCCGACGTCACCGCCCGCAAGACCACCCCGGACGCGGTCTATACGACGTACACCGAGGTCATCGAGCTGGCCCTGAGCACGGACGGGGCGGTCACCGCCCTCCCGCACGCCGGACTCGGTGCCGACGGCCGCGTCCTCCTCGAATTCACCCGCGCCACCGAGTTCCTGGCCCGCGAGGACGCCCTGCTCGCCCTCCCCGGCCAGCGCACCGCGGACGTCTTCCGCCGGTTCGCGGGCACGGTGGAGGCCCGCCGCACCCTCACCGCAGCCGCTGCCCGGGACCTCCCCGCCCCGCAGGCCGCCGCCTGGCAGGCCGTGCTCACCGGCACCGCGCACAGCGGCCTCACCGCCGCCGAGGACCGGGTGCTCGCCGCCGGGACCGGCCGCGAGGCACACGACGCCCCCGCCGAGTGGCAGACCGCCCACGCCGAGGTCGCCGCGGCGATGCGGGACATCGGCACCGGGGCCCGGCGCGAAGCCGCCGACCGGGCCGACCCCTTCGCCCAGGGCTTCCTCAGCCCCGCCGGGGCGGCCGTCGTACTCGGCCTCGCGGCCGTCGCCGCCTCCCTGTTCATCTCCGTCCGCATCGGCCGCGCCCTCGTCGTCGAACTGGTCTCGCTGCGCAACGGCGCCCTGGAGATCGCCCACCGCAAACTTCCGCACGCCATGCGGCGGCTGCGGGCCGGGGAGGACATCGACGTGGTCGCCGAGGCCCCGCCCGGCACCCCCGCCGAGGACGAGATCGCCCAGGTCGGAGAGGCCCTGTCCACCGTCCACCGGGCCGCGCTGAGCGCCGCCGTGGAACGCGCCGAACTCGCGGGCGGGATCTCCGGGGTGTTCGTCAACCTCGCCCGCCGCAGCCAGGTCCTCGTCCACCGGCAGCTCTCCCTGCTCGACTCCATGGAACGCCGCGTCGACGACCCGGGCGAACTCGGCGACCTGTTCCGCCTGGACCACCTCACCACCCGCATGCGCCGCCACGCGGAGAGCCTGATCATCCTGTCCGGCGCCGCTCCCGGGCGGGCCTGGCGGGTACCGGTGCCGCTCACCAACGTCGTACGCGCCGCGGTCTCCGAGATCGAGGACTACCCCCGCGTCGAGGTCGGCCGGCTCCCCGAAGCAGCGGTGACCGGCGCCGCCGTCGCCGACCTCACCCACCTGATGGCGGAACTCATCGAGAACGCCACCCAGTTCTCCCCGCCGCACACCAAGGTCCGGGTCACCGGCGAACCCGTCGGCACCGGATACGTCCTGGAGGTCGAGGACCGCGGCCTGGGCATGGGCCGCGACACCCTCGCCGAGGCCAACCGCCGGATCGGACAGTCCGAGGCCCTGGACCTCTTCGACAGCGACCGGCTCGGTCTCTTCGTGGTCAGCCGGCTCGCCGCCCGCCAGGGCGTCAGGGTGCACCTGCGCCCCTCGCCGTACGGAGGGACCACTGCCGTGGTGCTGCTGCCCAACGCCCTGCTGCAGAGCGCGATCCCCGCGGGTCCCGCCGGCGGACCGCGGGAGGCGGCGTCCCCCGCTCCGGTTCCGGCTCCGGTCCCCGAGCCGGAGCCGGAACCGGCCCCCACCGCGGGATCGCGCGGCCGCGGGTCCGTACCCCGGACGGACCCGCGCCCGCGCCGCGTCCCCGCGGCGGCCCCCGCGGGCCGGGCGGAAGGGCCCGCTCCGGTGGCCACCCTCCGGCTGCGCGGATCGGGCACCTCCGGGACCTCGGGCACCTCAGGCACGTCAGGCACCTCAGGCACCTCAGGCACCTCCGGCACGTCCTGCGCCCCCGTCACATCCGTGTTCCCGAGCACGTCCGGCTCCCCTGACACCCCTGGAACCCCCGGCACACCCAACACCGGCATGCCCAGCACGCCCGGCACCCGTGATGCTTCCGGCACCCCGGACAGCCCGGGCACCCCCGGCGTCCCCGGTCTCCGTAACGCGTCCGCCGGGAAGGCCGTCCTGGCCGAGGTGACCGAACTGCCCCGGCGGGTCCGGCAGGCCAGCCTCGTGCCGCAGCTGCGCGAGGCCGCCACGGCGGCCGGCGCCGGGCCGGGTCCCGCGGCCACCCCCCGTACCCCGCAGGACCCGCCCGGCCGAAGCCCCGAGGAGGCCCGCGACCGGATGGCGGCGTACCGGGCCGGCTGGGTCCGGGGCACCGAAGACGCCACACACGACGCACACACCACACACGACGCACAGGACGCACACGACGCGCACCCGGCGAGCGCGGACCCGGCGGGCCCGGGCGGCTCCGAGGGCCACGGCGATGGAGGACGGCGATGACCGAACAGCACAGATTCGACCCGGGCCACGACGGGGCCCGCCGCGCCGGTGAACTGGACTGGCTGCTGGACGACCTGGTGCACCGGGTGCGCGAGGTCCGGCACGCCGTGGTGCTCTCCACCGACGGGCTGGCCGTCGGCTCCTCCAGTGCCCTCGGCCGAGAGGACGCCGAGCACCTGGCGGCCGTCGCCTCCGGCTTCCACAGCCTCGCCAAGGGCGCGGGCCGGCACTTCCACGCCGGGGGCGTGCGCCAGACCATGGTGGAGATGGACGCGGGGTTCCTGTTCGTCGCGGCCGCCGGGGACGGTTCCTGCCTGGCCGTGCTCAGTTCCGCCGCCGCCGACATCGGCCTGATCGCCTACGAGATGGCCCGGCTGGTCAAGCGGGTCGGCGAACACCTCCACACCCCGCCGCGGTCCGCCGCGCGACCCCCGGCCGCGGGCTGAGGGCGGCCCGGCACATGAACGGTCTGTGGTACGACGCCGAGGCGGGCCCACTGGTCCGTCCGTACGCGATGACCGGCGGGCGTACCCGGCCGGGACCCCACGGGGTGCGCTTCGACCTGATCGCGCTGGTCGCCGTGGACCCGGGTGGCACGGACGCCGACGAGGCGGTCCTGGGGCCCGAGCACCGGGCCCTGCTCGGCCTGTGCCGTGCGGAGACCCAGTCGGTGGCGGAACTCGCCGCCGAGGCCGACCTGCCCGTCGGTGTGGTGCGGGTCCTCCTGGGCGATCTGCTGGAATCCGGACACGTCCGGGTCAGCCGCCCCGTACCGCCCGCCCGGCTGCCGGACGAGCGGATTCTGCGAGAAGTCATCGAGGGATTGCGAGCGCTGTGATGGGAATGGACGAGGGGCGGCCAGACGGGGGCGACGCCGAACTGGCCGCGCTGGCGCTGAAGATCCTGGTGGCCGGCGGTTTCGGGGTGGGCAAGACGACCCTGGTCGGCGCCGTGAGCGAGATCCGGCCGCTGCGCACCGAGGAGCTGCTGAGCGAGGCCGGCGAGCCGGTCGACGACACGGGCGGGGTGGAGCAGAAGACGACCACCACCGTGGCCATGGACTTCGGGCGGATCACCATCAGGACGGGGCTCTCGCTGTACCTGTTCGGCACCCCCGGACAGGACCGGTTCTGGTTCCTGTGGGACGAGCTGTCCCAGGGCGCACTCGGCGCGGTGGTGCTCGCCGACACCCGGCGGCTGGAGGACTGCTTCCCCGCCGTGGACTACTTCGAGCACCGCCGCATCCCGTTCGTGGTGGCCGTCAACTGCTTCGCGGGCGCCCGTACCCACGGTGCGCACGACGTGTCCCTGGCGCTCGACCTGGAGGACGGGACGCCGGTGGTGCTGTGCGACGCGCGGGACAAGGACTCGGGCAAGGAGGTGCTGATCAGGCTGGTCGAGTACGCCGGGAGGGTGCACACCGCCCGGCTGCTGGACTCGGTGGCACCCCAGACCGACCCCGCGTGAGCACGTACACCACGGCACCCCACACCCCTTCGCTCCCACACCCCGGCTGCACAGCCCCACCCCCCTTCGCCCCGGCCGGCGCCGTCACCCCGTCATTCGGCGATCCCCGACTGGGCGACCACCTTCTCCACGGTGACCCTGACCAGCAGTTCGCCGGACACCGCATTGCGGCGGCCGTACGCCTCGGCGTTCTCCTCGCCCATGTACCGGGCGGCGATGCGCGTGGCCCAGTGCAGCATCTCGGCCTCGTTCCCCTCGTGGTGGAGGACCTCGGCGCGGCCCTGCAGCACGACGTAGGAGTACGGCGGCCGGTCGTCGTCCACGCAGAGGGCGACCCGCCCGTCCCGGACCAGATTGCGGCCCTTGACCGTGTCCTTCCCCGTGTTGAAGAGGAACGAGTCGCCGTCGAGTACGAACCAGACGGGGGCGGTGTGGGGGCTGCCGTCCGCCCGTACGGTCGCCAGCTTGCCGGTCCTGGTGGAGTGGGACACAAAGGCCCGCCACTCCTCTTCCGTCATCTTCTTCGCCATGGGGACATCCTCCTTGCCGGAAAGCCGCTGGTGGGGAAGGCTGGCGGAACGACGACACGGGGCGGGACCGGCCGCGTGCACGGGAGGGGCGTAAATGGCACTGGACAAGCAGCTCGATTGGCTGTTGGACGACCTGACGCGCAGGGTTCCGCAGGTCCGGCACGCGGTGGTGCTCTCCAACGACGGCCTGGTCACCGGCGCGAGCGCCGGGCTGGCCCGGGAGGACGCGGAACACCTGGCGGCCGTCTCCGCCGGACTGCAGAGCCTGGCGAAGGGATCGGGGCGGCACTTCCGGGCCGGTGAGGTCCGGCAGACGATGGTGGAGTACGACGAGGGCGTGCTGTTCGTGATGGGCGCGGGAGCGGGCAGCTGCCTGTGCGTCCTCAGCGGTGCGGAGGCCGACATCGGGCAGGTGGCGTACGAGATGACGCTGCTGGTCAACCGGGTCGGCGAACACCTGGGCGTCGCGGAGCGGCGGATCACCGGCGGCTGACCGGCCCCGCAGCGGGTTACGGCTGCGGGGTTCGGCTTTCAGCGGCGGGGTTTCAGCGGCGGATTTCCGCGACCACCAGGGCCCCGCCGCCGGGGAAGGTCAGCCGCTCCAGCGGTGCCCGGTAGGGCCAGTCCTCGGCACGGTAGAAGGACACGTCGCTGGGGATGGGGGCCGACCGCAGGTCGACCCCGTGCGTCCCGGCGGGCAGCCCGGCGGCGGCCGCCAGCAGCGGATCCGGGGCGCCCGCCCACTCCTCGACGGGCACCGGACGCGGCCACGCCTCACCCGTGTTCGGGAACATCCACCCCCCGCCGATCCGCCGTACGCCGTCCTCCCGCAGCCGATCGGCGGCCTCCCTCGCCAGCCGCGCGTACGTCAGCAGCAGGTCCTCCAGGGACTCGCCGATCAGTGTGAGGTCCGGGTACTCGCGCAGGACGTCAGGGTCGGCCATGACGGACACCGCGCAGCCCCATGCGCCGGTTTCCGGGTCCAGGCGGATCTGCGCGAGCGCCCGGTACGGGCCGTAGGTGACCTCGGCCACCGGCCAGTACGCGCCGTCGCCGCCCAGCATCCGGTGCACCTCGGGGTCGACACCGAAGTCCGCCGTACCGGGCCGCAGGCGGAGTTCGGGGAGCCCGCTCACGTGGACCGAGCCGATCGCGCGGAGCACCGTGCGGACACCGGGCGGGACCGGGACGGGCCAGGCGTCCAGCTCGGCGTCCGTGCTGCCCTCGCCCAGCCGTACGTCCTCGCGCAGTTCGGCGGCCAGGGCGCGCAGCTCGGCCACGGCCCGGGCGGCGGCATCGGCGGGCACGGCGTGCCGGCGTACGGGCCGGCCCAGGAAGTCGCCGCTCACCTCGCTGCGCAGCAGCAGGGCCTGCCCGCCGCCGACGATCCGGAGGTGGATCTCGCTGGAGCCGGTGTCGGCGGTGTTGAACTCCGTGGAGTGGTACGGCTCCCAGACGACCCGGCACGGATGGCCGGGCAGCGTCCGCAGGTCCACCACGTCGGTCAGCGAGTCACCACGGCCGACCAGCGCCGCCAGGGCCGGGTCGGCGCCCTCGGCGGCGGAGACACTGGGCACGGCGTGCACGCGGTGAACGGTGGGGGAGGAGCCTGCGGTCGAGCCGATGGCCGACCCGGCGCTTGACCCGGTGGCGGCCCCGGTCGGCGAGGCCGGCCCGGCCAGCCCGGCCAGCCACTCGATGAACGAGGGGGACAGCACGGTGAGTTCCCCGTCCTCACCGGTGGCCGCGGCCACCACCGGCCCCCAGTCGGCGCGGCCCTCGCCGTCGACGCCCACGATCAGCGGGGCCTCCACCGCGTCCAGGTAACCGAGCCTCCAGGTGCCCTGGTGGAAGGGGCTGATCCGGTGGGTCCGGCGCGGCCCGAACACGTAGCGCTCCCCGCCGACCTCGACGCCGCCGGTCTCCAGCAGGATCCGGCGGACCGCCGGCGGCAGGTCCAGCTGCCAGCCGTCCAGTTCCTCGGCGCCGAACCCGTCCAGCAGCCGCACCGTGTCGCTCTCCCGCAGCGCCCGCAGGACGTCCTCCGCCCGTGCCCCGCTCCGCTCCCGCGCCTCGTCGTTCACCGCTGCCCGCTCCCGTCCGTGCGTCCGTCCTCCGTGCCGGACCGAGCCTAACGGCAACCGGACGCGGTGCCGGACCGGCCGGTCAGCCCAGGGTGCCGCGGGTGGCGAGGAGTTCGGCGAACCGGGCGGGGTCGACGTTGCCGCCGCTGACCAGGACGCCGACGCGCAGCCCGCCGAGGTCGTGCAGCTCGCGCAGGGCCGCGGCGTGGGTGCGGAGGGCGGCCAGGCCCAGGCAGCCGGTCGGCTCCACGACCAGCTTCATGTAGGTGGCGAACGTCCGCATGGCGTCGACGAGTCCGGCGTCGGTGGCCGTGACGGCGGTGACCGTCTCCGGGCCGGCCGCGCGCAGGATCCGGAAGTTCAGCTCTCCGATGTGGGTGACCTGGGCGCCGTCGGCGATGGTCCGCGGGGTCCCGATGCGCACGATCCGGCCCTCGGCCAGGGACCGCCGGCCGTCGTCGCCCGATTCGGGTTCGACCCCGTACAGCCGGCAGTCCGGGGAGAGCGCGCCGGCCGCGAGGACGGAGCCGGCGAGCAGACCGCCGCCGCCGAACGGCACGAACAGCGCGTCGAGCGGGCCCGTCTCCTCGAACAGCTCCATCGCCGCGGTGCCCTGGCCGGCGATGACGTCCGGATGGTCGTACGGCGGAACCAGGGTCAGGCCGTAGCGCTCCACCAGGGCCTGGCCGATCTCCTCGCGGTCCTCCGCGTAGCGGTCGTACATGACCACCTGGCCGCCGTAGCCCGAGGTGGCGTCCACCTTCACCGCCGGGGCGTCCTTGGGCATGACGATGGTCGCCGGGATGTCCAGCAGCCGTGCGCTCAGTGCGACGGCCTGGGCGTGGTTGCCGGAGGAGTACGCGACCACGCCCGCGCGGCGCTGCTCGGGGGTGAAGCGGGAGAGCGCGTTGAAGGCGCCGCGGAACTTGAAGGCGCCCGCCCGCTGGAGGTTCTCGCACTTGAAGACGGCCTGGAGGCCGAGCTGTCGGTCGATCAGCCGGGACTGCAGGACGGGCGTCCGGTGGGCCCGGCCGGCGAGGCGTGCGGCCGCCGCGGCGACGTCCTCGTAGCTGGGCGTGGAGGTCGGCATGGAGCGCAGCATAGGACGCGTCCGGGGGTTGTCCACAGGGCTCGCGGGGTGTCGGGGCGCGGCGCTACCGTCTTCACTCAGAGTGATCGAAAGGATCGCTTCGGGTGAGGGAGGGGTCATGGAAGCTGGACGGAGCGGGGCAGTCGTCGCCGGTCGGGACGCCGTGGAGGTCCGGACCTGTGCGGGTCCGCAGGCGGGGCCCGGGGCCGGTGCGCAGGCGGGCCCGCGGGTGGGTCCGCGGGCAGGGGCTCAGGGTGTCGGGCGGGTCCGGGCAGGGGTGCGCGCACGGGAGGGCCAGCGGGAGCGGACGGCGGTGGGCGGCGTGCGGGCCGCCGCCGAACTGGGTCTGGGGCGGGCGGAGTTCGCCCGGGCCGTGCAGCTGGGGATTGTCCGGGCCGGGCTGCGCGGGCCCGGCGGGGTGCGGTTCGCGCGTGCCGAGCTCGACCGGATCCGGTCCGGCGAGGGGTTCCCGCACGCCCTGCGGGACCGGGTCGAGACCCTCGGAGCCGCGGGCGCGGCGGAGCTGCTGGGCGTGGGCCCGGCCCGGTTCACCCGGCTCGCGCGGTGCGGCCACGTCACCCCGGTCGGGTACCGGATCAACCGGTACCGGGCGGTGGTGTGGCTCTATCTCGCCGCGGAGCTGAAGGAGTTCGCCGGCCGCAGGCCCGACCTGCTGCGGGGCGGAGCCCCCGCGGAGGACCGGGAGCGGCTCGCAGCCGGGGAGGACCAGCGGCCGCGCCGCTGGCGCGGCCGGCACGTGGGGCTGCTGCTGAGGCGGACCGCCGACCCCTGGGAGCGGGCCGCGATCCTCGCCTCGGTGCTGCCCGATGGCGAGGTCGACGGGGCCGTCCCCGATCCGGCGGAACGGAACCGGCTGGCCGGGCTCGCACCGCCCCCGCCCCACGGCCACCCCCAGGCGGAGGCCGCCGCGGCCGTCGCCCTCCGGCTGCTCCGGGCGGAGCAGCCGGAGGAAGTCCTCTGGTACCGCACCAGTCTGGACTTCGCCCTGACCGGGGCGCGGGCTCAGTCGAAGGAGACGGGGGAGAGCGGGCCGACGTAGACCCAGGCGCCGCCCTCCCGGGTGAAGCTGCTGTTCTCGTGCAGGGAACCGGCGTGCCGGCCCTCCCGGTAGTACGCGCGGAACTCCACGGCACCCTCCGTCTCGAACATGCCGCCGCGCTCGGTGCCCAGGATCTCCAGCCGCTCCCAGCGCTGCGCCGGATCCAGCTCCAGCCCGTCCGGGCGGGTCGAGGAATGCCAGGACCGCATCAGATAGGCGGTGTCGCCGACGGCGAACGCACTGAACCGGGAACGCATCAGCAGTTCGGCGGTGGGCGCCTGCTGCGCGCCGGAGTGGAAGCGGCCGCAGCAGTCCGCGTAGGCGGCGGGCAGCCCGCAGGGGCAGGGACGGGGGGACGGCACGGGCACGGGAGGGATCAGTCCTTCGGAGAGGTGTACGGGCGGAACAGGCCCTCCTGCACCACGGACACGAGGAGCCGGCCCTCGACGTCGTAGATCCGGCCGCGGGCCAGACCGCGGCCGCCGTGGGCGATGGGGGACTCCTGGTCGTAGAGGAACCACTCGTCCGCCCGGAAGGGCCGGTGGAACCACATGGCGTGGTCGAGGCTGGCCATGTCGAACCCGCGCACGCCCCAGAGGGGTTCCACGGGGATGCGCACGGCGTCGAGGAGGGTCATGTCACTGGCGTAGGTGAGGGCACAGGTGTGCACCAGCGGGTCGTCGCCCAGCGGGCCGACGGCGCGCATCCACACCGCGCTGCGCGAGTCGGCGTCCTTGACCTCCTCACGCGTCCAGCGCAGCCGGTCCACGTAGCGGATGTCGAAGGGCTGGCGGCGCGCCATCCGCTCCAGTGCCTCGGGCAGCTCGCCGAGGTGCTCGCGGATCTCGTCCGCGACCTTGGGCAGCGAGTCCGGGTGCGGGAAGTCCAGCCGGGGCGGCAGCTGGTGCTCGATGCTGCCCTGCTCCGGCTGATGGAAGGAGGCGGTGAGGTTGAAGATCGTACGGCCCTGCTGGACCGCGGTGACCCGGCGCGTGGTGAAGGAACGCCCGTCGCGCACCCGCTCCACCTGGTACACGATCGGCACCCCGGGAATGCCGGGGCGGAGGAAGTACGCGTGGAGGGAGTGCACGGGCCGGTCGCCCGAGGTGGTCCGGCCGGCGGCCACCAGGGCCTGGCCGGCCACCTGCCCGCCGAAGACGCGCTGCAAGGACTCCTGCGGGCTGCGGCCGCGGAAGATGTTGACCTCGATCTGCTCCAGGTCGAGCAGGTCGACGAGTCTTTCGGCGGGGTTCGTCATCAGAGGCTCTCCACTGCTGTCGGTGCCGTCGGGAACGCGGGGCGGCGCCGCCCGGTCAGAGCTGTCCGACCGAGGTCACCCGGACGACCGCCCGGCCCTCCTCGTCGGAGGCCGCCAGGTCGACCTCGGCGCTGATGCCCCAGTCATGGTCGCCGTTGGGGTCGGCGAAGGTCTGGCGGACGCGCCACAGGCCGTGCTCGGCGTCCTCCTCGATCATCAGCAGCTTCGGGCCGCGGGCGTCCGGGCCGGTGCCCAGGTCGTCGTACTCGTCCCAGTAGGCGTCCATCGCCTCGCCCCAGGCGTCCGCGTCCCAGCCGGACTCGCCGTCCAGCTCGCCCAGCTCCTCGACGTTGTCGAGGGCCGCGAGTTCCACCCGGCGGAACATGGCGTTGCGGACCAGCACCCGGAACGCGCGTGCGTTGGAGGTGACCGGCTTGACCTGGTCGGCCTTCTCCTGAGCCTCCTCGGCCGTCTCCGCCTCGGGGTTGGCCAGCTGCTCCCACTCGTCCAGCAGGCTGGAGTCGACCTGGCGCACCATCTCGCCCAGCCACTCGATCAGGTCCACCAGGTCCTCGGACTTCAGGTCGTCCGGGATGGTGTGGTCCAGCGCCTTGTACGCGCTCGCCAGGTAACGCAGCACGATGCCCTCGGTGCGGGCCAGCTCGTAGAAGGAGGTGAACTCGGTGAAGGACAGCGCCCGCTCGAACATGTCACGGATGATCGACTTCGGCGAGACCGGGTGGTCGCCCACCCACGGGTGGCTCTTGCGGTACACGTCGTAGGCGTGCAGCAGGAGCTCTTCCAGCGGCTTGGGATAGGTGACGTCCTGCAGACGCTCCATCCGCTCCTCGTACTCGACCCCGTCCGCCTTCATCGCGTTCACGGCCTCGCCCCGGGCCTTGTTCTGCTGGGCGGCGAGGATCTGGCGCGGGTCGTCGAGGGTCGACTCGACCACCGAGACCATGTCCAGCGCATAGGAGGGGGACTCGGGGTCCAGCAGGTCGAAGGAGGCCAGCGCGAAGGTGGACAGCGGCTGGTTCAGCGCGAAGTCCTGCTGGAGGTCGACGGTGAGCCGGATGGTCCGGCCCTCCGCGTCCGGGGCGTCCAGCTGCTCCACGACGCCGCCGTCCAGCAGGGAGCGGTAGATCGCGATGGCACGGCGGATGTGCCGCAGCTGGTTCTTGCGCGGCTCGTGGTTGTCCTCCAGCAGCCGGCGCATCGCCTCGAAGGCGTTGCCGGGCCGGGCGATCACCGAGAGCAGCATGATGTTGCTGACCTTGAAGCGGGAGGTCAGCGGCTCCGGCTCGGCGGCGATCAGCTTCTCGAAGGTGGTGTCGGCCCAGCCGACGAATCCCTCGGGCGCCTTCTTGCGGACCACCTTGCGGCGCTTCTTCGGGTCGTCGCCCGCCTTCGCCAGGGCCCGCTCGTTCTCGATCACGTACTCCGGGGCCTGCGCCACCACGAAGCCCGCGGTGTCGAAGCCGGCCCGGCCGGCGCGGCCGGCGATCTGGTGGAACTCGCGCGCCCGCAGGGTGCGGACCCGGCTGCCGTCGTACTTGGTCAGCGCGGTGAACAGGACCGTGCGGATGGGGACGTTCACGCCGACGCCGAGGGTGTCGGTGCCGCAGATCACCTTCAGCAGACCGGCCTGCGCCAGCTTCTCCACCAGCCGCCGGTACTTGGGGAGCATGCCGGCGTGGTGCACGCCGATGCCGTGCCGGACGTAGCGGGAGAGGTTCTTCCCGAACTTGGTGGTGAACCGGAAGTTGCCGATGAGCTCGGCGATCTGGTCCTTCTCCTCGCGCGAGCACATGTTGATGCTCATCAGCGACTGGGCCCGCTCCACCGCCTGCGCCTGGGTGAAGTGGACGATGTAGACCGGGGCCTGCTTGGTCTGCAGCAGCTCGGTCAGGGTGTCGGTGATCGGCGTGGTGACGTACTCGTAGGACAGCGGGACCGGGCGGGTCGCGGAGCGGACCACGGAGGTCGGCCGGCCGGTGCGCCGGGTCAGGTCCTCCTCGAAGCGGGACACGTCGCCGAGGGTCGCCGACATCAGCACGAACTGTGCCTGGGGCAGCTCCAGCAGCGGGATCTGCCAGGCCCAGCCGCGGTCCTGCTCCGCATAGAAGTGGAACTCGTCCATCACGACCTGGCCGATGTCGGCGTCCTTGCCGTCGCGCAGGGCGATGGACGCCAGCACCTCGGCAGTGCAGCAGATCACCGGGGCGTCCGCGTTGACGGAGGCGTCGCCGGTGAGCATGCCCACGTTCTCGGTGCCGAACAGCTTGCACAGGTCGAAGAACTTCTCCGAGACCAGGGCCTTGATCGGCGCGGTGTAGAAGGTGACCTTGTCCTGGGCCAGAGCGGTGAAGTGCGCCCCTGCCGCGACCAGGCTCTTCCCGGAGCCGGTCGGGGTGGAGAGGACCACGTTCGCCCCGGAGACCACCTCGATCAGCGCCTCCTCCTGAGCCGGGTACAGGGTGATGCCCTGGCTCTCCGCCCACGAGGAGAAGGCCTCGAAGAGGGCGTCGGGGTCGGCGTTCGGCGGCAGCTGATCAATGAGGGTCACGCCCCCATCTTGCCTGGCTTCCGCCCGGATCAGGGAACCGGCCGGGTATCGAAGATCGACGAAGGTACTCTGGGCCGTCGACGATCACCACGGGACTGGGGCGGGAACGAACATGATGGGTCCGGCGCACTCGCTCTCCGGCGCTGCCGCGTGGCTGGGGGTGGGAGCGGCCGTCGCGGCCGCCGGGCACCCGATGCCCTGGCCGGTGCTGCTCGCCGGATCGCTGATCTGCGCGGGTGCGGCCCTGGCCCCCGACCTCGACCACAAGTCCGCGACGATCTCGCGCGCCTTCGGCCCGCTCTCCCGCGGCCTGTGCGAGGTGGTCGACAAGCTCTCGTACGCCGTCTACAGGTCGACGCGCTCCACCCGCGACGCCCGCCGCTCCGGCGGGCACCGCACCCTGACCCACACCTGGCTCTGGGCGGTGCTGATCGGCGCCGGCTCCTCGGCCCTCGCCGCGACCGCCGGCCGCTGGGGCGTCCTCGCCCTGCTCTTCGTGCACCTGGTCCTGGCGGTGGAGGGCCTGCTGTGGCGGGCCGCCCGGATGTCCAGCGACGTCCTGGTGTGGCTGCTCGGCGCGACCAGTGCCTGGATCCTCGCCGGTGTCCTCGACCAGCCCGGCCACGGCTGGCTGTTCACCGCTCCCGGCCAGGAGTACCTCTGGCTCGGCCTGCCCGTCGTCCTCGGAGCCCTGGTCCACGACATCGGCGACGCCCTGACCGTCTCCGGATGCCCGGTCCTGTGGCCGATTCCGATCGCCGGCAAGCGCTGGTATCCCGTCGGCCCGCCCAAGGCGATGCGCTTCCGGGCCGGCAGCTGGGTCGAACTCAAGGTCCTCATGCCGGTGTTCATGCTGCTCGGCGGCATCGGCGGTGCCGCCGCCCTGGGCTTCGTCTAGGCCGCGGCCTTTCGCTCTTCCGGTCGCCGACCTCTGTAGTGCCGATGCCCCTGTAAGGCCGTGCCCCCTGCCGTGTGCAGGGGGCATCGATGTTTTGGCGCCACGATGGCGCATTTATGGCGCGTTTACATCGCTGTGCCGGTCCCTTTTGACATAAGGCCACCATCGCGGGCGACGTGGCGCCCGTCTCGGTGTGACGCTACCGAACAACGCACTCCGGAACGCCCGGATGGCGCCTGCGTGGCGCCGTTCGTGGTGCCAAGGTCTTGCGTTGGCGCCATTATGGCGCCATAGTGATGCCATGCGGTCGAGGTGTGCACGCCTCCCGGACCCGTTGCTGCGCGCATCGAGAAACGGTGCGTGAACCCCCACACTGCCGATCCGACAGGAGCCTGTTCGTCGTGGCCACATTCCTCTACCAGCTGGGTCGCTTCGCCTTCCGCCGGCGATGGCTGACCCTCCTGATCTGGGTGCTGATCTTCGGCGGAGTGGGTGCTGCCGCCTCCTCCGCCCCACCACCGCCGGCCGATACGTTCACCATGCCGGGCACCGAATCGCAGAAGGCGTTCGACCTGCTCAAGGAGAAGTTCCCGGCCGCGAGCGCCGACGGCGCCACCGCGCGGGTGGTCGTCCGCGCACCCAAGGGCGAGAAGGTCTCCGGCACGGAGCGCAAGGCCGCGGTCTCCGCGCTCGTCGCCGACATGGCCAAGGCCCCCGGAGTGGCCGCGGTCGCCGACCCGTTCCAGGCGGGTGCCGTCAGCAAGGACGGCACCACCGCCTACGCCGTCGTGACCTACAAGGCCGCGGCCACCACGCTGAAGGACGAGGAGCACGACGGGCTCACCAAGGCGCTGGACAAGGCCCGCGACACCGGCCTGACCGTCGAGGCCGGCGGTGACGCCATCGAGGTCGAGGCGGCCGCGGGGGGCACCGAGCTCCTGGGCGTCCTGGTCTCGGCCGTGGTCCTGCTGATCACCTTCGGCTCGATGATCGCCGCCGGCATGCCCCTGCTCACCGCCCTCATCGGCGTGGGCGTCGGCCTCAGCGGCATCCTCGCCCTGGGCAGCACCTTCGGGCTGTCCGCCACCACGGGCACGCTGGCCATGATGATCGGTCTCGCCGTCGGCATCGACTACGCCCTGTTCATCATCTCCCGCTACCGCTCCGAGGTCACCGAGGGCCGCACCCCGGAGGAGGCCGCCGGCCGCGCCGTCGGCACCGCCGGCTCGGCCGTGGTCTTCGCCGGACTCACCGTCATCATCGCCCTGGCCGGCCTGGCCGTGGTGAACATCCCCATGCTCACCAAGATGGGCCTGGCCGCGGCCGGCACGGTCGCCGTCGCCGTCCTGATCGCCATCACCTTCGTCCCCGCCCTGCTCGGCTTCGCCCCGATCCGCACCCTGCGCCGCGTCGACCGCCCGGCGCTCAAGGGCAAGGAGCCCTCCGCCCGCCTGCGGCGCAGGATGGAGAAGGAGGCCGCCCGCACCAAGCCCAACCTGGGCACCCGCTGGGCCCGTTACGTGCTGCGCCACCCGGTCGCGGTCCTGCTCGTCGGCGTCCTGGGCCTGGGCGCGGTCGCCCTGCCCGCCACCAGTCTGGAACTGGGCCTGCCGGGCGAGGGCACCATGGCGACCGACACCACCCAGCGCAAGGCGTACGACATGCTGTCCGAGTCCTTCGGGCCGGGCTTCAACGGACCCCTCACCATCACCGTGAGCGCCAAGGACGCCACGGCCGCGGCCGGTTCGGCGGCCCAGGCGCTGGCCAAGGTCAAGGACGTCGAATCCGTCTCCCCGGCCACGGCGAACCCGGCCAACGACACCGCGATCGTGAGCCTCGTCCCCTCCACCGGTCCCACCGAACACGACACCGAGGTGCTCGTCCGCTCCATCCGTGACGGCGTGAGCGGCATCGAGGGCTCCAGCGGCGCCGACGAGATCCTGGTGACCGGCCAGACCGCCGCGTTCATCGACTTCTCCAAGACCCTCGACGACGCGCTGGTCCCGTACCTGGCCCTCGTGGTCGGCCTGGCCTTCCTGCTCCTGGTCCTGGTCTTCCGGTCCGTCCTGGTGCCGCTCAAGGCCGCCCTCGGCTTCCTGCTCTCCGTCAGCGCGGCCCTCGGCGCCGTCGTGGCGATCTTCCAGTGGGGATGGCTGGCCGAGGTGTTCGGAGTCAAGGCGACCGGCCCGGTGATCAGCACGATGCCGATCTTCATGATCGGTGTGGTGTTCGGCCTCGCGATGGACTACGAGGTGTTCCTGGTCAGCCGCATGCGGGAGGCGTTCAGCCACGGCGAGGAGCCCCGCGAGGCCGTGGCCACCGGCTTCCGCTACGGCGGGCGGGTGGTCAGCGCGGCCGCCATCATCATGATCAGCGTGTTCTCCGCCTTCATGACCGAGAGCAACGACCTGATCAAGATGATCGGCTTCGCCCTGGCATCGGCCGTCCTCTTCGACGCCTTCGTCGTCCGGATGGCGATCGTTCCGGCCCTGCTCGCCCTGCTCGGCAAGTCCGCCTGGTGGCTGCCGAAGTGGCTGGACCGGATGCTGCCGAACGTGGACGTGGAAGGCACCGGGCTGGACCGGCTCGCGCCGGCCGCCACCCCGGCCGGGACGGGCACGCCGCCCCACCCGGCCAGGGAGCACGACTACGCGGGCTCCGGCCGCTAGCGCGGACACCGCAGAAAGGGCCGGCCCGGCCGTGACAACAGCCGGGCCGGCTGCTCCCGTTCGCCGAAAATCCCCTGAAAGTCCCCCCGGCCGCCATCTGTTCAGTCCCGGCCGGGACGGACATCATGTGCACCGACGAGCCGTGGGATTCGTCGGCTCGCGCCATGACGGGGGGACTGACCCATGGGCAACAGCCGCAACAGAGGCCGGAGAAGCGGCAGGCGCCGCGCACTCGCAGCGGTCGGAGGGGCCCTGCTGGCCTCGCTCACGCTCACCACACCGGCCGGAGCGGCGCCCGAAGCCACCACCTGCAAACCGGCCGTCAAGGTGCTGGATTCACTGCCCGGACCGGACCCGGCCGAACCCAGCCCGTGGCTGGAGGACACCCAGGTCAACGGCATCGGCCGACTGGGACTGTCCGTCGGTACCTCGCACGGCAAGCCCGCCTGGTGGAGCGGCACCACCGTGCACGCCGTACCACTCCCCACCGGATACACCGGCGGCCGCGTCGACGCCGTCAACCGGTTCGGCCTGATGGTCGGCATGGTCATGAGTCCGACCGGGCCCCGCGCCTTCCGCTACCGGCCGGGCCAGGCCGCGGTGACCCTGCTGCCCGGCGGCCACTACGCGACCGCGGTCAACGACCACGGCCGCATCGTCGGCTACCGCTACGAAGGCAGCGACACCGTCGGCATCGAATGGCAGGGCACCACGGTCCGCCGCGTCCTCGCCGAGCCCCCCGGATTCGACCTGCGCGCCGTCACCGGCATCAACAACGCGGGCCGGATCGTCGGCTACGGCTGGGGCCCCGCCGACGACCCCGACGGCGCCTGGAACACCGCCCCCGGGATCGTGTGGAGCGGCAGCATCGCGGCCCCGCCCGTCCTCACCCAGCCGCCCGGCGACGCCTACGACATCTCCATGCCCGCGGCCATCGACGAGTCCGGCCGCCTCGTCGGCATCAGCGCCGGGCACCACGACGGGACCAACAGCCTGGTGGCCTGGGCCCCGCCGTACACCACCCGGACCGGCCCCGGCACCCTGGCGGGCCGCACCAGCGGCAGCTTCGAGGACATCAGCCCGACCACCCGGGTGACCGTCGGCACCGCCTACGACTCGCCCTACGACTGGCCCCCGGAGCCGATGCCGCCGGTCCAGGCGCAGTACTGGCGCGGCACCGGCCCCGTGCTCGCCCTGCCGAGGCTGGCGCCCACCGGCTTCTCGGCCGCCTTCGCCGTGACCGACCGGGACCAGGTCGGCGGCGTGGCCGTGGACGGCTCCGGCATCGAACGCCCCGTCATCTGGACCTGTGCCGGCAAGCAGGCCTACCAGCCGGCGGTACCGCTGCGCACCGTGCAGCGACGGCCCGGCGCGGGCATCAACCCGCACAGCCCTTCGGCCGGAGCCCCCGAAACCACCCGCCCGCGCGGCTAGGGCCCCTCCGGCAGATCACCGCCGGGCCCGCGGCGTCCGGCGGGGTGCCGGGCCGCGCGGCCCGGCACCCCACCCGCACACCGGTCAGCCGTGCCAGGACCGCCACAGGGCCGCGTACGCGCCGTCCGCCGCGACCAGCTCCTCATGGCTGCCCAGCTCGCTGATCCGGCCGTCCTCCACCACCGCGATCACGTCCGCGTCGTGCGCCGTGTGCAGCCGGTGCGCGATCGCGATGACCGTACGCCCGTGCAGCACCCGGGCCAGTGAACGCTCCAGGTGGCGCGCCGCCCGCGGGTCCAGCAGCGAGGTCGCCTCGTCCAGCACCAGGGTGTGCGGATCGGCCAGCACCAGCCGGGCCAGCGCGATCTGCTGCGCCTGCGCCGGGGTCAGCGCCGTACCGCCCGAACCCACCCCGGTGTCCAGGCCGTCCTCCAGTGCCCGCGCCCAGCCGTCCGCGTCCACCGCGCCCAGCGCCGCCCAGAGCTCCGCGTCCCCGGCGCCCGTACGGGCCAGCAGCAGATTGTCCCGCAGCGTGCCCGTGAACACGTGGTGCTCCTGGTTGACCAGGGCCACGTGCGCGCGCACCCGCTCCGCCGGCATCTCCGACAGCCGGGCCCCGCCCAGCGTCACCTCGCCCGTCCGCGGCGGGTAGATGCCCGCCAGCAGCCGGCCCAGCGTGGACTTCCCCGCGCCGGACGGCCCGACCAGCGCCATCCGGGTGCCCGGCGGCACCGCCATCGACACCGCGTGCAGCACGTCCACCCCGTCGCGGTAGCCGAACCGCACCCCCTCGGCCCGTACGTCCCGGCCGGCCGGGGAGACCCGGGCGTCGCCCGCGTCCGGTTCGATCTCCCGTACGCCGACCAGCCGGGCCAGCGACACCTGGGCGATCTGCAGCTCGTCGTACCAGCGCAGGATGATCCCGATGGGGTCGACCATCATCTGCGCCAGCAGCGCACCCGTGGTCAGCTGTCCCACCGTCAGCCACCCCTGGAGCACGCACCAGCCGCCGATCAGGAGCACCGCGCCCAGGATGGTCACATAGGTGACGTTGATGACCGGGAACAGCACCGACCGCAGGAACAGCGTGTACCGCTCCCAGGCCGTCCACTCCTTGATCCGCTGCTCGGACAGCGCGATCCGGCGCCGGCCCAGCCGGTGCGCCTCGACCGTGCGGCCCGCGTCCACCGTCTCGGTCAGGGCCGCGGCCACGGCCGCGTACCCGGCCGCTTCCGAACGGTACGCCGAGGGCGCCCGCTTGAAGTACCAGCGGCAGCCCCACACCAGGACCGGCAGCGCCACCAGCGCGGCCAGCGCCAGCGGCGGCGCGGTCACGGCGAGCGCGCCGAACAGCAGACCCGCCCACACCACACCGATGGCCAGCTGCGGAACGGCCTCCCGCATCGCGTTCCCCAGCCGGTCGATGTCGGTGGTGATGCGCGACAGCAGGTCACCGGTGCCGGCCCGCTCCAGCACACCCGGGGGCAGGCCCACCGACCGGACCAGGAAGTCCTCCCGCAGGTCGGCCAGCATCTCCTCGCCGAGCATCGCCCCGCGCAGCCGCGTCATCCGGACGAACACCGTCTGCACGACCAGGGCCAGCGCGAACAGCAGCCCGACGCGTCCCAGGTGCAGTTCGCGCGATCCGGCCGCCAGCTCGTCGACCACCCGCCCCAGCAGGTACGGGCCGGCCATGGAGGCCACCACCGCGACCGCGTTGGCGACCACCAGCACGGTGAAGGCCCGCCGGTGGCGGCGCAGCAGCCCGCCCACGTAGGCGCGGACCGTGGCCGGTGTGCCCACCGGCAGGGTGGCCGCCGTCTCCGGGGCCGCCGGATCGTACTCCGGCGCTGCCACGCCGATCATGCCGACTCCTCGATTTCCTTCAGCTCCACGTCGATCCCACCGTCGATCCCACCGTCGATCCCAGCGTCGATCCCGCCGTCGATCCCGCCTCCGGGACCCACCGGTTCCCGTTCCCCGTCCGTCTCGCGGGTGACCACCGCCCGGTAGCGCGGTTCGGAACGCAGCAGCTCCCGGTGCGTGCCGACGGCCGCGACCGTCCCGCCGTCGATCAGCACGACCCGGTCCGCGCGGTCCAGCAGCAGCGGGGAGGAGGCCAGCACCACCGTGGTGCGGCCGGCCCGCAGCGCCGACACCCCGTCGGCGATCCCCGCCTCGGTGTGCGAGTCGACCGCCGAGGTCGGCTCGTCCAGCACCAGCACCTCCGGGTCCGTCACCAGCGAACGCGCCAGCGCGAGCCGCTGCCGCTGCCCGCCGGACAGCGACCGGCCGCGCTCGGTGATCCGGGCCTCCATCGGGTCGCCGACCCCGTCCGGCGCCGACTGCAGCAGCGCGTCCAGTACGTCCCCGCAGCGGGCCGCGGCCAGTGCCGCCGGGGCGCCGACCGCGCCGGAGGCCGGTACGTCGAACAGCTCGCGCAGGGTCCCGGACAGCAGCACCGGATCCTTGTCCTGGACGAGCACCAGGGTGCGCGCGACGTCCAGTTCGAGGTCGTCCAGCGCCACCCCGCCCAGCAGCACCGACGGAGTGCCCGCCGGTGCCCCGGCGGGGTGCCCGCCCAGCCGCTCGGCCAGCCGGCCCGCCAGGTCCGGGTCGCCGCACACCACGGCGGTCAGCGAGCCCGCCGGCGCGAGCAGCCCGGTCTCCGGGTCGTAGAGGTCCCCGCCGGGCGCCGGAGCCGCGGCCGGTTCCGCGGTCCCGGCAGCCTCGGGTCCGCGGGTCAGCGCCAGCACCCGCGCGGCCCGCTTCGCCGAAGGCTTCGAGAAGGAGTACGCCTGGGCGATCTCCTCGAAGTGCCGGAGCGGGTACAGCATGGTGGCCACCGCGCTGAACACCGCCACCAGTTCACCCACCGTGATCCGGCCGTCGAGGGCGAGGCCGGCGCCGTACCAGATCACCGCGACCATCAGCGCGCCCGGCAGCAGCACCTGGACGGCCGAGATCAGCGCCCACATCCGGGCGCTGCGCACGGCGGCCCGGCGCACCTCCTGCGAGGCCTCGCGGTAGCGGCCCAGGAAGAGTTCCTCGCCGCCGATGCCGCGCAGCACCCGCAGTCCCGCCACGGTGTCCGAGGCCAGCTCGGTGGCTTTGCCGGCCTTCTCGCGCTGGATGTCGGCGCGGTGGGTGGCCCGGGGGAGCAGCGGGAGCACGGCCAGGGCCAGCACCGGTACGCCGACCGCAACGACCACGCCCAGCGAGGGCGAGTACAGCAGCAGCCCGGCACAGATCAGCAGCACCGAGAAGGCGGCCGCCAGGAACCGGGAGACCGCCTCCACGAACCAGCCGATCTTCTCCACGTCGCCGGTGCTGACGGACACCACCTCGCCGGCCGCGACCCGCCGGGTGAGGGCGGAGCCGAGCTCGGCGGTCTTGCGGGCGAGCAGCTGCTGCACCCGGGCGGCCGCGGTGATCCAGTTGGTGACGGCGGTGCGGTGCAGCATGGTGTCGCCCACCGCGATGGCGACGCCCACCAGGAAGAGAAGGGCGCCGTCGAGCAGCAGCCGGGTGCCGTCGCGGTCGACCACCGCCTCCACGCCCAGGCCGACGGTGAACGGCAGTCCGGCGACTCCGGCGAAATGGAGCAGGCCCCAGCCCAGGCTGCGGGCCTGTCCGCCGAGCTGTGTGCGGCCGAGCCAGAGCAGGAAGCGGGGGCCCGAACGGGTGTCCGGTACCCCGGGGTCCGGATGCGGAAGATCACTGATCTGCATGACGCCCCATGCCTCGGTGTGTGGTCCAAACCGTGCAAGGTTCGCCCTTTCCGGGCCCGCCGGGCAATCGATTATCGGGGCGGAGGCCGGTACGGGGACGGATCTTGCGGCGGGGGCGGCGGGAGGGGGCTCAGGGGCGGGTGGCGCGCTCCAGTTCCAGCAGCACCGAGTGGTAGCTGCGGCCGGTGGCGCGGTCCATGCCCACCTCGCACATCCGGTTGGCGCAGAGGTGCGCGTCGTACTCCCGGGCCGTGACCTCGGCGGCCTCCCGGGCGGTGGCGGCGTCCGCCAGTTCGGGATGGAGCATCCCGCGGTCGCCGGCGAATCCGCAGCAGCCCGCGTCGTCCGGCACCACGACCTCCTCGGCGCACGCCGCGGCGACGGCCCGGAAGGCCTCCTCGCCGCCGAGGTGGCGCATCGAGCAGGTGGGGTGCAGCACCGCGGACCCGACCCTGCGGAACACCTCCAGACGGGGCAGCAGCTCGTCGGCCGCCCACACGACCGAGTCCAGGACGGTCAGTTCGGCGTGCAGGGCGCGGTTGTCCGGGGTCAGGTACGGCACCACCTCGCGGGCCAGGCCCAGGGCGCAGGAGGAGGCGTCGACCACCAGGGGCAGCCGCCCGCCGGCCGTCCAGCCCCAGGCCGCCTCCACGATCCGGTCGGCCATCACCCGGTTGCCGGCCTCGTACCCCTTGGAGTGCCAGATCGTGGCGCAGCAGGTGCCGGCCACGTCGTCGGGGATCCACACGGGTTTCCCGGCCCGTGCCGACAGGGCGACCACCGCCTCCGGCAGGGTGCGCGCGTCCGGCCCGTCGGGGGTGCCGAAGATCCGGTTGACGCAGGCGGGGTAGTAGACCGCCGCCGCGCCGGAGCGCGTGGTGGTGGCGGGCAGTGCGTGGGCGGGGGCGCCCGGGACCTGCGGCAGCCACTCCGGCACCAGGTCGGGCCGTACCGCCCTGCGGACGGCGCCGGTGAGGGAGCGCAGGGGCCGGTCGCCGATCCGGTGGGTGATCCGGTCGGCGGCCCCCACCGTCAGCCGGGCCGCCCGTTCCACGGCTCCGAAGTGGCGGGCGGCGAGCTCGGCGGCGCGTTCCTCGCGGGTGCTGTGCCGGCGGTGCCGGAAGTCCTTCATCAGCGCGCCGGTGTCGATGCCGACCGGGCAGGCCAGTTTGCAGGTGGAGTCGCCGGCGCAGGTGTCCACCGCGTCGTACCCGTAGGCGGACAGCAGGCCGTCGAGCACCGCGGAGCCGGGCTGCTGCCGGACCATCTCGCGGCGCAGCAGGATCCGCTGCCGCGGAGTGGTGGTCAGGTCCTTGCTGGGGCAGGTCGGTTCGCAGAACCCGCACTCGATGCACGGATCGCCGACCGCCTCGATCCGCGGAATGGTCTTGAGGCCGCGCAGGTGCGCCCGCGGGTCCCGGTCCAGCACGATCCGGGGGGCGAGCACCCCGTCCGGATCGATGATCTGCTTGGTGCGCCACATCAGTTCGGTGGCCTGCGGCCCCCATTCCAGTTCCAGGAAGGGGGCGATGTTCCGGCCGGTGGCGTGCTCGGCCTTCAGTGCGCCGTCGAAGCGTTCGACGGTGAGCCGGCAGAAGGCGTCCATGAACGCCTCGTACCGGGCCACGCCCGCCGGGTCCGCCGCGTCGAAGGCCAGCAGGAAGTGCAGGTTGCCGTGGGCGGCGTGGCCGGCGACGGCCGCGTCGAACCCGTGCTCCGTCTGGAGTTCCAGCAGGGCCGCGCACGCCTCCGCGAGCCGGGCCGGCGGCACCGCGAAGTCCTCGGTGATCAGGGTGGTGCCGGGCGGCCTGGCCCCGCCGACCGCGGGGATGAACGCCTTCCGGGCCTTCCAGTACGCGGCGATGGCCGCCGGGTCGGAGGTGAAGGCGTTGGTGACGGACGGGACGGGGGCGACCAGCTCCAGCCCGGCCAGCAGGCCGCTCGCGCGCCGCTCGTCCTCCGCCCGTGCGGCTTCGTCGGGGGCCCGGAACTCGACCAGCAGGGCGGTGGTGTCCCGGGGGAGGACGGCCCAGTCGGCCGGGACGCCGTCGACGCCCACCGAGGCGCGCAGCGTGTTGCCGTCCATCAGCTCGACGGCCAGCGCCCCGGCCTCGTTGAACACCGGCACGGCGGCGGCAGCGGCGGGCAGCGAGGGGAAGAAGAGCAGGGCGGCGGTGGCGTGCCGGTCCAGCGGCAGGGTGTCGAACACCGTCTCGGCGATGAAGCCGAAGGTGCCCTCGGAGCCGACCATCAGCCCGCGGAGGATCTCCACGGGGGTGTTCCCGTCGAGGTAGGCGTCCAGCCGGTACCCGTTGGTGTTCTTGATGGAGTGCTTGGCGCGGATCCGGGCCACCAGGTCGGGCTCGGACTCGATCTCCTCCTTCACCGCCAGCAGGCCGTGGCACAGGGCGGGTTCGGCCCGCAGCAGCTCCTCGTCGGCGAGCGGGTCGGCGGTGTCGACCACGGTGCCCGAAGGAAGGACCAGGGTGAGGGAGGACAGGGTGCGGTACGCGTTGCGGGTGGTGCCGGCGGTCATGCCGGAGGAGTTGTTGGCGACCACTCCGCCGAGGGTGCAGGCGACGGCGCTGGCCGGGTCGGGGCCGAGCACCCGGCCGTGCCGGGCCAGCGCGGCGTTGGCGCGGGCGACGGTGGTCCCGGGGCGGATCCGGGCCCGGCGGCCGCCGTCGAGCACCTCGACCCCCGCCCAGTGGCGGCGTACGTCGACCAGGATGTCCTCGCCCTGGGCCTGCCCGTTGAGGGAGGTCCCGGCCGACCGGAAGACCACCTCGCGCTGCCGGCCGTGGGCGTAGGAGAGCACCGCGGAGATGTCGTCGATGTCTTCGGCGATCACCACCACCTGGGGCACGAACCGGTAGGGGGAGGCGTCCGAGGCGTAGCGCACCAGGTCGGAGATCTTCCAGAGGACCTTCTCGGCGCCCAGCAGCCCGGTCAGTTCGGAGCGCAGCGGTTCGGGGGTACCGCCCGCCCGGTGCTGGGGCACCCGGTCGGGTGCGGGGCCGCTGACGGTGCGCGGCCGGAGGGCTCCGGGCCTGGGCTCCAGCAGGGGCATGCGCGCTTCCTCGCTCCCGTCAGCAGGGGCGCTCCGCCGGGATGTCCGCCAGAGCGTTGAGCAGGCCGCCGAGCACCTCGCGCTGTTCGGCGGTCAACGGAGCCAGGATCTCCTCCGCGGCGTCGGTTCGCGCGTTGCGCAGCCTGCGCAGCGTGGCGCGGCCGGTGTCGGTGAGCTCGATCCGGGTCACCCGGCGGTTGGCCGGGTCGGGCACCCGGCGTACGCAGTCGGCGTTCTCCAGGCCGTCGACGAGCGTGGTCACCTGGCGCGGCACCACCTCCAGCCGGGCCGCGATGTCGGCCATCCGGGGCGGGGCGTCCGCCGGGTAGTGGGCGACCACCCGCAGCAGCCGGCCCTGCGCGGGGGTGATGCCGACGGGCTCCAGATGGCGCTTCTGGATGCGGTGGAGGCGGCGGGTCAGACGGAGCAGCTGCTCGGCGAGGAGGCGGTCGGTGCCGGCGTCGGCGGACGGGGTGCTCATGCGGAAACCCTATCAGGACCTTGTTCATTGTGAACATAGGTAACAATGAGCTATGCTCCAATGGATCGATCCCCCCATGGATCGACGGACGCGGAGACGGCAGACGACGAATTGCCGCCCCCGTCCTCCCCACGTCTCCCGAGGGAGCCCATGCACCCAGAAGAACCCGCCTGGACGCCGTCCGAGCGTCCCCTCGATGCCGGCCGGCCCGCTCCCGAGGAGCAGCCGCGCGAGCTCCGCCGCATCGTGCGCCTGTTCCGCCCGTACCGCGGCCGGCTCGCCGTGGTCGGGCTGCTCGTCTGCGCCTCCTCGCTGGTGGGCGTCGCCTCGCCGTTCCTGCTGAAGGAGGTCCTGGACACCGCCATCCCCGAGGGCCGGACCGGGCTGCTCAGCCTGCTCGCCCTGGGCATGATCCTGATCGCCGTGGTCACCAGCGTGTTCGGCGTCCTGCAGACGCTGATCTCCACCACGGTCGGGCAGCGCGTCATGCACGACCTGCGGGCCGCCGTCTACGCACAGCTCCAGCGCATGCCGCTGGCCTTCTTCACCCGGACCCGTACCGGCGAGGTGCAGTCCCGGATCGCCAACGACATCGGCGGCATGCAGGCGACGGTCACCTCCACCGCGACCTCCCTGGTGTCGAACGTGACCGCGGTGGTCGCCACCGTGGTCGCCATGCTCGCCCTGGACTGGCGGCTCACCCTGGTTTCGCTGCTCCTCCTGCCGGTCTTCGTCTGGATCAGCCGCCGGGTCGGCCGCGAGCGCAAGAGGATCACCACGCAGCGCCAGAAGCAGATGGCCGCGATGGCCGCCACCGTCACCGAGTCCCTCTCGGTCAGCGGCATCCTGCTCGGCCGCACCATGGGCCGGGCCGACTCCCTCACCAGCGCCTTCGCCGAGGAGTCCGAGAAGCTCGTCGGGCTGGAGGTCCGGTCCAGCATGGCCGGGCGCTGGCGGATGTCCACCATCGGCATCGTCATGGCCGCCATGCCCGCGCTGATCTACTGGGCCGCCGGCCTCGCCCTCCAGGCGGGCGCGCCCTCGCTGTCCGTCGGCACCCTGGTCGCCTTCGTCACCCTCCAGCAGGGACTGTTCCGCCCGGCCGTGAGCCTGCTCTCGACCGGCGTCCAGATCCAGAGCTCGCTCGCCCTGTTCACCCGGATCTTCGAGTACCTGGACCTCCCGGTGGAGATCAGCGAACGCCCCGACCCGGTGCGGCTGGACCAGGCCAAGGGCGAGATCCGCCTGCACGAGGTCGACTTCTCCTACGACGGCCCCGCCTCCGCCCGGAGCACCCTCGCCGGCATCGACCTCACCGTCCCGGCCGGGACCTCCCTCGCCGTCGTCGGCGCCACCGGCTCCGGCAAGAGCACCCTCAGCTATCTGGTGCCCCGGCTGTACGACGTCACCGGCGGCCGGGTCACCCTCGACGGGGTCGACGTACGGGACCTGGACTTCGACTCACTGGCCCGTTCCATCGGAGTGGTCTCCCAGGAGACGTACCTCTTCCACGCCTCGGTCGCGGACAACCTGCGCTTCGCCAAGCCCGACGCCACCGACGAGGAGATCGCCGAGGCGGCCCGGGCCGCGCAGATCCACGACCACATCTCCTCCCTGCCGAACGGGTACGACACCCTCGTCGGCGAGCGCGGTTACCGCTTCTCCGGCGGCGAGAAGCAGCGCCTGGCCATTGCCCGGACGATCCTCCGCGACCCGCCGGTGCTGATCCTCGACGAGGCGACCAGCGCCCTGGACACCCGTACGGAGCACGCCGTCCAGCGGGCCATCGACGAGCTGTCGGCCGGGCGCACCACCATCACCATCGCGCACCGCCTGTCCACCGTCCGCGACGCCGACCAGATCGTGGTGCTGGACGCGGGCCGGATCGCCGAGCGCGGCACGCACGGGGAACTGCTGGCGGCCGACGGCCGGTACGCCGCACTGGTGCGCCGGGACGCCCGGATGGAGGCGGCTCCGCAATGAACGCCCTGGGGTTTCGGGGAGGGCGTTCGGGTGACCGTAATCGTGTGATCGTGTGACGATCGGTCCGGAATATGGCACGGGTGCCGGGAATCTGCACGATCGCGGTCTACCGTCCCGGTATGCGCCATGAGCACCGGCCGCCGAGAGGCCGGAACCACCGCCTCACCCGCCGCGGCAGACTGGCGATCTTCCTCGCCCTGATGGTCGCGACGGGGGCGGCGCTCCTCGTCACCGAGCTGCTGCCGGGCACCGCGCCCGAGCAGCCCCGCCGCCTGCTGATCCCCGAGGGCTGGCGGGCCGCCCAGGTCTACGCGGCGGTCGACCGCGAACTTGAGCTGCCGCCCGGCACCACCCGCAAGGAGGCCGCGAAGGCGGCACTGCCCCTGCCCGCCGAGGCCAAGGGCAACCCCGAGGGCTACCTCTTCCCGGCCACCTACCCGGTGACCTCCAGGACCACCCCGGTCGACCTGCTCCGGTACATGGTGCGGACGGCCACCGGGAAGCTGGCCACCAAGTCCGTGGCCGACGGCGGCAAGGTGCACGGCATGACCCCGTACCAGACGGCGACCCTGGCCAGCATCATCCAGGCCGAGGCGGAGACCCCCGCCGACATGGGCAAGGTGGCCCGGGTGGTGCACAACCGGCTGGCCCGCTCGATGCCGCTCCAGATGGACTCCACCCTCAACTACGCCCTGAACCGCCACACCGTGGACACCACGCTGGCCGACACCCGGATCGACAGCCCGTTCAACTCCTACGAACGCCAGGGCCTGCCGCCCACGCCGATCGACAGCCCCGGACTGCCCGCCATGGCGGCGGCCGTCGCCCCCACCCCCGGCGACTGGCTGTTCTTCGTCACCGTCAAGCCCGGCGACACCCGCTTCTCGGCGACGTACGAGGAGCACCGGCGTCATGTGGCGGAGTTCAACCGGGTCCGCGCCGCCGCCCGGACGGGAACCGGCCCGGCCTGACCGGCGGCCAGGAGCCGGCGGATCTCGCGGACGGCCGCGCCGCCGGCCCGGTTCGCACCGATGGTGCTCGCCGAAGGCCCGTACCCGACCAGGTGCACCCGCGGGTCCCGGACCGCCCGGGTGCCGTCCAGCCGTATCCCGCCGCCCGGCTCGCGCAGGTGCAGCGGTGCCAGGTGGTCGATGGCCGCCCGGAAACCGGTGGCCCACAGGATCACGTCCGCCCCGACCGAGCTGCCGTCCGCCCAGATCGCACCGTCCGGGGTGATCCGCTCGAACATCGGCCGCCGGGCCAGCACCCCGGTCTCCAGCCCGATCCGGACCGCCTCGTTCAGCGGCAGCCCCGTCACGCTCACCACGCTCTGCGGCGGCAGCCCGAGGCGGACCCGCTCGTCCACCAGCGCCACGGCCGCGCGCCCCTCGGCCTCCCCGAAGGTGCCGTCCCGGAAGACCGGGGGCCGGCGCGTCACCCAGGTCGTCTCCGCCGCCACGCCGGCGATCTCCAGCAGGTGCTGCACCCCCGAGGTGCCGCCTCCCACCACGATCACCCGGGCTCCCGCGAACGCCTGCGGCCCCGGATAGCCGGCGGTGTGCAGCTGCCGTCCGCGGAAGGTCTCCTGCCCCGGGTAGCGCGGCCGGAAAGGGCGGTCCCACGTACCGGTCGCGTTGATCAGCGCGCGCGCCGACCAGCGCCCCGCCGAGGACTCGACCAGCAGCCGGCCCCCCTCGCCCCCGCGCACGGCCGTCACCGCCACGGGCCGCCGGACCGACAGCCCGAAGCGGCGCTCGTAGGAGTCGAAGTACGTCCCGATCACCTCGGACGAGGGCCGCCCGGGATCCGCCCCGGTGAGCTCCATGCCGGGCAGCGCGTGCATGCCGTGCACCCGGCCGTAGGTCAGGGTGGGCCACCGGTACTGCCACGCCCCGCCCGGCCGCGGCGACCGGTCCAGGACCACGTGCTCCAGTCCGGCCCGCTTGAGGTGATAGGCGCTCGACAGGCCGGCCTGGCCGGCGCCCACGACCACCACGTCCACCGGTTCCGCGATTTCGTTCACGGTTCCACCAACCACCGGGCCTGCCGGGATCTTCCGTCAGGAGGCGCGGGCCGCCCGCCCCACCGCCTCGACCAGGGGCAGCAGCCGGTGCGGCACCCGTTCCCGCAGGACCACCTCGGTGCGGGTCCGCACCACGCCCGGCAGCCGGATCAGCCGCTGGATCACGTCCTCCAGGTGCGCGTTGTCCCGGGCGGCCACCCGGGTGAGCAGGTCCCCGCCGCCGGTGATCGAGAACGCCTCGATGATCTCGGGGACGGCGGCCAGCGCTTCCCCGACCTCGTCCAGACGCCCCTGGGTGACCTCGATGTGGACGAAGGCCAGCACCGGATGCCCCAGCGCCGCGGGGGAGAGCACGGGCCCCGTCCCGGTGATCACCCCGGTCCGTTCCAGCCGGTCCAGCCGGGCCTGCAGGGTGCCGCGCGCGATGCCGAGCAGCCGCGCGTACTCGCGCACGCTGGTGCGCGGCTGCTCGATGAGCAGCCGGAGGATGCGGGTGTCGAGCTCATCCACCGTCATGCCGGCCATCATTCCAGCCGGCGGGACCACCGGCCCCTGCCCCCTGGACCACTGGCCCTGCCGGTGGCCGACCGGACCGGGCCCGGAATGGGCCAATGGCCCAGTGGAATCGGGCCGAGTTGAGCAGACGGCCTTCCACTCCATATCCTTGCCCTATCCATGTATCTACGGCGCCGCAGCGCCGGGTCGGCGACGAGGCCGGACCGGACCGCGGTGCCTTCGCCGTGCCCGAGCCCCGCCCACCACCCCCGGGCGGCCGCCGGGCGCGGCGCGCAACACCTGCAAGGGGGGCGGCACACCGCCGTGAAGAGGATGTTCGTGGCTCCTGATCCCGGGCTCGCAAGACTCCGCAACTCGTCCCGCGCCGTCATCGGCGTCACACTCGCCGTGGCCCTGGCGGAACTCGCCGGGCTCTCGCTCACCGCCTCCATCACCGGTGGCCTGGCGGCCCTGCTCGCCCTCTTCACCGTCACCGACGCCACCGTCCGCGCCCAGCGCATCACCACCACCCTGCTGCCCGCGGTCGGCTTCCCCGTGCTCGCCCTGGCGACCGCCCTGCACGCCGTGCCGCTGCTGCGCGACACCGCGCTCCTCGCCGTGGTGTTCTGCGGCGTGTACGCCCGCCGCTTCGGCCCGCGCGGCCATGCGCTCGGCATCTTCGCGTTCATGCAGTTCTTCGTGACGCAGTTCCTGCACGCCGCGCCCGCCCAGCTCCCCGAGCTCTACGCCGCCGTCGGCCTGGCCCTGGTGGCCGCCGGCGCGGTCCGCTTCCTGCTCTGGCCCATCGAGCGCCGCACCCCGCCCGCCCCCGCCCCGCCGCCGCTGCCCGGCACCGGCCTGGCCCGCCCCACCACCCGGCAGGCCGTCCAGGCCACCGTCGCCTGCGCCTTCGCGCTGACCATCGGCCAGATCGTCTCCGCCGACCGCTGGTACTGGGCCGTCGGCACCGCCTGGTGGATCTTCGTCAACACCGCCTCCCGCGGCGAGACCCTGGTCCGCGGCTTCCGCCGGGTCGTCGGCACCGTCACCGGCATCGCCGCCGGCCTGCTCGTGGCCGTGCCGCTGCACGGAGCCCCCGCGCCCACCGCGGCCCTGGTCGCCGTCTGCGTCTTCGGCATCTTCTACACGGCCGCGCCCTCGTACTCCTGGATGATGTTCTTCGTCACCGTGATGGCCGGACTGCTCTACGGCCTGCTCGGCGTGCTCCACCCCGGCCTGCTGCTCCTCCGCTTCGAGGAGACCGCCCTGGGCGCCCTGGGCGCCGCCCTCGCCGTCACCCTCGTCCTCCCCGTCACCACCCACGCCGCCAACGACGCCTGGATCCAGCGCGCCCTGCACTGCGTACGCGCCGCCACGGCCGCCGCCAGCCGGCGCCTGGCCGGCGACCCGGAGGCCGACCCCGGCCCGCACGCCGCCGAACTGGAGCTGCTCCTCGGCCGGGTCCGGCTGGCCCTTGCCCCGCTGGTGCACCCGCTCAGCCCGTTCCGCGCCCGCAAGGCCCGCGCCCGCCAGGTCCTCGCGCTGCTCGACGACTGCGCCCGCGAGGTCCGCGGCCTGGCGGCCGTCGCCGCCGACCCGCAGGCCTCGCACGACGCCCGCCTCGCCGCCGCCTGCTGGCGCGTCGAAGCCGCCGTCGAAGCCCTCACCGGGCCCGGCGAGGACACCCTCGACCTCCCGCTGCCCCGCCCCGACGCCGACGCACCCGCCCTGGCGCACCTCCACGGCCTGGAGCACGCCCTGGCCGCCCTGGCCACCCCGCTCCGCACCGACCCGAAGGCCCCGCTGGTCACCGTCTGACCGCCACGGCCCCGGGGCCCCTCGGGCCCCGAAGGCCCCGCCCCCGGTTCCGGGATCACGCCCGGCCGGGGGCTTCGTCCGTGCGCACCGTTCGTAGCCCCGAAGCCGCCGCCCCCACACCCGCGGCCGGTCCGTCCCCGGCCGCCGGCGTCACCCCAGACCCGCGGGAAGCCGCCCCGTGTGCAGGATCCCCAGGTGCTGCGTGGCCCGGGTGAGGGCGACGTACAGGTCGCTCGGCTGCTGGTCGGCCGGCTCCACCACGATCACCGTGTCGAACTCCAGGCCCTTGGACTGCCGCGGATCCAGCAGCACCACGCTCCGCGTGAGGTCCGGCTCCGCCCCCGCCTCCACCTCCGGCAGCACCTGCGCCAGTACGCCGTGCAGGGCGCCCGGCGCGATCACCGCCAGCCGGCCCTCGGCCGGAACCCCCTCCGCCACGGCCTTCGCCACCTCCGCGGGCAGGTCTGTGACCTCGGGGGTTGCCCGCACCCACGGCCGCACCCCGGTCGAGCGCACCGAGCGCGGCGGCTCGAAACCCGGCAGGCCGGCCCGCAGCACCCCCGCCGCCAGGTCCATGATCTCCGCGGGCGTGCGGTAGTTCACGCCCAGCCGGACCAGCTCCCAGCGGTCCCCGACCCAGGGGCGCAGGATCCGCTCCCACGAGCCCAGCCCCGCCTCGTCCCCGGTCTGCGCGGGGTCGCCCACCAGGGTCATCGACCGGGTGGGGCAGCGCCGCATCAGCATCCGCCAGGCCATCGCCGACAGCTCCTGCGCCTCGTCGACGATCACGTGCCCGAAGGCCCAGGTGCGGTCGGCGGCGGCCCGCTCGGCGGTGCTCCGGTGGTCCGCCTCTTCCTGCCGCTCCGCCATCCGCTCGGCGTCGATGATGTCGTGCGCGGCCAGGTACTCGCTCTCCATGTCCTCGAACTCGTAGGACTTCGAGCCCTCCGACAGGTCCAGCACCCCCTGCGCGTACGCGATCCGTTCCTGCCGCTCCCGCTCGGCCGCCGCCCGCTCCGCGCTGTCGTCGTACCCGAGGAGCTCGGCGGCCTCGTCGAGCAGCGGGACGTCCGCCGCGGTCCAGCCGCCGCCGGTGCGCCGGATCAGCGACGCCTCGTCCGCGGGCAGGTGGGTGGGGTCGGCGAGGAACTCCGCGACCAGCCGCTGCGGGGTCAGCTCGGGCCACAGCAGGTCGATGGCGGCGTGCACCTCCGCGCTGGTGGCGATCTCCTTGCCCAGCTGCGCGATGTCGTCCGGGCCGAGCAGGTTGGGGCCGCCGTAGGGGTCCGCGCCGAGCCGGTCGGCGAGCTGTTCGGTGAGGGCGTCGATGATCCGGAAGGCGAAGAAGGGCCGGGCCAGGTTGTGCGGCAGCCCGGTGGCACGGGCCCGGTCCCGGGCCTCGTGGGCCATGGTGAGGTCCAGCAGCAGGGTGCCGTGGTCGTCGTGGTCGATCTCCAGGGCGGGCTCCGGCAGCACCGCGCTGTCCTCGCCGGCCCCCGCCGGGACCGTCACCGGCAGGGTCTGCCGGTCCCGGACCACCGCGGCCAGCACCTCCGCCATCCCGGCCGCGCCCTTGACGGCCGCGGCCCCGGGCCGGTCGGTGCCGGTGGGCCGTACGCCGGGGAACAGCTCGCCGACGGTGGACAGCAGCACCCCGGTCTCGCCGAGGGCCGGCAGCACCTCCCCGATGTAGCCGAGGAACGCCGGGTTGGGGCCGACGATCAGCACCCCGCGCCGGGCCAGCAACTCCCGCTGCGCATACAGCAGATAGGCGGCGCGGTGCAGGGCGACGGCCGTCTTGCCGGTGCCCGGACCGCCCTCCACCACCAGCACCCCGCGGTGCGGGGAGCGAATGATCCGGTCCTGGTCGGCCTGGATGGTCCGCACGATGTCGTGCATCCGGCCGGTGCGGGCCGCGTCGAGGGCGGCGAGCAGCACGGCGTCCGCGTCGGCCCCCTCGTGGCCGGTGCGCTCGGCGTCGGTGAGGTCGAGGATCTCGTCGTGCAGGGCGGTGACCTCCCGGCCCCGGGTGGTCAGGTGCCGGCGGCGCCGCAGCCCCATCGGGTGGTACCCGGTGGCGAGGTAGAAGGGGCGGGCGACGTCGGCGCGCCAGTCCACCACCAGGGGGGTGCGATCGGCATCGTCCTGCCGGATTCCGATCCGGCCGATGTGGTGGTCGTGCCCGTCGGAGTACGTCACCCGGCCGAAACAGAGTCCGTTCTCGCCCGCGTTCAGAGCCGAAAGCAGCCCTGATTGCCCGGCGACCAGAACATCGCGTTCGAGGCGGGCCTGAAAGCCTTCACCGTCGCTCCGCAGGGCCTCCCGAACGGCCCGTTCGGCCTGGTCGCGCAGGTCGTCCAGGCGTTCGTAGAGCCGGTCGACGAAACGCTGCTCATTCCGGAATTCCTCGGTTGACAATTCCACTCCAGCCGCGATATGGTGCCTCTGTGACTTCCCTCCATGTCTTCCTTTTGGGGAGACATGAAACAACGAATATACGCACACCGAAACCCTGGCAGTCAATATACGCCGGGGCTTTTTTGTGCCGCGAGCCGTCGAGCCCGTGAGCCCGCGGGCCCGCACCTTCACCGGTCCGCAGGACCACCGATCCACACGTCCGCAGGACCACCGATCCACAGGTCCGCACGTCCGGGAGCAGTCGATGGCGACGCACGTCCACCAGCCGCGAGAGGACGCCGAATTCGGCTTCGTCCTCGGCCTCGCCTCGGGCACCCCGGTCCTCGCCTACTTCATCGGGACCTGGCCCAAGGCCGTCGCCGCCTGCCGCGCCATGGACCTCGTGGTCCGCGACACCGCCCGGGAGCGCGCCGGAGCGCTCACCGTCCTCCGCACCGACATGACCCGCTGCCCCGGCGCGACCCGGGACTGGGCCGTGGCCTCCGCACCCACCGTCGTGCTGATCGAGGACGGCCGGGCCGTCGCCACCCACGAGGGCCCCCTGGACCACGCCGGACTCGCCGCGTTCCTCGACCGGCCCCGCTGACCCGGCGGCCGCGTTACGGTCGTACCCGTGACCACCGCAGCAGGAATCAGCTACCGGCTCGCCCGCCCCGGGGACGCCCCCGCCATCGAGGCCCTCGACAGCTCCTTCACCACCGCCACCGTCTTCGAGGCGGCCGCCACCGACACCGGCTTCGCCCTGCGCGAGGTGCCCGTCGACCCGCCCCTGCACAAGGTCTTCCCCTCGGAGGAGCACGACGAGCAGGAGATCGGCGAGGACACCGACACCGACCGGCGCACCTTCGTCGCCCTCGCCGGGGACGAACTGTGCGGGTTCGCCGCCGTCGGCTACTCCGCCTGGAACCGCCGCCTGACGGTCGAGGACATCGAGATCGCCCCCGCGCACCGAGGCCACGGCATCGGCCGCGCCCTGATGGAACACGCCGCCGAGTTCGCCCGGGAACGCGGCGCCGGCCACCTCTGGCTGGAGGTCTCCAGCGTCAACGCCCCGGCCGTGCACGCCTACCGGCGGATGGGCTTCGCCTTCTGTGGCCTGGACACCAGCCTGTACGAGGGCACCCCCGCCGCCGGCGAACAGGCCCTGTTCATGAGCCGGTCCGTCGGCTGACCCGCGACGCACTTCACTCCAAGGGGTGTTCCGTGGCGCAACCGGCTGACGGATCCGAACTGCCGCATGTACAACGGGTGATTGTTTGAAGCACATGCATCCGGCACGTACAGGGTGGATCTGGTCGGACAGGGGGTAATCGCCCGGGATGGAAACACTGCAGCAGCTCTCGACGACCGCTCACATACGGGCGGAGGCAGAGGAGTTCATCCGCCTCTTCCATCTGGAGAACCCGGCGGCAGGCGATCCGCGCGACCGGCTCGCCGCCGTACGGAAGGAGATCGCGGACACCGGCACCTACCGGCACACCCGCGAGGAACTCGAACACGGCGCCCGCGTCGCCTGGCGCAACAGCAACCGCTGCATCGGCCGCCTCTACTGGAACTCCCTCCGGGTGCGCGACCGCAGGGAACTCACCGGAGGGGACGAGATCGCCGCCGAATGCTTCGAGCACCTGCGCGAAGCCACCAACGGCGGCCGGGTCCGGCCCACCATCACCGTCTTCGCCCCGGACACCCCGGACCGCCCCGGACCGCTCATCTGGAACGAACAGCTGATCCGCTACGCCGGCTACGGCGACCACCCCTCGGTCACCGTGGGCGACCCGCGCAACCGCGAACTCACCGAGGCGCTACGGGAGATCGGCTGGCCCGGCGGCCCCGGCACCCCGTTCGACCTGCTGCCGCTGGTGGTGCAGGGCTGCGACGACAAACCCCGCTGGTTCGACCTCCCCGCCGACGCCGTCCTCGAAGTCCCCATCGAGCACCCGGACGGCGACGACTGGTCGGACTGGGGCCTGCGCTGGCACGCCGTACCGGCCATCTCCGGCATGTGCCTGGAGATCGGCGGGATCCGCTACCCGGCCGCCCCGTTCAACGGCTGGTACATGGGCACCGAGATCGGCGCCCGCAACCTCGGCGACGCCGACCGCTACAACCTGCTCCCCCTGGTCGCCCGCCGGCTGGGCATGGACACCTCCAGCGACCGCTCGCTGTGGAAGGACCGGGCGCTGGTCGAGCTCAACCGGGCCGTGCTGCACTCCTTCGACCGGGCGGGGGTCACCATCGCCGACCACCACACCGAGTCCCGCCGCTTCCTGACCCACCTGCAGCGCGAGGAGGGCAAGGGCCGCGAGGTCGGAGCCGACTGGTCCTGGATCGTGCCGCCGATCTCCGGATCGGCCACCCCGGTCTTCCACCGCACCTACGAGGACCGCCGGCAGACCCCGGCCTACGTCCACCTCCCCGGGGCGGAGCAGCGGGCCCGGGGGATCGATCTGGTCTAGACCTTCTGTTACCGTCGGCTGTCCACGCCCACGGCGAAGAGGGGTAGAGCGTGACGGAGCGCGAAGACCGCACCTGTGGAGTCCGGGCCCACATCGGCTCGTTCACGTCGGCGGGCGGCCGCGGCATCACCACCGCGGCCGTGGACGCGCGGACCGGCGCCCTCGCCGTCCTGGGCGTCACCGGAGGGATCGCCGACCCCTCGTACCTGGCGCTCGGGCGCGGCGGCCGCCGCCTCCACGCGGTGAGCGAGACCGAGCGGGGCGCCGTACGGGCCTTCGCCGTGGACGGGCGGGGCCTGCCCCGGCCCGAGGCCCCCGCCGTCCCGGTCGGCGCGGCCGGGCCCACCCACCTCGCGGTGGCGGGGGAGTGGCTGCTCACCGCCAACTACACCTCGGGCAGCGTCAGCGTGCTGCCGGCCGACGGGACCGCCGACGGGACCGCCACGGGCCCCACCGCCGTACTGCGGCACGAGGGGGCCGGGCCGGACCCCGAACGGCAGGCCGGGCCGCACGCCCACCAGGTCGTGCCCGATCCCTCCGGCCGCCGGTTCCTCAGTGTCGACCTCGGCACCGACTCGATCCGGGTCTGCACCCTCGACCCGGCCACCGGGGCGGCGGCCCTGCACGCCGAGACCGCGCTGCGCCCCGGCAGCGGGCCGCGCCACCTCGCCTTCCACCCCGGCGGGGGGCTGCTCTACGTGCTGCACGAGCTGGAGCCGCTGCTGACCGTCTGCCGCTGGGACGCGGACCGGGGGCACGTGGAACCGGTCCGGGAGGTTCCGGTGGCTCCACCGGCCGCCCCGGGGGCCGTACGGGCCTACCCCTCGGCGATCGTGGCCGCCCCCGACGGGCGGTTCCTCTGGGCTGCCGTGCGCGGGACCGACACCATCGCCGTCTTCGCCCTGGGCGCCGGTCCGGACGCGGGTCCGGACGCAGGTCCGGAGCGGCCCCGGTACGTCGGCGGCGTGTCCTGCGGCGGCCACTGGCCCCGGGACCTGGCCCTGGACCCGGCCGGGCACCGCCTGTACGCCGCCAACGAGCGCTCCGGGGACGTCACCTGGTTCGACGTGGACCCGGACTCGGGCCTGCCGCGCCGGGCCGGTTCGCTGGCGGTCCCGGCCGCCACCTGCGTGGTCCTCGGCTGACCGGGCCGGCCCCTGAGGCGTCCCGTGACGCAGCCGGTCCCGGAAGCACGGCCGGCTCCGGAAGCGGTGGTGGCCCCGGACGCAGCCGGGCCCGCGGCCGGGATCCGGCCGCGGGCCATGACGTGCGGCGCCGTGCGAGGCGCGGCGTGACGGCTCCCGCGGCTGCCTGCCCGGGCCCGGAGGGTCCCGCGGGGTCAGCGCGCCGCGGCGGCCTGCGGCAGCCCGAGCGCGGCGGCGTACTGCGCCACCGCGAGCTTGCCCAGCGCCGGGTAGGCGCCGAGCACCTCGGCGGCCGAGCAGTCGGCCTCCTTGCAGGCGGTGTCCAGCAGCCCGTCGGCGGCCTCCGGGCCGATGAGGTAGGGGGCGAGCGCGAGCTGCACCGAACCGGAACCGCGCAGCTGCTCGGCGACCGAGGCCACCGAACCCTCCTGGTCCAGGGCGGCGGCGATGACCGGCACGGCGAGGCGGGCGGCCAGCAGCATGCCGGTGATCCCGGCGGCCTGCACGGCCTCCTCGCCACCGGTGGTGGCCAGGATGATGCCGTCGGCGGCGGTGGCCACGGTGAACAGCCGCGCCCGGTCGGCACGCGCCAGCCCGGCCTCGGACAGCCGCACGTGCAGGCCCTCGGCGAGCAGGGGGTGCGGACCGAGTACGTCGGCCAGCTCGGCGGCGGCGGTCGAGTCCATCAGGGCCTGGCGGGTCCGGCGCAGCAGGTCGGCATCGGGGCCGGCCAGCAGCGGCACCACCACGGCGTCGGGACCGGTGGGCGCGGGGACCTCGTGGCCGGCGGCGCGGGCGAACTCGGCGCGGGCGGTGCGGTCGGCGACGACCGCGTTCAGCACGGAGGACAGCGAGGGGAACTCGGGCGTGCCCTCGCCGTCCGGGGCCTCGCCCTCCAGGTAGCCGATGCGGGCGTCCAGGCCGGGCAGCTCGGAGCGGCCGATGCTGAGGATCTCCTCCGCGAGGCCCCGGGAGGCGGCCGACGGGACACCGGGCACGGCGAGCACCAGCGCGGGCGCGTTCTCCGGCGCCACCGCGGGCTCGGGCCGGCGGTGCCGTCCGCTCGGGCGGGGTCGCGGCATTCGTACGGGCAGGCCGTTCGCGGGGCCAGTCGGTGTGCTCATGGCGCCGCATGCTACTGGCTTTCGCGTACCGACTGTTCGGGCAGGGTTCACTGAGACGGCTTCTGTCCGCATTTTTCCGCCGAAAATCGCATACGGTCAAACGATCAACAACCCGCCGCCCGGCCCGGTCGCCACGGTTCGGGTCACAGCTCCGGCCACGGCTCTATTTGATCATGACGGCGTGGCGCCGGAAACGGTTCCCGGTGCGCGGCACCTGCGGTAGCACCGGGTGTCGGTGTGGGCCAGTAGAGTGATCCACCGTGGCACCACGACCGTTGCATGAACTCGTAGAAGCAGGCTGGGCGAAGGCCCTGGAGCCGGTGGCCGGACGCATCGCGGCCATGGGGGACTTCCTCCGGGCGGAGATCGGGGCGGGCCGCACCTACCTCCCGGCCGGGGCGAACGTCCTGCGCGCCTTCCAGCAGCCCTTCGACGACGTCCGGGTCCTGATCGTCGGGCAGGACCCCTACCCCACGCCCGGGATGGCCATCGGCCTGAGCTTCGCCGTGGCCCCCGACGTGCGCCGGCTGCCCGGCAGCCTGGAGAACATCTTCCGGGAGATGAACACGGACCTGGGCCTGCCCCGGCCGTCCAACGGCGACCTCACGCCGTGGACGCGGCAGGGCGTGCTCCTGCTCAACCGTGCGCTCACGACGGCACCGGGCAAGCCCGCCGCGCACCGGGGCAAGGGCTGGGAGGAGGTGACCGAGCAGGCCATCCGCGCGCTCGCCGCCCGCGGGAAGCCGCTGGTGTCCGTGCTGTGGGGGCGCGACGCCCGCAACCTGAGGCCGCTGCTGGGCGACCTCCCGGCGATCGAGTCGGCGCACCCGTCCCCGATGTCGGCGGACCGCGGCTTCTTCGGCTCGCGCCCGTTCAGCCGCACCAACGACCTGCTCGCACGCCAGGGCACGGAGCCGGTGGACTGGCGACTGCCCTGACGCCGCGACGGCCACCGCCCTCCCGCGGCCGGTCCGGTCCTCAGGTGAGTACGGCGGCCCGGACGCACAGCACGTCGGGCAGGTGGGAGGCCGGCAGCAGCCAGCTGTCCCCGTCGTCCGCGCTCGCGTACAGCTCGCCGTTGCGGTTGCCGAAGTAGATCCCGGCCGGGTCGGCGTCGTCCGTGCACAGGGCGTCGCGCAGCACGGTGCCGTAGTGGTCCCCGTCCGGCAGTCCGCGGGTCAGGGGTTCCCAGGTGCGGCCGGCGTCCCCGGTGCGGAAGACCCGGCAGCGGCGTCCGGCCGGGACCCGGTCGGAGTCGGCGTTCAGCGGGAAGACGTACGCGGTGTCCGGGCGGTGCGGATGGCCGGCGACGGCGAAGCCGAAGTCCGAGGGGAGGCCGCCGCCGATGTCCGTCCAGTGCCGGCCGGCGTCGTCGCTGCGGTAGACGCCCCAGTGGTTCTGCAGGTAGAGCCGGTCGGGATTACCGGCGTCCCGGGCGATCTTGTGCACGCACTGGCCGTACTCCGGGTCCGGGTCCGGCAGGAAGACCGCCGAGACCCCCGTGTTGGACGGCGCCCAGGTGGTGCCGCCGTCCTCCGTGCGGAACACGCCGGCGGTGGACACGGCAACGGTCACCGAGGCCGGGTCGGCCGGGTCGGTGATCACCGTGTGCAGTGCCTCACCGCCGCCGCCGGGCACCCAGTCCTTGCGGCTCGGGTGCTCCCACAGCGGCCGGACCAACTCGAAGCTCTCGCCGCGGTCGGCCGAGCGGAAGAGGGCGGCCGGTTCGGTGCCCGCGTAGACCACGTCCGGTGCTTCGGGCCCGGCCGGGTGCAGCTGCCAGACGCGCTCCAGGGAGGCGCCGGTGTCCTGCGGGAACCTCACCGCAGGCGCGGCCGGCTCCCGCCAGCTCCGCCCGAGGTCGTCGGAGGTGAACACGGACGGGCCCCAGTGCGCGCTGTCCCCGCCGACGAGCAGCCGGGGCGTCGGGCCGCGCCGGTCGACGGCGACGGCGTAGACGGCCTGGGTCTCGAAGTGGGGGCCGTCGAACGCCCAGGGGCCGCCGTTCCTGCGGCGGCGCCCGATGAAGAGCCCCTTGCGCGTCCCGGCGAGCAGCAGAACCTCGGTCATGGCCGAACACCTCCGGACGTCGCTGTCCCCGTGCCCCACCCGCATCCTTCTGCACCCCGCACAACTACGAGAAGTCCCGTACTACGGCAACTCTCGTACTACGAGGGATTTCGTAGTACGGTTGATCTCGTACTTGATCCCGGTGCCACCGGCCCGGGATCCGGCCGTCCCATGACCTGGAGAGCCCGCGATGAGTGCTGCCCTGTTCGAGCCCTACGCCCTGCGTTCCGTCACCGTCCCCAACCGGATCTGGATGGCCCCGATGTGCCAGTACAGCGCCGAGCCCACCGGCCCCGGCGCCGGTGTCGCCGGCGACTGGCACTTCGCGCACTACGCGGCGCGGGCGGCCGGCGGCACCGGACTGATCCTGCTGGAAGCCACCGCCGTCTCCCCGGAGGGCCGGATCTCCCCGTACGACCTCGGGCTCTGGAACGACACCCAGACCGAGGCGCTGCGCCGCATCGCCGGTTTCCTCAAGGAGCGGGGCACCGTCCCCGGCATCCAGATCGCCCATGCCGGGCGCAAGGCGTCCACCGAACGGCCCTGGCTCGGCGGTGCCCCCGTCGGCTCCGGCGAACACGGTTGGCGGCCGAGCGCCCCGAGCCCGGTGGCGTTCGCCGACGGCCACCCCGTCCCGCACGAGCTGACGGTCGACGAGATCCACGAGATCACCGCGCAGTTCGCGGCGGCCGCCGGGCGCGCCCTGGAAGCCGGCTTCCAGGTGGTCGAGATCCACGGTGCGCACGGCTATCTGATCGGGGAGTTCCTCTCCCCGCACAGCAACCACCGCACCGACTCCTACGGCGGCTCCTTCGAGAACCGGACCCGGTTCGCCCTGGAGGTCGTGGACGCCGTACGGGCCGTGTGGCCCGCCGAACTGCCGCTGCTCTTCCGCATCTCCGCCACCGACTGGCTGGACGGGGAGGGCTGGACCGCCGACGAGACCGTCGCACTGGCCCGGCTGCTCAAGGAGCACGGAGTGGACCTGCTCGACGTCTCCACCGGCGGCAACGCCGCGGGCGTCCGCATCCCGGTCGGGCCCGGCTACCAGGTGCCGTTCGCGGCCCGGGTCAAGGCCGAGACCGATCTGCCGGTGGCCGCCGTGGGCCTGATCACCGACCCGGCCCAGGCCGAGAAGATCCTCGCCAACGACGAGGCGGACGCGGTCCTGCTCGGCCGCAAGCTGCTCCGCGACCCGTACTGGGCCCGGCGTGCGGCGCGCGAGCTGGGCGGAGAGGTCTCCACTCCCGACCAGTACCACCGGGCCTGAGCGCGCGGACCGGCTCGTACGATGGGTGGGCAGGAGCGGCGCGGAGAGTGAACGGAGAACGGGAGATGAACCATGACCGACCGTGAGACCGGCCGCGCCCTGGCCCACCCGGAGCCGGGGGAGATCCGGCTGGAGGGCGTGCTGCACGCCCTCTCGGACCCGGTGCGGCTGTCGATCGTCCGCGACCTGGCCGAGGCGGAGGCGGGCAACGGGGCCGAGCTGCCCTGCTCGTACTTCGACCTGCCGGTGACCAAGTCGACCACCACGCACCACTTCCGGGTGCTCCGGGAGAGCGGGGTGGTCCGGCAGACGTATCGGGGCACGGCGAAGCTGAACGGGCTGCGCCGGGCGGACCTGGAGAAGCTCTTCCCCGGTCTGCTGGACAGCGTCCTGACGGCGGCCGAAGCCGAAGCCGGCCGGTTGGCGGCGGACACGGGCGCGGGCGGCACGGCGTAGCCGGACCGGGGTGCCGTGTGCCCACCCTCCCGCAAGCTCTCGGCGGCCACCAGGGGGCGTGGGGAACTGCGCGACCAGCCCCCACCGGCCCGCAGGTGCAAGGGGGGCTGGGGCACCGCCCCGGTTTCGGGAAGGGGCGGGGAGGGGAAAATGCCCCGCAGGTAACCCGCGCCGGCGGGATTACGGCCCGCTCATGGGGGCGGGAGCGCCCGCCGCGGCAAGCAGGCCCGGCCAGTCGGGGATCTTGACCGAATGGCGCCCCAGGGACGCGCCGAGCGCCGCCTCGGCCTCCTCGATGCCGAGCCAGCCGGGCCATTCCACCGGATGGAGCCCGGCCGCCCGCATCGCGGGGAGCGGATCGTCCGGGAGGTCCCGCGCGGCCAGCGCCCCCGCGTCCTGCAGCAGCGAGGACGCCGTCTCCTTCGCGCAGGGCCGGTTCGTGCCGATCACCCCGGTCGGGCCGCGCTTGATCCACCCGGCCACGTACTCGCCGACCGAGGCCCGGCCGTCCCGCAGTACCCGGCCCGCCGCGTGCGGGACGGTGCCCCGGGCCGGGTCGAAGGGCAGGCCCGGCAGGGCCACGCCCCGGTACCCCACCGACCGCAGCACCAGCTGCGCCCCGATCTCCTCGTACGTGCCGGTGCCGGTCACCCCGCCCCGCCCGTCCGGCAGGGTCCGCTCCAGGCGTACGGCCCTGACCGCGCCGCCGGAGTCGCCCAGCAGCTCCACCGGGCGCAGGAAGAACCGGAGTGCGATCCGCCGCTCCGCGTCCGAGTCCGCAGGCGCGCCCGCAGGCGGCTGCGCAGCCTCCGCCCAGCCCCGCAGCACCTCCACGTTGCGCCGGTTCACCGCCGGCAGCCCGGCCGCGCCCGCCGGGTCCGCGTACGCGGGGTCCAGGGTCAGCTCGGCCGGGTCCAGCGTGACCGCGACCCCGGGCAGGGTGCCCAGTTCGCGCAGCTCCTTGGTGGTGAACTTGCCCTGGGCGGGGCCGCGCCGGGCCACCATCGCCACCTCGCGCACCCCGCTCACGGCCAGCGCCCCGAGGGCCGGCTGCGGCATGTCGGTGGGCCGCAGCTCCGCCTCGCCGCGGGCCAGGATCCGGGTCACGTCCACCGCGACGTTGCCCGCGCCGATCACCACCGCCGAGCGCACCCGGGGCAGTCCGAAGTCCTCGCCCACCGCGTCGGGGTGCGCGCTGTACCAGTTGACGAAGGCGGTGGCCGAGTGCACCCCGGCCAGCTCCTCGCCGGGAATGCCCAGGTGTCGGTCCCGGGCGGCGCCGACGCAGTACACGACCGCGTGGTACAGCTCCAGCAGCCGTCCGGTGGGCAGGGCCTCGCCGCCCACCTCCACGTTGCCCAGGAAGCGGATCCGCTCGTCCTCCAGCACCCCGCGCAGGTTCCCCTGCAGGGACTTGATCTTCTCGTGGTCGGGTGCCACCCCGTACCGGACCAGCCCGTACGGGGCCGGCAGCCGGTCCAGTACGTCGACCCGTACGCCCGGCACCTCACGCTGCTCGACGAGCTCTTTCGCGGCGTAGACCCCGCTCGGTCCCGAACCGACGACGGCCACACGAAGCACGGCGGAGCTCCTTCCGCGGATGACTCCCGTAGAGGCCCAGCATGCCACCGCGGCCCGCGCCCGTCAGCCCGCCCGGCATTACACGCCGGAGATCACTTCACCGAGGGTCACTTCACCGAAGGGTCGCTTCACCGAGCGGTCACTGCATCGGGGGGCACCTCACCGTGCGGTCACTTCATCGAGCGCATCCGGTTGATCTCCGCGGTCTGCTGCGCCACCACGTCGTTCGCCATCTCCTCCACGGCCACGTTGTTCCCGCCGGACAGCGCCTCGCCCGCCATGGTCACCGCCCCCTCGTGATGGGTGATCATCAGGCTGAGGAAGAGCCGGTCGAACGCCTCGCCCCTGGCCGAGCCAAGCTCCGCCAGCTGCTGCTCGGTGGCCATCCCCGGCATCCCGCCGTGGTGGGCGTGCCCGCCCTGCCCGCTGCCGCCGGATGGGGCGGCGGGCGCCGGGTGCTTGCGCAACCAGCTCTCCATGGAGCCGATCTCGGGCTTCTGCGCGGCCGCGATGCGCTCGGCCAGCCGCTTCACCGGCTCGCCGGAGGCCCGTTCGGGCGCCAGTGCGGTCATGGTGACCGCCTGCCGGTGGTGCTCGATCATGCGCTGCACATAGGCGAAGTCGGCACCGTTCGGACTGTCGTCGGGCCGTTCCCGCTCCGCCTGTTCGGGGGAGAGCGTGCGGGACTTCTCACCCGGCTTCCCCGGGGCGATGATCACCGGCCCGTCCGGGGCCGCACGGTCCCCGCCGTCGTCCCGGCACCCGGTGAGCCCGAACGCCAGAACCGCCGCCGCGAGCGCGCAGCCAAAACCGCGCATTATCCCCTTTGACATGTCCATGCGCTGGAAGATACTGCCGGGGTCCACGTTCCGCTCCCCACAGGAACGGATTGAAGGGACTCCAAGGGAGGGCACAGTGACCTCGACGCACCACACCCATGTGCGGCGCAGGAGGCTGGGGGTGGCCGCCGCCGCGGCCGGTCTCCTGGCCACGCTCCTGGCCGCCGGACCGGCGACCGCCACACCGGACCCCGGCGACACCCAGCGATCCCCGGGTGCGCGCACCGCCGCCGGTGCGGCCACCGACACCCCCGGCCAGGACGAGATCGTCCACAGCCGGAACATCAAGCACCTCGCGAACATCCCCAGTACCAACCCCGACGGCATCGAGACCGACATCGCCTTCCAGGGCAGGTACGCCTACGCGGGCAGCTACGACGGCTTCACCATCTACGACATCGGCAACCCCAAGGCCCCCAAGACGGTCACCCAGGTCCGCTGCCCCGGCGGCCAGAACGACATCTCCGTCGCCGGTGACCTGCTGTTCCTCTCCACCGACTCCTCGCGCAGCGACGACTCCTGCAACAGCGTCTCGCAGCCCGCCACCGAGAAGTCCTCGTGGGAGGGCATCAAGATCTTCGACATCAAGGACAAGAAGAACCCCAAGTACATCAAGTCCGTCGAGACGGCCTGCGGTTCGCACACCCACACCCTGGTCCCGGGCGGCCGCGACATCTACGTCTACGTCTCCTCCTACTCCCCGAACGACGCCTTCCCCGACTGCAAGCCGCCGCACGACGGCATATCCGTGATCAAGGTGCCGAAGAAGGCGCCGACCACGGCCGCGGTCGTCGGCTTCCCCGTCCTCTTCCCGGACGGCGGCAACCCGGGCGCCCCCACCAACCCGGGCGTCTCCAAGACCACCGGCTGCCACGACATCACCGTGCTGCCCTCGAAGGACCTGGCCGCCGGCGCCTGCATGGGCGACGGCATCCTCTTCGACATCAGCAAGCCGGAGCAGCCGAAGGTCATCGACCGGGTCCAGGACAACGTCAACTTCGCCTTCTGGCACTCGGCCACCTTCAACGAGCGCGCGAACAAGGTGGTGTTCACCGACGAGCTCGGCGGCGGCGTCGGCGCCACCTGCAACGAGGCCACCGGCCCCAACCGGGGCGCCGACGGCATCTACGACATCACCGGCCGCGGTGACCAGCGCAAGCTCGTCTTCCGCAGCTACTTCAAGATCCCGCGCCACCAGGCCGACACCGAGAACTGCGTGGCCCACAACGGCTCGCTGATCCCGGTCGGCGGCGGCCGCGACATCATGGTCCAGGCCTGGTACCAGGGCGGCCTGTCCGTCTGGGACTTCACCGATTCCGCGAAGCCGAAGGAGATCGCCTTCTTCGAGCGCGGCCCGCTCGACCCGGCCGCGCTGTCACTCGGCGGCTCCTGGTCGGCGTACTACTACAACGGGCACATCTACTCGAACGACATCGCCAAGGGCCTCGACGTGCTCCGCATCGACGACTGGCGCACCGAGTCGGCCAGGGGAGTGTGGCTGGACCGGCTCAACGTCCAGAGCCAGCCCGACTACCGCTGAGTCCGCGTCCCGCCGGGCGGTGCGCAGCCGTCCGGCGGGACCCCCAGCTCCCAGTCCAGCCCGTAGCGCGCGAACAGCTCCGCCCGCAGCCGGTCCGGCGGCATCGCCGCACCCGGCAGCAGCACCGCGAACACGGCGCCCATCAGCAGGGCCCGCAGCATCGGGTAGTCCGTCTCCGGCGCCGGTGAACCGTGCCGGGCCACCGTGTCCCTGAGCAGCTCGGCCAGCCGCTGCTGCTCGGGACACTGCACGAAGCCCTCGGCCTGCAGGATGCCCGCCATGTGGGTGCGCATCAGCAGCGGCTCGTCCCGGGCCAGCCCCAGGATCGCGTCGATGGCCCGGGCCAGCCGCTCCCGCCCGTCCTCCGTCCGCGGCTCCCGCTCCAGCGCCTCGTACAGGGTCCGGTGCATCAGCCGGTGCACGGCGGACTGCAGCAGCTGCCGCTTGCCCGGGAAGTAGTACGAGACCAGACCGCGGGCCGCGCCCGCCCGGTCGGCGATGTCCCCGAGGGTGGTCGCCTCGTACCCGTGTTCGGCCACGAGGTCGACGGTGGCCTGGAGCAGCCGCTCCCGGGAGCGTCTGCGCAATTCTTCATTGACCGATGCGCTGCGCGGGGACATGCTTACTCCTGCGTTGACTGGCTCCGAGCCAATATACTCAGCGCACCCAGGCCCACCGGTGCTCGGCGACGCGGGGGATCGCCGAGCACCGGTGTGCACGGTGTTGCCGCGAGCCCGGCCTCAGCGCTCCTCGAAGACCAGGTCCTCCGGCGGCACGGCCAGCCGGACGGTCTGCGCGTCCGTCTCCACCACCGTGGACAGGCCCGTGAACTGCCCCCGGGAGAGCACCAGCACCCGGTCGCCCCGCTGGTCCAGGTAGGCGCGGAAGCCGGCCAGCGAGGGATCACCCGCACCCAGCGTCAGATAGTCGGCCAGCCGGCGGAACAGCTTGGGCAGCAGCACCGCCGTCTCGGAGAGCGAGGCCAGCCCGTCGACCTTCGCGCCGTACAGGGTCTGGTCCAGCGGCCACAGGCCGAGCCCTTCGGAACGGGCCCGCAGCGTTGCGCCCGTCATGACCTCACGCAGCTCGGCGAACAGCTTCCGGTAGTACGTGGGGTACGCGAGCCCCGTCCGCAGCTGGTGCAGGTTGGCGGTCCGGCCGAGCAGCGCCGGGTCCACGTGCATCCAGGTCCCGCCCGGCGCCGGGGCGGGCCCGCGCCCCGCCAGCGCCACGCACCGGCCGTTGACGTCGGCGCCCCGGGTCAGCAGGTACCCGGGTGCGGTGGCGGGCTCCGAGGAGGTCACCGTGCCGTGGCCGTCCCGCAGCACCGCGGCGAAACCCAGCCAGGCCGTCAGCTCGTCCGCCGCGTCCTCCCCGAACGGCGTCGGCTGGCCCAGCTCGGCGCCGTGCGCCGGTACGTAGTGGGTCTCCAGGGTGTCGATGCCGTCCAGCCGGAGCTGCGCGGCACCCGCACGGTTCGCGCGCACCCGGTGCGGGCCCGGCACCAGTGCCCACTGTGAGGGGTCGGCGGGCACGAACCGCACCGAGTCCCCGTCCGGCCGGGCTCCCAGCACCCGGTAGCTTCCCTCGATCACGAGCATCGGCACGGCGGCCTCCCCATCGACGGCGCGGTCCAGCGGTCCAGCGGTCCAGCGGTCCAGCAGTGCAGTGGTGCAGCGGTGCAGTGGTGCAGCAGTGCTGCGGTGCAGTGGTGCTGCGGTCCTGCGGCGCTGCGTTCGTACGGTCCGGCGATCCTCTGTCAGCCGCTGTCAGGATCCCCGCTGGCGGGCCGCCGGAGAAGAGGGCGCCCCGGAGCGCCCCGCACCGCCCCGGACAGCGCCGCCAGCACCAGGGCGGCCCCGATCAGCCAGCCGCCCAGCACGTCGGACGGCCAGTGGACACCGAGGTACACCCGGGTGAACCCGACCCCGAGCACCGAGACGGCGGCCGCCGCCCACGCCCACGGCCGGCCGCCGGCCAGCCACAGCAGCAGCCCGCACACCACCGTCGCGGTCAGCGCGTGCCCCGAGGGGTAGGCCGCGTAGTCGGCGCTGTCCACCGGGTCCGGCCAGACCGGCCGGGCGCGGCCGACCGCGGCCTTCAGCCCCTGCTGCACCACCGAGGCCACCGCCAGGGTCACCAGGAAGCGCACGGCCAGGGCCCGTTCACCCCGCCACCACAGCCACCCGCACACCGCCGCCAGCAGGGCGCGCATCGTCCACGGGTCCCACACCCAGTCGCTCAGTACCCGTATGAGGGCGGTGACCGCCGGGTGCGTGACGGCGTGCTCGTGCAGCGCCACCGCGATCGCCGCGTCGAACCGGAGCAGCGCCGGCAGCCGCAGCACCACCAGCACGGTCAGTGCCGACGCGAGCAGCAGGCAGCCGGCGCAGGCCCCTCTCATCCCTGTGATCGTGCTCCGCATAGCTCGGCATCCTCGCACCGTGGCGCCGCCCTGTCGTGGCGCGGCGATCGGACGGCGCCGGGGGTTCCGCCTACGGTGGCCGTGGAAGCCCGTTCCGGAAGCGTGGAGGTGGGTGGTCATGCCGACGCCGGAGCAGACGCTGCACGTGAACGGAGTGGACCTGGCGGCCCGGACGTCCGGCGACCCGGCCGCACCGGCCGTCCTGCTGATCTCCGGGGCCGAGGCCACGATGGACTGGTGGGACGAGGAGTTCGTGGCCCGGCTCGCGAACGGCGGCCGGTACGTGGTGCGCTACGACACGCGGGACACCGGACGTTCCACGACCTGGCCGGTCGGCGCCCCCGGGTACACCCAGGCGGACCTGGTCGCCGACGCGATCGGTGTCCTGGACGCGCTCCGCATCCGTGCCGCGCACGTCGTGGGCATCTCCATGGGCGGTGCCATCGCCCAGCGGCTCTGTGTCGGACACCCGGACCGGGTGGCGACGCTCACCCTCATCGCCACCGGTCCGGACGGCCGCGGCGGGCCCGGACACCCCGGCCTGCCGCCGATGACCGACGAGTTGGCGAAGTGGTTCGAACACCCCGCCGGGGAACCGGACTGGACCGACCGCGAGTCGGTGGTCGCCCACTTCGTGGCGGCCGAGCACGCCTTCGCAGGCACGATCCCGGTTGACGAGGAGTCCCTGCGGCGGACCGCCGGCCGGGCCTTCGACCGCAGCCCCGTCCCCGCCGCCGCCGGCAACCACCGGCTGATCGAGGGCGGCACGCCGGTCCGCGACCGGCTCGGCGCGATCGCCGCCCCCACGCTCGTCCTGCACGGCACCGAGGACCCGTTCCTCCCCTACGCCCACGGCGAGGCCCTGGCCCGGGAGATCCCCGGCGCCCGGCTGGTCCCGCTCCCCGGCATGGGACACCAGATGCCCCCGCGCGAGGTCTGGAACACCGCCCTGTCCGCCATCCTCACCCACACCGCCCGCGCGTGACGCCGCGGCCCCGGCCATGATCCGCCGGAGAGGCCCTAGGTGAGGGCGGTCAGGCCCGGGCCGAAGGCGACCAGCAGCGGGAGTGCCGGGACCAGGGCCGCTGCCGCGGTCAGGCCCAGCCGGTGTCCGGGTGACAGCCGCGGGGTCGCCGCGAGCAGTCGGGTGACCCGCTGGGGGACGTGCGCCTCCGGCGGGGCGTACGGCCCGAACACGCCCCGGTCCTCGTTCAGCCCCACCAGCGCCAGCGCGGTGGTCAGCCGGCCGAACCGGCGCGAGGCCACGTCGTCCGCGGCCAGCTCCACCAGGTGGTGCATCTCGTCGCGGAACGCCGCGAACACCCGCACCTGCGGGAACGCCCCCGACAGGGCGCGGGCGCAGTTCAGCAGCCACTCGTGCCGGGCGACCGCGTGCCCCTGCTCGTGAGCGAGCACCGCGTCCAGCTGACGGCCCTTCAGCCGGTTCAGTGCGGCCGTGGTCACCACCAGCTGCGGGGCCGCCCCGGGCACCCACCACGCCCCGGGCCGTTCGCCCTCCAGCAGCACCAGCCGCACCGGACCGGGGTCCTCGCCGGGCAACAGCGGCGCCCGTACCAGCAGTTCGGAACGACGGGCGCGCCTGCGGGCCCGCGCCCGCAGCACCTCGCGGGTCAGCATCGCCCCGGTCCACACCGCACCGCCGGCCAGCACCACGGCCGTCCCGGCGGCCCACGGCCCGCCCGTGACCGGCCCGTACGCCTCGGCCACCCCGTGCGGGGCCGGCGCGAACAGCCGCCCGCGCACCGCCTGCCAGGCCGTGGCCGCGCTCAGCAGCATCGACAGGCCCAGGCAGAGCAGCACCCCGGCCACCGCGCACTGCCACACCCACAACGCCACCACCGGCTCGCGTTCGGGCCATGCCGCGCGGCCCAGCCAGCGGGGGGCCACGACGGCCGTCAGCGCGCCGAGCAGCAGGAGAACGGCGGAGACCATCATGTGCGACAGCCTATGAGCGGGCGTCTACCCGCAGGTACGGTCCGGTGGCATTGGTGACGGAGGACACGTTTCGCGGCGCGTCCCGCGACACTTTTCGCCGTGCATGTCGCGATGTGGCTCGCGCTGCGTTTCGAGTCGCTTCCCGAGTCGCTTCCCGAGTCGCTTCCCGAGTCGCTTCCCGCGCCGTGTGCCTTCGGACCGGAGCGGGTCGCGGTCACAGGGTGAGCAGCATCGCGAACATGCCCAGGCCCATGGCGAGTCGGCAGGCCCGGGTCAGCCCGGCGGGCCCGCCGGTGGTGACCCTCACCGCGGCGCTCCCCGCGCCCGTGCCCCCGGCCGCGACCACCGCCGGCGCCGAGGCCGGCACCAGCCGCGCACCGCTCAGCAGGACGTAGCCCGTGTAGTAGAGGAGCAGGGCCGCGGTCAGCGGCCGCACCTCCGGAGTGAAGGCCATGTGCACCATCGCCAGCGAGCCCACCAGGTGGTGCGCGTGATGGCGTCCGCCGGCCCGCAACTGCCACAGCGCGTGCGCCGAGGCGAGGCAGAACACCACGCCCAGCGCCAGATGGAACCCGCGTGCGCCCGCCGCCTGCGGTACCGCCATCGCCGCCATCCCCAGCCCCATCACCCCGTCCGCCCGGTCCGCCGCTCTGCGCCCGCGCAGCAGGCAGTACGCACCGCTGGACGCGCACAGCAGCACCAGCAGCCAGGACATCACGGGCGGCGCGGAATGGTGCACGGCGGAACCTCCCGGTTCGACGGTGACACCGGAAGAGATGCCCGCGCCGAGCCGCCCGCACGCCGGACCGGGTTAGGCTTCGGCGAGCAGAACACATGAACGGAGCCGCCGATGTCCACGCCCGCGTCCCTCAGTTTCCGCAGTGCCACCGAAGCCGACGTCGACTCCCTGGTCGCACTCGTCGAGTCGGCGTACCGGGGCGAGTCGAGCAGGGGCGGCTGGACCACCGAGGCGGATTACCTGGACGGCCAGCGCACCGACCCGGGCGGCGTGCGCCAGATCGTGGAGAACCCGGACTCCCTGCTGCTCGCGGTCGAGCGCGACGGCGGGCTGGTGGCCTGTTGCCAGCTCGAACACCGCGGTGACCACGCCTACTTCGGCATGTTCGCGGTCCGCCCCGGTCTCCAGGGCGCCGGACTCGGCAAGGAGATCCTGGCCGAGGCCGAGCGGTACGCGGCGCAGGAGTGGGGGGTGAAGGAGATGCGGATGACCGTGATCAACGTCCGCGACGAGCTCATCGCCTACTACGAGCGCCGCGGCTACCGCCGCACCGGCGAACTGAGCCCCTTCCCGTACGGGGACGAGCGCTTCGGCCGGCCGCGCCGTGACGACCTCGCCTTCGAACTGCTGGTGAAGCCCCTCTGAATCCCCCAGAGACCCTCCGAAGCCCTCTGAAGCCTGTCTGAAATCCGTCTGAAGCCCCTGCCGGGGCCCCTGCCGTCCGGCCGGTGCCGTCCCCGCCCGTCCTGCCCTGTCCGGTCCGAGTCGGACAGGGCAGGGGACCGGGGACCGGGGAGCGGCTAGGCGGTGAACCTGCCGGTGAGCCGGATCTCGGGGAAGTCGGTGGCGGCGCCGTCCAGTTCCAGCGCGCGCACCAGCCGCAGGTGGTCCATGGTGTTCACGGTCCAGCCGGTGACCCGCAGGCCCGCGGTGTGCGCGGACTCCACGGTCTCCAGCGTCAGCCGCCGGATGTTCAGGGAGACCGTCTCGGCACCCGCGGCCAGCGCCCGGTCCACGATGTCCTCGCCGTACCGGCTCGCCGTCAGCGTGGTCCGCACGCCCGGCACCAGCCGCGCCATCTCGGCCAGCGCCGCGTCCTGGACCGAGGCCACCTCCACCCGCGTGGTCAGGTCCAGCCGGAGCATGACGGCGGCCAGCGCCGCCGCGACGCCGCGGTCCGCGACCCCGACCAGCAGCGGGCTCCGGACGGCGTCGAGCACCTCCTCGAACAGCGGCACCCGTTCGCCCAGCCCGGCATCGAGCCCGCGCAGCTCGGCCAGGGTGAGGTCGCAGACGGCACCCGACCCGTCCGTGGTCCGGTCCACATCGGGGTCGTGCAGGACGACGAGTGCGCCGTCCTTGCTGACCTGTACGTCCAGACCGATGACATCCATGCCGGAACGTTCCGCGCGGACGAACGACCGGAGGGTGTTCTCCGGTTCGACACCCATGACTCCGCGGTGACCGATGGTGAGGAAAGTCAAGGTTCTCTCGCTTCCGTCGACGGCGGCTCCCGGCGACGGCCCGGTGTCCCTACCGAACCGCGCGGGTGAGGACGCATCGTAGTGCGCCGGAAGCAGGATGTGACCGGTCGTGCAGAGCGCCGGCAGGGCCGTCCGGCCGTTGCCCGGCTTGGCCGGAGCGGCCGCGTCCGGGCCCGCGCGACCGGGCCGTGTCACCCGGGCGTGGGCGCGTCCCCACCGCCTTGACCCGGGACCTCGACCTCAGGTCCAGGGTGAGACCCGGGGTCCGGCCCGGGCCGCTCCTCCAGGGCGTCGAGGTCCGCCAGCAGGGCCTCGGCGAGCTCCAGTTCGGCCAGGTGCTGCCGCTCGCTCCAGCGCAGCGCCAGGGCGGGGAAGGCCCACTCCGGGACCTCCGCCGCGTGCGCCATGGCCTCCCGTACGGCCGCCAGCTCGGCCCGGGTGCGCTCCTGGTGCTCCGCGACCATCGCCCGCAGCCGGTCCGGGTCGGACAGGTGGCCCAGCCAGATCCGCAGCAGCAGTCCGTGCTTGAGCACCGGCGGCCCGGCCTCGGCCGTGTCGGCCGCCCAGCCGGCGAGCGCCTCGCGCCCGTCGGGGGTGATGGCGTAGCGGCGCTTGGCCCGCGCCTCCTCGGGGCCGGAGCGCTCGGAGGCGGCGTACCCGAGCTGCTCCAGCCGGCGCAGCTCGGCGTAGATCTGGCTGATGGCCGGCGACCAGTAGAAGAAGCGGAGCGAGGAGTCGGCCCACTTCTTCAGTTCGTAGCCGGTGCGGGCGCCCGGGAACGAGAGCAGCCCGAGGACCGCCCACGCGGTCGGCGGAAGGTCTTGCTTCTTTTGCTTATGACTACTAGTCATATTCCGAATTGAAGTGAGGCCGGACACGGGACGCAACCCTGGAGGCACCGTGAAATTCTCCGTGATCTTCGAGGCACAGCTGGCAGACCCGACCGTCGAACGGGAGCACCAGGTCATCCGCGACTGCGTCGAGCAGGCGGTGCTCGCCGAACGCATGGGCTTCGACCGCATCTGGGCCGTCGAACACCACTCGCTGAAGTGGTACGCCCACATGAGCGCACCGGAGGTGTTCCTCAGCTTCGTGGCGGCCAGGACGAACACCATACGCATCGGGCACGGCGTCGTGTGCATGCCCTTCAATTTCAACCATCCGGCCCGGGTGGCCGAACGCGCCGCCATGCTGGACCTGCTCTCCGGCGGCCGGCTCGACCTCGGCGCCGGACGCGGCGGCACCGAACAGGAGACCTCCCTGTGCGGGGTGGACCGGGAGCGGACCGCCCAGGAGGTCGAGGAGGCGCTGCGGATCATCGGCAAGGCGTGGCAGCAGGACGAGCTGGAGTACCACGGCGAGCTCATCGACATCGCCCCGCACCCGATCCTGCCCCGGCCCGCACAGACCCCGCACCCGCCCCTGTTCCTGGCCTGCAGCCGCGAGGAGACGCTGGTCCAGGCCGCCGAACTGGGCATCGGCGCGCTGGTCATGGGCTTCGCCGGGCCCGAGTCGATCGCCGCGATGCGCACGGTCTACGACGCGGCCCGCGCGGGGCGCGACGGCAGCCGCTTCGTGTCCACGGCCGTCAACGACCACTTCTCGGTGCTCTGCCCCACCATCGTGCTCGACGACCCCGAGGAGGCCCGCCGCACCGGCATCCGCGGCCAGCGCTTCTTCGCCCAGTCCATCGGGCACTGGTACGGCGGGGCGGGCGTCCCCGACGAGGCGGTGGTCGACGGCACCGACGAGGCCGCCGAGATGCGCCGGGCCGCCGAGCAGGTCGTCGCCCGGCTCAACGAACAGCGGATCCCGGTACGGCCCACCTCCACCGCCACCTTCAACGCCGACCACGCGTACGGCAGCGCCGACGACGCCATCGCCTACGTGGAACGGCTCCGCGACGCCGGGGCCGACGAGATCATGTGCCTGGTCCAGATGGGCACCGTGCCGCAGGAGGCGTGCCTGGAGACCCTGCGGCAGTGGGGCGAGAAGGTCATCCCGCACTTCCGCAACGGCCTCCCGGCGGGACGGGGCGGGGCGGCGGTCCCGGACGGCCCGGGCGGCCCGGCGGCGACCGCCGGAGGTGCCGAATGACGGGCGTCCGCGGAACCGGGGCGCAGGGGGGTGGTGCGCCGCAGGCTCCGGCCGGCTCCGGCGGCGATGCGCCGCGGGCTCCGGCCGGCCCCGGCCCCGATTCCGCGGGCGCCGGTGCCCGCCCGGTCGGGGGCGGTGCCCGCCGGGATTCCGCCCTGCCGGCACCGGAGGCCGCCCGCGCCCCGGACGGCGCCTCCCGTCCCTCCGGGAGGGATCGCCTCGATCCCGCCGCGCGCCCCTTCGCCGACGCGCTCACCGCCGTCTTCCCCGACGTGGGCGGGGCCGTCACCGACGCCGCCGAGGCCCGGCGGATCCTCGCCGCCGCCCCCCGGACGCCCGGCGGACCGGTCCGGGTCGGCGCGGTGGAGGACCGGACCGTCCCCGGCCCGCCGGGAGCCCCTCCCGTCCCGGTCCGGATCTACCTCCCCGACCCCGGGGAACGGCCCGGACCGCGCCCCACCGTGGTCTTCAGCCACGGCGGCGGCTTCGTCCTGTGCGACCTCGACACCCATGACGCCACCGCCCGCGCGTTCTGCCGGGAGGCCGGTGCCGCCGTGGTCTCGGTGGACTACCGGCGCGCCCCCGAGCACCCCTTTCCGGCCCCGCTGGAGGACGTCCACGCCGTCCTGTGCTGGGCCGGGGAGCACATCGGCGAGCTCGGCGGCGACCCGGACGCCCTGGTGGTGGCCGGGGACAGCGCCGGAGGCACCCTGTCCGCCGCCGCGCTGCTCCTGGCCGCGGAGCGGGGCGGCCCGCCGGTCGCCCTGCAGGTGCTGGTCTACCCGGCGGTCTCGGCCGGGCTCGCCTTCGACTCGTACCGGCGCAACGCGTCCGGCTACTACCTCACCACCGCCCACCTCCGCTGGTTCTGGGCGCAGTACCTCGGAGCCGGCGGTGATCCCCGCGACCCCCTGGTCTCGCCGCTGCACGCCCCCGCAGCGGCCCTGGCGGCGCTGCCGCCCGCCCATGTGGTGGTCGCCGGGTGTGATCCGCTGCACGATGACGGGCTGGCCTGGCACCGGGCGCTGCTCGCCCACGGGGTCCCCTCGGTCCTCGATTCCCACCCGGGGATGTTCCACGGATTCCTCGCGCTGGCCGACCACTTGCCCGCTGCGGGGGCCGCGCTGCAAAGAATCGGTGGAGCCATCTCCTCCACGGTGGCCCACGGGAAGTCTTCCGGTGAACCGAGGGGGGCGGCAGGATAATTTCCGGCATCCCCTCTTGAGCAGGAGAGCCTCACATGTATACGTTGTCCATACGTGAGGTTCTCCTGTGGAGGAAGTGACATGACGGAAACTCTTGTGCCGGGCGTCGGCGGGGCCGTAATAACCGCCGGGTCGCGGGTGGTGGACCACCCCGCGTGGCCCGCGCTCAAGGCCGCCGTGGAGGAGATCCGCCCCTGGCAGTCCAAGGACGGCTCCATCGACTTCGCCGCCGAAGGCGCCCCCGGCCGTGCGGACGCGGAGGACACCGTCCGCCGCGTGATCGCCGCCGTCGAGGAGCTCTCCCCGCTGCTGCCGCACGCCACCGCCTACCACGAGGCCCTCGTCTCCGACCTGCGCAAGTGGGCCGAGAGCGGCTTCCCGGTGCCGGACTTCCTCGACTCCCTGCTGGCCTTCCACCCCGCCGCCGAGCGCGTGGACGGCCGCCAGCACCTCGTCGTGTTCCCGATGTACACGCAGAACGGCAACCCGGACCGCAACCTGGAAGCCGTCGTGCTGAAGATGGTGTGGCCCGAGTGGCTCTCCGAGCTGGAGCGCACCCGCTACGACAACCCGCTGTTCCTCGGCATCACCTTCGAGGACTTCACCGCGGGCTACGACACCAACTCCGCCGTGCTCTTCCCGGAGACCATCGCCGTCCGCGAGGCCCCCGAGCGCTTCACCTGGGGCGGCATCTTCTGCGACCGCGAGGCCGCCCGCTTCCGCAAGGTGACCGAGGCCGCCGTCGAGACCCTGGGCATGCAGCTGCCCGAGGACATCGCCGCGATGATCACCGACCAGGAGCGCTGCGAGAAGGCGTTCGTCCTGTGGGACATGGTCCACGACCGCACCCACAGCCACGGCGACCTGCCGTTCGACCCCTTCATGATCAAGCAGCGCCAGCCGTTCTGGATGTACGGCCTGGAGGAGCTGCGCTGCGACCTCACCGCCTTCAAGGAGGCCGTGAAGCTGGAGGCCGAGGGCAACGTCCACGGCCGCGACGTGCAGTACGCCGTGCTGTTCGACCGGATGTTCCGCTTCCCGCTGACCGGTGACCGCACCCGCAACTACGACGGCCTCGGCGGCCAGCTGCTCTTCGCCTACCTCCACAAGCACGACGTGGTGCGCTGGACGGACAACAAGCTGCGGATCGACTGGGAGCGCGCCCCCCAGATCACCAACCAGCTGTGCGGCGAGATCGAGCAGCTGTACCGGGACGGCATCGACCGCCCCAAGCTCGTGCACTGGTTCAAGGGCTACGAGCTGGTCTCCACCTACCTGGCCCCGCACCCGGGCTCCAAGTGGGCCAAGGGTCCGGACGCGCTGGACCTCACGCAGCCGCCCCGCAAGCTCGTGGACGACGTGCTTCCCGACGAGTTTCCGCTCAGCATGTTCTTTGAGGCGCTCGCCAAGAAGCTCAAGGGAGTGATCGCCTCCACGAAGGGGATCACCGCGCAGAACGCCGACCTCGCCGACGGCGCGCGGACTGCCGCGTGAACCCCAGCCCACAGGAGGCCAGCCAGATGAACGGTGCCGCGAACGGCAACGGGAACGGAATTCTCAGCGGAGCAGTGGTGGCGGTGGCCGGGGCCGGCGGCCCCGCCGGCCGCGCCGCCCTGCTGCGGCTCGCCGAGGCGGGCGCCACGGTCGTCGCGTCCGACGCGGACCCGGCCCGCCTGGCCGAGGCCGTGGACGCGGCCCGCTACGCCCACGGCGGGGCCACCGTCACCGGTGACACCGTGGACCTGCTCGACCTCGAAGCCACCAAGGAGTGGGCCGCCCGTACCGAGAAGGAGTTCGGGCGGGTCGACGGCCTGGTCCACCTGGTCGGCGGCTGGCGCGGCAGCAATTCCTTCACCGAGACGGACCTCGGGGACTGGGACTTTCTGGAGAAGCTCCTGATCCGTACGGTCCAGCACACCTCGATGGCCTTCCACGACGGCCTGATGCGCAGCGGCAACGGCCGCTACGTCCTGGTCAGCCAGTCCGGCGCGCACAAGCCGGTGGCGAACAACGCGGCGTACAACGCGGGCAAGGCCGCCGCCGAGGCGTGGACGCTGGCGATGGCCGACTCCTTCCGCAAGGCGGGAGGCGACGACGGACCGCGCGCCGCGGCTGCGATCCTGATCATCAAGGCACTGGTGCACGACGCCATGCGCGCCGAGCGCCCCAACGCGAAGTTCGCGGGCTTCACCGACGTCAAGGAGCTGGCCGAGGCCATCGTCGGCGTCTGGGAGCGGCCCGCCCCGGAAGTGAACGGACAGCGTCTGTGGCTCACCCCGCAACCCTGAGGACCGATGCCCGCCGGCACCACGATCCGGCGGTGCGCGGCTTCGCCAGCGACAACTACGCGGGAGCGCACCCGGAGATCCTGGAGGCGATCGCCCTCGCCAACGGCGGCCACCAGGTCGCCTACGGCGAGGACGAGTACACCGAGCACCTCCAGAAGATCATGCGCAGCCACTTCGGCCCGTACGCGGAGGCCTTCCCGGTCTTCAACGGCACCGGCGCGAACGTCACCGCCCTCCAGGCGATGACCGACCGCTGGGGCGCGGTGATCTGCGCCAAGTCCGCCCACATCAACGTGGACGAGGGCGGCGCGCCGGAGCGGATGGCGGGCCTCAAGCTGCTCGCCGTCCCCACCCCGGACGGCAAGCTCACCCCCGAGCTGATCGACCAGGAGGCCTGGGGCTTCGAGGACGAGCACCGGGCCATGCCGCAGGTCGTGTCGATCACCCAGAACACCGAGCTGGGCACGGTCTACACCCCGGACGAGATCCGGGCGATCTGCGAGCACGCGCACGCGCTCGGCATGAAGGTCCACCTCGACGGTGCCCGGATAGCCAACGCCGCGGCCTCGCTCGACGTGCCGATGCGCACCTTCACCAATGCGGTGGGCGTCGACGTGCTGTCGTACGGCGGCACGAAGAACGGCATGCTGTTCGGCGAGGCCGTGGTGGTCGTCAACCCGGACGCGGTCCGGCAGATGAAGCACATCCGCAAGATGTCCATGCAGCTCGCCTCGAAGATGCGCTTCGTGTCGGTGCAGCTGGAGGCGCTGCTGGCCAAGGACCTGTGGCTGCGCAACGCCCGGCACGCCAACGAGATGGCGCAGCGGCTCGCGGCCGGCGTGCGCGAGGTGGACGGGGTGGAGATCCTCTACCCGGTCCAGGCGAACGCGGTGTTCGCGAAGCTGCCGCACGAGGTCTCCCGGCGGCTGCAGCAGCGGTACCGCTTCTACTTCTGGGACGAGGCCGCCGGGCACGTCCGGTGGATGTGCGGCTTCGACACCCAGATCGAGGACGTGGACGGCTTCCTGCAGGCCCTGAAGGAAGAGATGGCCCGCTGAGGGACCGCCGCTAGATCGATAGACATGCGAATCTCTGCATAGGTATGCTCCTGGATCATGGAATTGATCCAGGAGCATTCCGACGTGTCCGCCTACCTTGCCGCGGACGAAACCATCGACCACGGCCACCCGCTGGTCCAGGAGACCGCGGACGCGCTCTGGACCGCCACCGGCGACGCATACTCATACGCCGAGGCGGCCTTCGAGTTCGTCCGTGACACCATCCCGCATTCCGCCGACTCCGGGGACGTGCGGGTCAGCTGGCGCGCCTCCGACGTGCTCGCCACCCGCAACGGCATCTGCTACGCCAAGTCCCACGCACTGGCCGCGCTGCTGCGGGCCCGGGGCATCCCCACCGCGCTGTGCTACCAGCGGCTCACCGAGGACGGGGGCTCGGACCCCGCCGTGCACGGTCTGGTCGCCGTCCTGCTGCCGGGGGAGAGCGGCTGGGCGCGCCAGGACCCCCGGGGCAACAAGCCGGGCGTGGACGCCCGGTTCTCGCTCCACGGCGAGCAGCTGGCCTTCCCGGTCCGCCCGGAGCTCGGTGAGGTCGACTACCCGGTGCTGTACGCCGCCCCGCACCCGGCCGTACTCCGGTCCCTGCGGGAGTCCCCGGACCGGCCCGCCCTCTGGCGGAACCTGCCCACCGCCCTGTAGTCCGCCGGCTCCGCCCCCCGCCCGGCAGGGTTCCGCCCGGTCCGGCCCCGCCTCAGCCGGTCTCCGTCCCCGTGGAGCCGGCCCGCCGCGCCGGCCCCTGCCCTATGGCCGGCGCGGCGCCCGGTGCATCCGAGGCATCCATGGCATCCGCGCTACCGGCCGTATGCACGGCATCCGCGGTGCCCGCGGGCCGCGGGGCGGGGGACCGCCCCCGCACGAACCCGTGCAGCAGTGCGGCGGCGAGCTGCAGCGCGGCGATGCCCAGCAGTAGCACCCGCGGCGGCGCGGACGCGGCCAGCCCGGCCAGGGCCGCGCCGACCGCCGCCGCGGTGACCTTCAGCCCGGCCCCCAGCGTGAACACCTGGGTGCGCGCCTCCGCCGGCGCGTGCTCCGCGCGCAGCCGCAGGGTGGCCGTCAGCAGCGGCCCGTCGCACACCCCCGCCACCCCGAACAGCACCACGACCAACGGCAGCGACGGAGCGGCCGCCGCCGCGGCGAGCGCCGCCCCCGTGCCCGCCAGGGCCCAGCGGGCCAGCCGGCCGGGCTCCACCCGGGTGACCCGGCCCAGCGTCAGCGCCCCCGTCAGCGCCCCCACCGCGAACGCCGTCAGCAGCACCCCGCCGCCGCGCGGAGTCAGCAGCACCACGGTCGTGCTCAGCGCCCCGATCCCGAGGAAGGCCAGCGTGGTCGCCGAGGTGATCGCGCGCAGCTCCCGCACCCGCCACAGGGCGGCCAGCCCCGCCGCCATCCCCGCCCCCAGCGAACCGCCACCGCCGGCCGCCGGGGCGTAGGGGAGCGTAGCCGCCAGGACGGCGGCCACGGCCGCACCCGAGGCCAGCAGCAGCACCCCCGGACCGGCCGACCCCAGCATCGCGAAGGTGCTCACCACGACCGGAGCCGTCACCGAGGCCGCGTTGTAGGTCGCCGCGTCCCAGCCGTACGCCCGGTCCCGCCCCGGTCCGGGCGGCACCAGGCCGGCGACCAGGCTGGACAGCCCGCCGGTCACCATCGGACCGCAGGAGCCGCCGGCCAGCGCCACCGCGAGCACCACCGGGGCCGGCGCCCGGCCGACCAGCAGGGCGAGAGCGGCCATGGCGGCCGCGAAACCGGCCAGCGCGCCCACGTGGAAGACCCGCGGGCGCCCGCTGCGCGCCGCCAGGGCCCCCGCCACCGGGGCCGCCAGGACGTGCGGGGCCAGCCAGCCGGTGAGTACGAACGCCCCGTACGCCGCGCTGCCCGTGCGTTCCAGCGCCAGCAGGACCAGCGCGATCCCCATGCCTTCGGACGCGAGCCGCGCGGCCACCGCCGCGCACAGATATCTCCGTAACGCCTTCATGCGTCAAGACGTTACAGTGTGGGTGTGAAAGGTTTCGACCCCCTGTCGCGGCTGCTCGACATCGCCGAAGCGGTCCGTGTCCGCCCCGACCTGCCCCGGACCGAGCTCGCGGCCCTCCTCGCCCGGCACGGCGAGAAGCCGGAGGACCTGGACGGGCCCGCCTTCACCGAGGCGGACGCGGCCGTACTGCGCGCGGCCGCGCTGCGGATGGGCGCGGTGCTCGCGGAAGACGACGCGGACCGCGCCGCACGCTCCCTGAACGAGGTCTTCGACGCCTGCGGGGCCCGCCCGAGGCTGAGCCGCCACGACGGCCACGCCTGGCACCTCCACGCCGACCGGGAGGGGGCGGGCTGGGGCGAGTGGTTCATGGCCTCGGGCGCCCTGGCGCTGGCCGGGCTGCTCACCGAGTACGGCCGTACGGCCTGGGGCGCCTGCCCGGCGAGCGGCTGCGGCCGGTACTTCCTGGGCGCGGGCCCCGGCAGTCCGCGCCGCTACTGCTCGACCGCCTGCTCCGGCCGCGCCCGCGTGGCCGCCCACCGCCGCCGGCAGGCGCCCTCCGGGTAACCGCAGACCCGGATGAACCTGCAGTCCGCCGCCGCCCGAAGGCCCTCACGCAGCGGCCCGGGCACGCGCGTCATCGCCCGGAGCGCGTCCGTGGCGGCCCTCGCGACCCGGCTCTCGATCGTGAGCTTCGCCGGGGAACTGCCGGACTTGGCCCCCACCCTGCAGCGGCTGTTCCGCAACCAGGAGGACCTCGGCAACTCCTTCAAACCGTTCTTCGGCGAACGCACCGGCAACGAGCTGACCGCGCTCCTGAAGCACCTGGACGGGACGCTGGAGGAGGCCACCCACCGCCTGGAGGGCGACTTCGAGGCGGACATCCAGGACTACGACGAGGCGCACGACCACATCCTCGCCATGGCCGACTTCCTGTCCTGCGGGATCATCAAGAAGTTCCCGGACCAGTTCAAGAAGAACCCGGGGCAGGACGCGATCTGCCCCTGACGACCCGTGACGTCGTACGGGACCGCCTGCCCCGGCGGGCGTGCGGTCCCGGCGTCCCACCCGGGCGGGTCAGACCCCGCCCGCCTCCTTGACCTGCTGGGGCGTCGGCGCCGTACCGCCCATGTGGGCCGGCAGCCACCACGAGTCCTCGTCGCCCTTCGGGCGGCCCGGATAGGCGCGCTGCGCCGCCTCCAGCAGCTCGTCGACCCGCCCGCGCAGCTTGCGGGTGAGGGCGCCCGCGAACTGGTCCGCCGGGGCCTCCATCGGCTCGCCGACCCGCAGGGTCACCGGGATGTGGCTGCGCTTGAGGTCCTTGGGGCGGCCCTTGGTCCACAGCCGCTGGGTGCCCCACAGCGCCACCGGGATCACCGGGACGCCCGCCTCCTGCGCCATGCGCACCGCACCCGACTTGAAGCTCTTCAGGGTGAACGACTGGGAGATCGTCGCCTCGGGGAAGACCCCGATGATCTCACCGGCGCGCAGCGCGGCGAGCGCCTGCTGGTAGGCCGACTCACCCTGCGCCCGGTCCACCGGGATGTGCTTCATCGCGCGCATCAGCGGACCCGACACCTTGTGACGGAACACCGACTCCTTCGCCATGAACCGGACCAGCCGCTTCGACGGCCGGGCGGTGAGCCCGGCGAAGATGAAGTCGAGGTACCCGATGTGGTTGGAGACCAGAACGGCGCCGCCCTTGCGGGGGATGTTCTCGGTGCCCTTCATGTCGATCCGGATGTCGAGCGCCTTGAAGAGGGTGTGGGCGGCGCCGATCACCGGGGGGTAGACGAGGTCAGCCATCGTGGGGGACATCCCGCTTTCTGCCTGGGGAGGTGGGAGGTGCTCCCGGCTGTAGGTGCTGTGAGGGGGTGCCGCGTACCCGTGGGGCGTACGCGGGTGCTTCCCTGTGCTCCGAGGGCACGTCCGCAGTGCTTCGGGTACACAAGTTACGCCGACGTAGGTTACGCGGCCCCGTGGATCGTCTCCCAAACGGCCCCCGCAGACCACCCCGGGGGGACCCGGCAGGGGAGATTCTCGTCACGCCGTGAAGCCCGCGGGGAATGCGGCGCACCCCCTCGGCGCTCGGATCGGCGTACGAGCACACTGGCGGCAGGGACGGGAGCGTACGTGGGCGCGCAGCAGGCGCAGCAGCCGCAGCGGGACGAGCGGCCGGAGGGGCCCCCGGGCGGGCGGCCGGACGGGCCCGCGCCGGAGCCGGGGATCGGGGCCGCGGAACTCGGTGCCGAGCCGGGGGAGCGGGCCACCCTGGTGCAGTTCTCCAGCGCCTTCTGCCGGCCCTGCGTGGCCACCCGGCGGATCCTCGCCGAGGTCGCCGCCATGGTCGAGGGCGTGGTGCACATCGAGATCGACGCCGAGGAACGCCTCGGACTGACCCGGCTGCTGGGCGTCGACCGGACCCCGACCGTGCTGGTCCTGGACGCCTCCGGCCGGATCGTCCGGCGGGCCGTCGGCCTGCCCCGCAAGGCCGATGTGATCGCCGCCCTCGGTGCCGCCGTCTGACCGCAGAGGCCGCGGCTCCGGGGCTCGAACCCGGGAGCGCGCGCCCGGGGGCCGCCAGTGACGCGGCTGACATCTGCGGGCCTGCGCTTGACGCCGCGCGCCGGTGATCGACAGGCTGACCGCACGTGGTACGAACAGAAGGAATTGTCGATGACGGCCCCGCCCGCACCAGCAGAGACCCAGCAGGGCTCACCCGAGCTGCTCCGCTCGGTCTTCCGGCAGCACGCCGCCGGTGTGGCGGTGATCACCGCGGCCCACGGCGGCCGTCCGGCCGGTTTCACCGCGACCTCCCTCAATTCGGTCTCCGCCGAACCGCCGCTGCTCTCCTTCTCCGTGGGCACCGGCTCCTCCAGCTGGCCCGCACTGGCCGCTTCGGACCACGTGGGCGTGCACATACTCGGCGAGCACCAGCGGGAGGTGGCCGGGCTGTTCGCGCGCAGCGGCGCCGACCGGTTCGGCCCGTCCACGGCCTGGCGCCACGGCCCCCACGGGGTGCCGCTGCTGGACGGGGTGCTGGCCTGGCTGGTGTGCCGGGTGGTGGCCCGGGTCCCGGCGGGGGAGCACCGGGTCGTCATCGCGGAAGTGATTGCGGGGGACCCGCTCGGGGAAGGCCGCGGACAGGGGCGTCCCCTGCTGTACCACGGGGGCCGCTTCAACGCGCTGCGGGACTGAATCGTCCCGGTCGGCCCCGTTGGCAAGGTCACAGTCCACCGGCCTTGCAACCTGGCGAAACGCACGCTGTACTGACGAGTAACATTTCGATCGGAGCGCGGGCCGCCCCGACCGGGAGGCGGCCGAGAAGGCGCCTATGCTGCCAGCTACAAGGCAGCACCAGAAAAGACGATGCAGTAGGAGAGCCGGCGTGAGCTTGAGGATCGTTGTCTGTGTGAAGTACGTGCCCGACGCCACCGGCGACCGGCACTTCGCCGATGACCTGACCGTGGACCGGGACGACGTCGACGGCCTGCTGTCGGAGCTCGACGAGTACGCCGTCGAGCAGGCGCTGCAGATCTCCGAGAACTCGGACGACGACGTGGAGATCACCGTCCTGACGGTCGGTCCCGAGGACGCCAAGGACGCGCTGCGCAAGGCGCTGTCGATGGGCGCCGACAAGGCCGTCCACGTCGAGGACGACGACCTGCACGGCACCGACGTCATGGGCACCTCCCTGGTGCTGGCCAAGGCCGTCGAGAAGGCCGGGTACGACCTGGTCATCACCGGCATGGCCTCGACCGACGGCACCATGGGCGTGCTCCCGGCGATCCTGGCCGAGCGCCTGGGCGTCCCGCAGGTCACCCTGCTCTCCGAGGTCAAGGTCGAGGACGGCACCGTCACCGGCCGCCGCGACGGCGACTCCGCCAGCGAGCAGCTGGAGGCCTCCCTCCCGGCGGTCGTGTCCGTGACCGACCAGTCCGGCGAGGCCCGTTACCCGTCCTTCAAGGGCATCATGGCGGCCAAGAAGAAGCCGGTGGAGTCCTGGGACCTCTCCGACCTCGACATCGACGCCGAGGAGGTCGGCCTGGAGGGTGCCTGGACCGCGGTCGACTCCGCCGCCGAGCGTCCGGCCCGTACCGCCGGAACGATCGTCAAGGACGAGGGCGAGGGCGGCAAGCAGCTGGCCGAGTTCCTGGCCGGCCAGAAGTTCATCTAGGACTTCGGTCACCCCAACCGCCCCTCACCCTTTCGTAACAGCAGGAGAGCAGTCCCATGGCTGAAGTTCTCGTCTACGTCGACCACGTGGACGGCGCCGTCCGCAAGCCCACCCTCGAGCTCCTGACGCTCGCCCGCCGCATCGGCGAGCCCGTGGCCGTCGCCCTGGGCGCCGGCGCCGAGGCCACCGCCGCCACCCTCGCCGAGCACGGCGCGGTCAAGGTCCTCACCGCCGACGCCCCCGAGTTCGCCGACTACCTGGTCGTCCCGAAGGTGGACGCGCTGCAGGCGGCGTACGACGCGGTCTCCCCGGCCGCCGTGCTGGTCCCGTCCTCCGCGGAGGGCAAGGAGATCGCCGCCCGCCTGGCCGTCCGCATCGGCTCCGGCATCATCACCGACGCCGTCGACCTGGAGGCGGGTGACGAGGGTCCGGTCGCGACCCAGTCCGCGTTCGCCGCGTCCTTCACCACCAAGTCCCGTGTCTCCAAGGGCACCCCGGTCATCACCGTCAAGCCGAACTCGGCCCCGGTGGAGGCCGCCCCGGCCGCCGGCGCCGTCGAGGCCCTGGCCGTCACCTTCGGCGCCCTCGCCACCGGCACCAAGGTCACCGCGCGCACCCCGCGCGAGTCGACCGGCCGCCCCGAGCTGACCGAGGCCGCGATCGTGGTCTCCGGCGGCCGCGGCGTCAACGGCGCCGAGAACTTCGGCATCATCGAGGCCCTCGCCGACTCGCTCGGCGCGGCCGTCGGCGCCTCCCGCGCCGCCGTCGACGCCGGCTGGTACCCGCACTCCAACCAGGTCGGCCAGACCGGCAAGTCGGTCTCCCCGCAGCTGTACATCGCCTCCGGCATCTCTGGTGCGATCCAGCACCGGGCCGGCATGCAGACCTCGAAGACCATCGTGGCCATCAACAAGGACGCCGAGGCCCCGATCTTCGACCTGGTCGACTACGGAGTGGTCGGCGACCTCTTCCAGGTCGTCCCGCAGCTGACGGACGAGATCAAGGCGCGCAAGGGCTGATCCGCCCGATCCGCCGCCCAGGTCATCCTGACCTGCGCAGACATTCGGTCCCGGGGCCGCGTGGTGATGCTCACCACGCGGCCCCGGGCCGTTTGCATGCACCATTGACTGAGCGGAACGACCTGACTAAATTCTGCTATGCGGATCAATGCTTCCGTGAAGCGGAAAATAGGAGTGTGCAGGATGGGTCAGCAGGAGAAGGTGGCGACGAGCCTCGCAGGTGCGGTCAGCGAGGGCATCAGCGCCTCCCTCGCACCGGTGGACGCGGAACTCGCGCGCCGCTACCCGGGCGACCCCGGCACGCGCCAGCCGATCCACACGGTGTACGTCCCCGGTGACGTCTTCGCCGCGGACACCATCCGCACCTGGGGCGACCAGGCACTGGCCGCGCTCGACGAGCACGCCCCGGACGCCGCCACCTTCGGCAAGGTCCTCGGCATCAACGACGAGCTCGCCGGCACCGTCTACGAGCGCGTCCGCGCCAAGCTCGCCTCCGAGCCGATCGAGGACCTGCGCATCGACTTCGAGGACGGCTTCGGCGTCCGGTCCGACGAGGAAGAGGACCAGGCAGCCGCCCGCGCCGCCCGGCTCGTCTCCGAGGCGTACTCCAACGGCACCAACGCCCCGTACATGGGCATCCGGATGAAGTGCATGGAGTCCAACGTCCGGGACCGCGGCATCCGCACCACCGACATCTTCCTGTCCGGCCTGCTCGCCCACGGCGGCCTGCCCGACAACCTGGTCCTCACCCTCCCGAAGGTGACCTACGCCGAGCAGGTCTCCGCCTTCGTCGAGCTGCTGGAGGCCTTCGAGTCCACCCGCGGTCTGCGCCCGGGCCGCCTCGGCTTCGAGATCCAGATCGAGACCAGCCAGTCCATCCTGGCCTCGGACGGCACCGCGACCGTGGCCCGCATGATCGACGCCGCCAAGGGCCGCGCCACCGGCCTGCACTACGGCACCTTCGACTACAGCGCCTGCGTCGGCGTCTCCGCCGCCTACCAGGCCAGCGACCACCCGGCCGCCGACCACGCCAAGGCGATCATGCAGGTGGCCGCCGCCGGCACCGGCGTCCGCGTCTCCGACGGCTCGACCAACGTGCTGCCCATCGGCACCACGGAGAAGGTCCACGAGGCCTGGAAGCTGCACTACGGGCTGACCCGCCGTGCCCTGGCCCGCGCCTACTACCAGGGCTGGGACATGCACCCGGGCCACCTCCCGACCCGCTACGCCGCGGTGTTCACCTTCTACCGCGAGGGCCTGGAGGCCGCCGCGGCCCGCCTGAAGGCGTACGTCGCCAAGATCGAGGGCGACGTGATGGACGAGCCCGCCACCGCCAAGGCCCTGGCCGGCTACCTGGTCCGCGGCCTGGACTGCGGCGCCGTCGGCGCCGACGAGGTCACCGGCCTCACCGGCCTGAGCCGCGCCGAGCTCGACGCGTTCGCGATCCCGCGCCGCTCGGCGACCCTGACGGCCACGTCCTGACGCCGGCGGCCACGGCCTGACGCCGGCGGCACTGCCGCCCGTGTCGGGTCCGGCCCCGTCCCGCCCGCTGCCCGGCGCACGATTCCCGTGCGCCGGGCAGCGGCGTTCACCGGGCCGGAACCCCTACGGCCCCTCCAGCGGCAGCAGCCACAGCCGCACGGAACCGGAGTCGGTGCTCGCGGCCAGCAGGCTGCCGTCCGGGGAGAAGGCCACGCCCCGGTAACCGAGGGTGGGGAGCGGGCCGCCCGGCAGGTAGGGCGGATGGGCGCCGGTCCGGCGCTCCGGCTGCCACTCCGGGAGCCACAGCTCCTCCCCGTCGGCCGTCCTGGACAGCCGGAGCGCCGCCTTCGCCGATGCCGAGGCCAGGAACCGGCCGTCCGGTGAGAAGGCGAGATCGCGGATGCCGGCGATGTGGGCCCGCACCCGTGGCCCCGGCTGGAATCCCCGTGTATGCCACAGCCGCAGTCCGCCGTCGGCATCGCCGACGGCCAGCAGGTGACCCCCGGGGCCGAGGGCGAGTGCTGTCACTTCGGCGTCCCCCTCGTCCGTACCTCCGGGGAACGCTCCGGGAGTGGACTCGTCGAAGGGGAGTTCGAGGTGCACGCGGCCCTCGACACCCACCGCCAGCAACCGCCCGTCCGCAGAAAGGGCCAGGCAGCGGGCTGGGCCGGCGAAGTCGACCAGAAGGTCCGTTTTCCTGTTGCCGTTGCCGTTGCCGTTGCCGTTGCCGTTGCCGTCACGGACGCTCGCGGACGGGTCGTGCCGTGTGATCCGCACGGCTCCGTCCGCCGTGATCACCGCGGAGACGCTGCCGTCCGCCGAGAACGCCGCCCGTACGCTGAGAGCGGCACTGCCCGCCGGGAGGAGACCCCCGGGGTCCTCCGGATGCCAGAGCCCCGGAAGCCCGTCCCGGCCCCGGAGCACGGGGAGTGCTCCGACACCGGAGTCCCCCGGGTCCACCGCCTCCTCGGGCAGCGGCCGGCCCTCGGCATCCCAGGCGACCAGAGTCCGTTCGCCGTACTCGGCCACGAGCCGGCGGCCGTCCGCCGAGAACGCCAGGAGCCCCGGGCCCGGCCGGGGCTCCGTCGCGGAGGAGCGGGCGGAGTCCGGGGCCGGGCCGTCCGGCGCCGCCGACCGGCCGGCCGACCAGGTCAGTGAGGGGAGCGCCAGGATGTTGCCGCGGCTCAGCGCACCCGTGAGCGCGCGGTGTGCCGGTTCGGTGAGCCGATCGGGTGGGGCGGGCACGGCCGTCCGTTCGTGGAGCTCCACGGTCCGGCGCCCGTCCGCGACGGCGAGGACGTTTCCGTCCGGGGAGAAGGCCAGGACGGTCGGGGACGAGCCGGGCCCGGCCAGGGCCGGCCCGACCGCGGAACCGGTGGCCGAATCCCAGAGCCTGACCCCGTGGAGCGGCCCGGCCGTGGCCAGCATCCGGCCGTCGGGCGAGAACACGACCGCGGCCAGCTCGGGATCGCGCGTGGTGATCGGCGGCCCGAACGCCGTCCCGGTGGCCACCTCCCACAACCGCACCGACCCGTCGTCCGCTCCGGTGAACAACAACCGGTCATCAGGGCTGAGATGGCCCATGATGACGTCGCCGGTATGCCCGGTGAGCGGCCCGCCGACAGCCGTGCCGCCCACGAGGTCCCAGAGCCAGGCGGTGCCGCCGTTGGCCACCGTCGCGAGCAGCCGTCCGTCGTCCAGCCAGCTGAGCCCGGCCATGTCGCCGAGGTGCCGGGGCAGGGGCGGTCCGAGTGGTTGCCGGGTGTCCACGTCCCACAGCTGCGCCCGATCGTCCGCGTCGAGCAGGCACAGGGTGCGGCCGTCCGGCGAGATTCCCACGCCCTGCCCTGTTTGATCGGTGTGCAGCCGGACCGATTTCCGGGGGATGCCCGCACTCAGGTTCCACAGGCGCAGACCGTCCTGGCCTCCGCTGGTCGCCAGCAGCGTTCCGTCGTGCGAGAGTGCTGCGAGAAGCCGTTCGGGCGGTCCGTCGCCCACCACGCCGACGGGCAGGGCGCCCCACGGGTCCCAGAACCGCACCCTGCCGTCCTCCCCTGCCGTGAGGAGCAGCCGTCCATCGGCGGAGAAGTCCATCCCGCACACTCCGGTGGCCTCGGGCGGCAGCCGCCGGGCCGGGAGGTACCGGTGGGTCTTCGGTTCCTCGGTCCCGGGCCGCTCCTCGGTCCTCGCCCGGGTCCTTCCCCCGGCGCGCTCCCCGGCTTTCCTCCCGGTTTCCGTTCCGGTGTAGGCCCCGCCTTTGAGGGGGAATGCCGCGGGTGGTTTCCGTCCGGCGGGTGGCTCCGTCGCGGAGCCGAGGGCCGACAGGGCCGACAGGGCCGACCAGCGCTTCCGCCATTCCGCGAGGCGGGGGTCCTGGTGGCCCGGGACGGACGTCTCCTGGCCGTACTCGTCGTAGGAGTACAGGATGCGGACCAGGCCCATCAACAGGTCGAAGCCGGGCAGCCGTTTGCCGCGGAACACGTCGCTCTGGGTGGCCACCGGGAGCCGGATGCCGGACCCGGACTTCCGGGCCCGGGACTCCAGTTCGCGGTACGAGGGGTTGCCGCGCTCGCGCCTCAGCGTGCGCAGTCCCTCGGCCAGCCCTTCGAGTTCCTCGTCGAACGTGCCGCTCGCTCCCATGACCGAGCAGCGTAGGGGCTGTGGGCCGAACGCCGCCGGAGATTCCCGGACATCGCCGAACGGCCGGGGTGTTCGGTGGTGTCCGGCGCAGCCGACGGCGGGCCGGGGCCGAACGGGGCCGGGCAGAAGGGGAGTTCGGCGGTGATCCGGTCCGGTCAGGTTCGTTCCCGCGGTGCCGGGCGGCGGCGTCGGGCGGGGTGGAATCGGAGCATGACGACAACACCGCAGCACCGTGACGAGCCGTTCCTGTCCCTGCACACCGCCGTCGTGCTGATCTGCGCCGTGCTCGTGGGCGGCGTGGCCGGCGGCCTGACCTTCCTCGGCGGCACCGGCGTCGCCCTGTCGGTGCTCGCCGGGCTGACCGCCTCCGGCGTCTCGGTGCCCGTCCTGCGGGGGCTGATCCGGTGACGCCGGGCCGGTTCAGGGCGCGGGCGGGAGTTCGCCGGAGCCGCGGGGAACCAGCCGGGTGGGCAGCTCGATGCGCTCGGGCGCCGGCCGGTCGCCGTCCAGGCGGGCGAAGAGCCGCTCGGTGGCCACCCGGCCCAGCGCCGCCGCGTCCTGTGCGACCACGGTGACGCCCGGCCGCAGCAGGTCGGCGAGTTCGAAGTCGTCGAAGCCGACCAGGGCGACCGGGCGGGTGAGGGCGGCCAGCACCCGGACCACGGTCACGGTGACCCGGTTGTTCCCCGAGAACAGGGCGGTCACCGGGGCCGGTCCGGCCAGCATCGCCGTCGCCGCGGCCGTGACCCGCTCCGGCGCCGTGGACCCCAGGGAGACCCAGGACCCGTCCACCGGCAGGCCGGCGTCGGACATCGCGGCCCGGTAGCCGCGGAGGCGTTCGGTGGCGGTGTGGATACGGGCGTGGTCGCCGATGAACCCGATGCGGCGGTGACCGCGGGCGATCAGGTGGGCGACCCCCTGGCGGGCGCCGCCGAAGCTGTCCGAGAGCACCACGTCCGCGTCGATCCGGCCGGCCGGGCGGTCCACGAAGACCGTCGCCACGCCGGCCCGCATCTCCGGCTCCAGGTACCGGTGGTCGTCGCCGGCCGGGATGACGATCAGGCCGTCCACCCGGCGTGCGCACAGGGCGAGGGCCAGCTCCCGTTCCCGGTCGGGGTCCTCCGCGCTGGAGCCGTTGACGAGCAGCGCGCCGTGCGCCCGCGCGACCTCCTCCACGGCGCGGTTCAGCGGCCCGTAGAAGGGGTCCGCCAGGTCCTCCAGGACCAGGCCGACGGTGGCCGTGCGCCCCTTGCGGAGGACGCGGGCGCTGTCGTTGCGGCGGAACCCGAGCGCCTCGATGGCCTCCTGGACGCGGCGCTCGGTCTCCGTGGTGACGCCGGGCTCGCCGTTCACCACCCGGGACACGGTCTTCAGGCCCACCCCGGCACGGGACGCCACGTCCTTCATGGTCGGCCGGTTGCCGTAGCGGGGATCGGACGGGCGGCGGGACTCGGGCACGGTGGCGGGACCTCCGGACGGGCGGGCGGAGCGGGGCGTGAGGGCAGGGCGGGGCGGTGAGGGCAGGGCGGGGTGGGGCGGTTGGTGCGGAGCGGTTGGTGCGGAGCGGGACGGCGCTCCGAGGTCGAGGATAAGCAGTCGGATGACAATCGGGTTTGCCGGTGGGGGTGTTCCGGGTGGACGGCCTCCCGTGCCGGGGTGTTACCGGCCAGTGGGTTTCCGCGCCCGGGTGTTCCGGGCAAGCCCTCTGGGGCGTGCGTCCGAAGGCCGTGGCGTGCATCGGAAGAGGGGTAATCGTGATTGTCTGGATCAACGGAGTCCCTGGCGCCGGGAAGACCGGCACGGCCCGCGAGCTGACCGCGCTCCTCCCGGACGGCACCCTGTACGACCCCGAGACGATCGCGGACACGGTCCGTGCGCTGCTGCCGCGCAAGCGGCTCGACGAGGCGGCCGACCCGCAGGACCTGCCCGTCTGGCGGCGCCTGGTCGTGGACGCCGCGGCGGCGCTGCTCGCGGAACTCGGCGGGGTGCTGGTCGTCCCGATGGCGCTGCTGCGGCAGGAACACCGCGACGAGATCTTCGGCGGGCTCGCGGCACGGCGGATCCAGGTGCGGCACGTGCTGCTCGCACCTGATGAAACGATCCTGCGGGGTGGGGTGGTCCGGCGGACCGGGGTGCCGGAGTGGGCCGTGGCCGACGCGTACGTGATCGACAACGCGGAGCTGTCGGCACGGCAGACCGCCGAGCGCATCGCCGAGGCGGTACGGACCGACGCCGCCCGCGCGTGCGAGATCGTACAGACGCCGGAGCCGAAGGCGGAGACGGTGGCGGCCGGGGTGCTGCTCTTCGACGAGCAGGACCGGGTGCTGCTCGTCGACCCGACGTACAAGCCGGGCTGGGAGTTCCCGGGCGGCGTCGTCGAGCGGGGCGAAGCCCCGGCGCGGGCCGGGGTGCGGGAGGTCGCGGAGGAACTGGGGGTCGAGCTGGGCGGGTTGCCGGGGCTGCTGCTGGTGGACTGGGAGCCGCCGGTGCCGCCGGGGTACGGCGGGCTGCGGTTCCTCTTCGACGGCGGGAGGCTGCCGGCGGAGGCGGTGGCGGCGTTGCGGTTGCCGGGGCCGGAGCTGCGGGAGTGGCGGTTCGTGACGGAGGAGGAGGCGGCGTCGCTGCTGCCGCCGCTTCGCTTCGAGCGGTTGCGGTGGGCGTTGCGGGCGCGCGAGGGGGGGACGGTGGTGAATTTGGAGGCGGGCATACCGATTGGCTGACGCGGGCGGGGATGTCCAAGAAGATCAATTTCTGAGGCCGGGCGGCTCCGCCACGCCCCTTCCCACCTGCGACATCTCTTCCCGTACCTGCTCAAGCAGCCCGGCTGCGACAAGCGGCTGCGCAAGGCCGCCGGACTGCTTCGGCGCGTCACCCGGCTGCCGGCCACCGATACCTCGGTGTGGATCGACGACATGTGGACAGTGGACTCCATGCCGGTGGAATGTGGCCGTTCACGCGAGACCGTCAAACGTTCCGACCTGGCATGGCGGATCCGACCACCGGGGCGAACGGCTCGGGGGAGTACGACCCACGCTCAGAACTCGACGACAACCCGGAAGAGTGCGGGGTCGGCGGTGGCGAAGTCAGGGGAGGTGGACAGGCGCTGTCGGAAGCGGGGGTCGTTGTCTGCTGCGCGCCATGCGTCGGGGCTGTCCCAGTGTGCGATGCCGACCAGCTGGAAGCGAGTGCCCGGGTCCACCGCACGGTGCAGCCGGTTGTCCCGGAAGCCGGACGCCTTGCTCATCAGCTCCGCGCGGCCGAGCCAGTGCGGCAGGAACTCGTCGATCCGCTCGGCGGGCAGCTCGAAGGCATTGACGAAGGCGATTCCTGGCCCTTCGCCTGAACCGCCTCCCCCTGCGCAAAACTCGGCCGCCACCTCGTACCAGCCGCCGTGCACGGTGGCATAGCCGGCCGCGGTCGCGGCCGACGCGGTGAAGCCGGGATTCGCCAAGGCCTCGTCCCGGGCTTCGATGCTGTCCCAGTGCGCCACGTTGACCAGGCCGAGCCGGGACTCCGGGAACAGTCTGCGGTGCAGCCGCGCATCCCGGAAACCGGGGGCGGCGTGGATGGTCCCGACGCGCTCCCGCCAGTGTGCGATGGACTCGTCGATCCGGTCCTCGGGCAGTTCCCACGCGTCGATCAAAGTGATTCCGTTGTCAGTCACCGCACCATCATGAAACCTCAACCACACTTCAGGTCAAGATGATCCGGTCACGCTATCCGACGAGTAACGCAACCATGTCCAGGCCCCATCTGCGTCCTCGGCGACGCATCCTTGGCCCGTCCGAGGCAGTCAGCCCTCGGACCGAGTGGCAACCTCGCGCAGGGCATGGGACTCGGCGGCGTGGATGCGGGAGCGGACCGGTATCCGCATCATCGCCGCGCCTGCCACCACGGCGCACAGGTGCAGCACCACCGCGACGGTGAGGTTCTCCGGCGGCGTGACATCGGCCGGATCCGCCGGCGCCACGTACAGCATGAGGGGCAGCTTCCAGGCGCTCCATGCGAACAGTGAGCCTGTTCCGACCCACCCGAATGTCAGCGGGAGCCAGCGCGGCAACCCGGCAGGACGCGCCCGGGCGACCGTCCAGATGCCGGCGGATCCGGAGAGTGCCCAGAACCCCCACACAGCGGCCAGCACGTACCAGTCGGTGTTCCGCCGGGCCGGGTGGGCGATCCCCAGGGTGCCTCCGGCCGCCCAGTACAGCCAGACCAGACCGACCACGGCACCGACGACGGCCGCCCAAGGCGGCACCGAACGCGGCCCGTCGCCGACGCGCCCGACCGCCATCCCGACCGTGACGGTGTTGAGCACGACCCACTCCGCCAAGCCGAACCCATCGCCGATCGGCAGCACCCCCACGAGAGAGCCGACCACCCACGAGACTTTGATCAGCAAGTACGGCGACAGCGCCAGAGCAGCCCCGAGGGACCACGGCGAGTCCTCCCGCACAGTGCAGGACCACCCGGTGATCACGACTCGATATGCCCCTGGGTGACGCGCTGAGGTGCCGGACGCCAAGGGCGGGCAGGAGTTGAGTCAACGGTCAAACCAGCCGTGGACGCGGGGTCCCACCCGTGGATTCCGCGTCGGTGTCGTCGGTGTCGTCGGTGCCGACCGGGCCGTGGGGAAGCATCCGGTCCAGCCACTTCGGCAGCCACCAGTTGGTCCGGCCGAGGAGTGTCATGGTCGCCGGTACCAGCACCATGCGGACGACCGTGGCGTCGACGAAGATCGCGGTGGCCAGGCCGAGCCCGAACATCTTGGCGGAGGGGTCCTCGGCGACGGCGAAGGACAGGAAGACCGCCACCATGATGAGGGCGGCCGAGGTGATGATCCGGGCGGTGCCCGAGACGCCCTCGACGATCGCCGTGCCGTTGTCGCCGGTGCGCAGGTACTCCTCGCGTACGCGGGAGAGGAGGAACACCTCGTAGTCCATCGACAGGCCGAACAGGATGGCGAAGAGGAACATCGGGATGAACGACACGATCGGAACCGTCGTTTCCAGCCCGATGAGTGCGCCTCCCCAGCCCCACTGGAAGACCGCGACCATGATGCCGTAGGCCGCGCCGATGCTCAGCAGGTTCAGCAGTACGGCCTTGAGCGGTACGAGTATCGAGCGGAAGACCGGCATCAGCAGCAGGAACGACATCGCCAGCACGGCGGCGACGAACACCGGCAGGCGTTGGCTGGTGCGTCGGCCCACGTCGGACAGGCTCGCGGCGGCACCGCCGACGTGGGCCCTGGCCGGGCCGTGCCCGATCGCCGTGGGCAGCACGTCCGTGCGCAGCCGGGCGATGGTGTCGGCCGTGGCCTTGTCCTGAGGGCTGCTGGTCGGGAACACCACGAGGGTCGCGATGCCGGTGTCCCGGTCGACGTGCGTCGGCGCGACGGACGCGATGCCCGGATCCGCCGCGACCGCCCCGACGAGACGGTCCAGCACGCCCGGATCACCGGCGGGGTCCGCGGCGATGACGAGGGGACCGTTGGTGCCCGGGCCGAATCCCTCGGCGACGAGGTCGTAGGCCCGGCGCTCGGTACGGCTGTGGGGCAGTGAGCCGTCGTCGGGCAGGCCGACGCGCAGGCCGAGCACCGGCAGTGTCGCCGTCAGCAGCAGCGCCGCGGCGCCGACCGCGTACGGCAGCGGGTGCCGGCTGACGTGCCCGATCCAGCGCCGCCACCCGGCGGCGGGGACGGCGCCCGCCTCCGTGTCCCGCCGCCGGCCGAATCGGCCGAGCCGTCCCGCCGTAAGAGCCCGGCCGATCCGGCCGGCCCGGCCCAGGCGCGGGCCGGCCGCGCCGAGGAAGGCCGGCAGCAGCGTCACCGATGCGAGCACCATGGTCAGGACGACGATCGAGACGGCGAGCCCGCCCACCGTCATGAACGGCACGTTCGCGACCGCCATGCCGAGGATCGACACGACGACGGTGCCGCCGGCGAAGACCACCGGCCGCCCCGCCGTGGCCACCGCTCGACCGGCCGCCGCCTGCGGATCGAGCCCGCACGCGAGGTACTCCCGGTGCCTGGCGAGCACGAACAGCGCGTAGTCGATGCCCACTCCGAGCCCGACCATGCTGCCCAGGACCGGTGCGAAGGTGGGGACCTCTGTCACCCCCGCCAGTACCGTCATCGTGGCGACCCCGACGGTCAGTCCGAAGACCGCCATGCCGATCGGCAGCGCGGCGGCGACGAGCGAACCGAACGCCAGGAACAGGATCGCGGCCGCGGCGAGGAGGCCGATCAGCTCGCTCGCGCCGCCGTCGGGGTCGGAGAAGGCGTAGAAGAGGTTCCCGCCCATCTCGATGCGCAGGGGCAGTTCGGCGCGCAGCCGGTCGCCGAGTTCGACGAGGGCGTCGAGGTCTTCGGCCGACAGCCGGCTCTGGTCGGGGTACTGCACCCGGACGACCGCGATCCGCCCGTCGGCCGAAACGAGGCCGCCGCGCACGGCGGTGTCCCCGCCCGCGTCGAGTGCCCCCGCCGGGTCGCTCGTGCCGAGCACGTCCGGCAGCCGCTTCACCTCGGTCTGCAGCCGGGTGAGAGCGGTGCGCGCGCCGTCGTGGTCGAAGAACGTCGCACCGTCGTCGAGGGGGGTGACGACCACCTGGGCGGTCATCCCCTCCTGGCCGGTGCCGGCCCGCTCGATCAGTTCCGCGGCCCGTCGGGAGTCCAGTCCCGGAGCGGTCATCGCGTCCGCGGTCCGCCCGCCGAAGGCGACCGCGGCGAGCACGGCGAACGTGGCGGCGATCAGCCATGCCGCGATCACCCGCCAGGGACGGCGGGCGGCGCTTGCGCCCAGGCGCAACAGGGCTTTCGAGAGCATCGGGTCCTCCAACCACCTCGTCGGCCGTCCTTGTACGGCCGCCGATGCCGAGGCTCGTCGCCACGGCGCTCCGCGGCATCGGCCCGCGGGCCGCGGATCCGTCGGCCCCAAGTCGGAGTGAGTCCCCGTCCTTTCGGCCGATGCGCGGCACGCCGCGGTCCCTAGGCTGAGAACCGTGCTCCGAGACGACCTGCGAACCCTGTGGACCGAACCCCGGCCGCCCGACGCGCCCGCCCGGGTGCGGCGGGACTGGGCGCTGCTCGCCGCGGGCCTTGCCGGTGTGGCGCTGGAGGCCACCCTGCGCGAGGACGTCGTGTGGCGGCCGGTGGCGGTGGTGTTCGCCGTATGGCTGTGCCTGCTGCCCCTGTGGCGCCGGACCCGCCCGCTGGCGATGGTGACGCTGGCGTTCGGCTCGGTGATCCTGCTTCAGGCGGCCTCGCTCGTCGCCGCACCGCGCGAGCCCGTCGGCCTGTACACCGGCGCGGTCATGCTCGTGCTGGTGTACGCGCTGCCCCGGTGGGGATCTGGACGCGAGATCGTGCTGGGCGGCGCGGTGATCCTCGCGACCGGCGCGCTGTGTTCCGTCACGGACGAGACCCCGGTCGTCGAAAATGCCGTGGGCTACGTCTTCCTGCTGCTGCCCGGCGTGGTCGGGGCTGCCGTGCGGTTCCGGGTGACCGCTCGCGACCGGCACTTGGACCAGGTGCGCTCCCGCGAGCGCGAGCAGCTCGCCCGGGAACTGCACGACACGGTGGCCCACCACGTGTCGGCCATGGTGATCATCGCCCAGGCGGGCCGGGTGCTCGCGGGCACCGACCCGTCCGCCGCCGTCGAGGCGCTGGAGGCGGTCGAGGAGGAAGGGGCGCGCACGCTGGAGGAAATGCGCGCCATGGTCGCCGCGCTGCGCGACCGCGGGGTCGGCGCCGAGCTGGCGCCCCCTGCCGGAGTCGCGGATCTGGAGCGCCTGGTGCGCACCCCGGGTGGTCGCCTCAGGGTCGACCTGGGGCTCGACGGCGAACTGGACGCGCTGCCCCCGGCCGTGGACGCGGCCGTCTACCGGATCGTGCAGGAGTCGGTGACCAACGCGCTGCGGCATGCGGTCGACGCGACCGAGCTCGTCGTCCGGGTCGCCTCGGAACGGCACACGGTACGGGTGAGCGTGCGCGACGACGGCCGGCGCACCGGCCGGGGTCGCGACGGATACGGACTTACCGGACTGCGCGAGCGCGCGACCCTGCTCGGCGGCACACTACGAGCCGGCCCGGGTACCGACCGGGGCTGGCATGTCGAAGCCGAACTGCCGAGAGCGAGGAAGGAGAGCGGTGCCCATTCGCGTCCTCGTCGCTGACGACCAGACGATCATCCGCACCGGGTTGCGGATCATACTGAACGCCCAGCCCGGCATCGAGGTGGTCGGCGAGGCCGCCGACGGGCGGGAAGCGGTACGCCTGGCCCGCGAACTGCGCCCCGACGTCTGCCTGTTCGACATCCGCATGCCCGTACTCGACGGGCTCGAGGCCACCCGGCTGGTCGCCGGCCCGGGCGTCGCCGACCCGCTGGCCGTGGTCGTCATCACCACGTTCGACCTCGACGAGTACGTCTACGGCTCACTGCGTGCCGGCGCCCGCGGATTCCTCCTCAAGGACACGGGCCCGGACCTTCTGGCCCAGGCCGTACGGTCGGCGTCCGACGGTGAGGCGCTCATCGCGCCCAGCGTCACCGTCCGTCTGCTCCAGGCATTCGCGGACCTGCCCGCCGGCCGGCCCGTGGCCCAGCCGATCTCCCCCGTCACCGCCCGCGAGGAGCAGGTGCTCCTCGCCGTCGCCCGCGGACTGACCAACACCGAGATCGCCGATGCACTGCACATCAGCCTCAGCACGGTGAAGACGCATCTGGCCAGCCTGATGGCCAAACTCGGCGCCCGCAACCGGGTCGAGATCGCGATGTGGGCCTACGAAACGCGCCGTATCCTCCCCGGACCCTGATCCGACAAGACGCCCCACAGCTGCCTCGCCAGTCTCCACCTGCACGCCTCGATGATCTGGATCAAAGACCTCACCAGGCATCCCGCACGAATGGTCAGGGGAGACGGGCGAGGGCGCCGGACGCCTGTTCAGGCGGTCGCCGACCGGAGCTGGTGCGGCATGCTCCAGCCCTCGGCGAGTCTCGACGGGTGAACGTTGCGGCCCCCGCCGAAGAACTCGCAGAACTTCATGATCAGGGGGTCCCAGCCGAGCGGGTCCACGTGGTGCGTCCCCGGGATGACCAGATCCTCCTCGACGTGGGCGCGAAGAACCTCGACCTCGAAGGCGGTGGCATGCGACTCGGGACCGCCGAAAGGATGGGCCGAGACGACCCTGCATTCCAGCTGGACCGGGCATTCCGCAACCCTGGGGGCCCGGACCAGATCCGATGCCTGCTCCGTCAGCCGCGCGGTCGAGAACTTGTCCGGCTCATACCGGTAGCCCTGCTTCTCCTTGTAGTCCGGCATGGCCGGCTTCCCGGTGGTCAGCGCGATCCGGTCAACGGCATCGACCATCGCCGACGAAGGCAGATTGAGGACGCACTCACCCTCCCGCAGCAGGTTCGCGGTGGTCTGGGCATTGTTGCCGAGACCGAGCATGCAGGACTGACCCAGCCACCACGCTGACGACATCGGCGCGAGGTTCGCCGTGCCGTCCTCGTTGAGTGAGCTGATCAGCACCACCGGAGTTCCGAAATACAGGACCTTGAGACCGGGGACGACATGCATGTGCTGTGCCTTTCGAGGAGTGCCGGACGGTCCGTCCGCGATCAGGAGCACGAACCGTTGCCGACTCTCTCGTGAGCGACACACCAGCGCTGGCGGAAATACGACCTCGCGTTGTCGGACGGGTGGAGCAATCACCCGATGACAGAAGGGGGCCGGGCCCCGCTCGGGTCGGAGCTGCGGCGGGTCAGGCCGGGGTGGTGGTCAGGGCGGACCGGAGGAGGGACGCCGTGTCATGGGCGACGGGGTCGCCATGGCCGAGGCAGGCGATCGACGGGGACAGGGCCGCGAGCTTGCCGAGGGAGGCGATCGCCTGGGCGCGGTCGACGTTGAAGACGCCCGGCATCACCTGCTGAACGCCCGCGACGCAGTCGCCCGTGAACAGGACGCCGTGGTCCGGGAGATGGATGCCGATGCTGCCCGGCGTGTGCCCGGGTGCGTGGACGATGCGGGCGCCGCCGCCGAAGGGCAGCTCCTCGCCGCCCTCCAGTTCCCGGTCCACCCGGGTCGGCGGCGCCTCGGGGACCGTGAGGCCGTGCTCGTGCAGCGGGACTTCCCAGTCCAGCAGGACGGGCTCGGGGACCGGGGCCTCGCCCCGGATCACCGGGGCGTCCAGGCGGTGCGCCAGCACCTGCGCGCCCCAGCGCGCGGCCAGTTCCCCCGCCGCCCCGACGTGGTCCCGGTGGCAGTGGGTCAGGACGATCCGGTCGAGGCGTTCGGGGCGCAGGCCCAGGGAACGGATCGCCCCCTCGATCTCCGGCGCCGATTCGGCGTTGCCGGCGTCGATCAGGGTCAGGGACTCCCCGTCCCGCCAGAGGTAGGCCTGGCCGATCGGGAAGCGCAGCATGTGGAGTCGGTCCGGAAGCACCTCGACAAGATCCATGCCGCGAACGTACGGCCGGAACCGGGGCTTCGGGCGGCGAGTACGCCGGGAGCAGATTTCCTACGCCGAGAGCGCACGGCCCGCACCGGAGTGCGGGCCGTGCGTGCGGATGTCAGGCGCGCTTGGATTCCGCGTAGTCGAGCAGGAACAGCGCCTCGGCCACGGAGAGCCGCTCCAGTTCCTCCGGCGACACGCTCTCGTTCACCGCGTGGATCTGCGCCTCCGGCTCGCTCAGCCCGATCAGCAGCATCTCCGTCTCCGGGTAGAGCGAGGTCAGCGTGTTGCACAGCGGGATCGAGCCGCCCATGCCGCTGATCTGCATCTCCTGGCCGGGGTACGCGGCTTCCAGCGCGGCCCGCATCGACGCGTACGCCGGGCTGGAGGTGTCCGCCTGGAACGGCTGGCCCTGGCCGACGAGCTCGACCTCCAGGCGCGCCTTCCACGGCGTGTGCGCCACCAGGTGCGCCTCCAGCAGCTTGATGGCCTCGGCGGTGTCCGTGCCCGGCGGCACCCGCAGGCTGATCAGCGCGGCCGCGCTCGCGTGCACCGACGGGGTGGCGCCGACCACCGGCGGGCAGTCGATGCCGAGGACGGTGACCGCGGGCCGCGCCCACAGCCGGTCCGCGACCGTGCCGTCGCCGATCAGCTCGACGCCGTCCAGCACCCTGGCGTCCGCGCGGAAGTCGGCCTCCGGGTACTGTAGGCCCTCCCACACGGCGTCCGCGGCCAGCCCGTCCACGGTGGTGGAACCGTCCGCGGCGCGCAGCGAGTCCAGCACCCGGATCAGCGCGGCGAGGGCGTCCGGGGCGGCACCGCCGAACATGCCCGAGTGCAGGTTCCCGCCGAGCGTGTCCACCTTCACCTTGAGCATGCACATGCCCCGCAGGGTGGCGGTCACGGTGGGCAGGCCGAGCCGGAAGTTGCCCGCGTCGCCGATGACGATGGTGTCGGCGGCCAGCAGCTCCGGGTGCGCCTCGGCGTACTGCTGGAGGCCGCCGGTGCCCTGCTCCTCCGAGCCCTCGACGATCACCTTCACGCCGACGGGGACGCCGCCGTTGGCCTTGAGCGCACGCAGCGCCAGCAGGTGCATGATGAAGCCGCCCTTGCAGTCCGCGGCGCCGCGCCCGTACCAGCGGCCGTCCCGCTCGGTCAGCTCGAACGGCGGGGAGACCCAGGCGGCTTCGTCGAGCGGCGGCTGGACGTCGTAGTGCGCGTAGAGCAGTACGGTCGGCGCTCCGGCCGGGCCGGGCAGGAAGCCGTAGACGGACTGCGTGCCGTCCGGGGTGTCGAGCAGGGCGACGTCGGTGAAGCCCTCGGCGCGCAGCGCGTCCGCCACCCAGTTCGCCGCCGCCTCGCTCTCGCTCCGGGGGAACTGGGCCCAGTCCGCGACCGACTGGAACGCCACCAGCTCGGTCAGCTCCGCCCGGGCACGGGGCATCAGCGATGCGACGGTCTCGGCGATCGGGTGGGGCGACATGGGCACGCTCCTGTTGGGTGCGACGTTGTGCAATGACGTGGGCCGGGTACGGCGGACGCGTCATCGATCCTCGCACAGCGGGGCGGGGCCGTAGATCGCCGTAGGATTTCCCGGCATCGAAGCAACCGGGTGATCAGGAGCAGCAACACATCGTGAGCAGCGACGACGTACGCGACGAGGCACGGCGGCAGGCGGCGGACGGGGCGGGGGACGGACTGCCCGGGCCGGCGGGGGACTCCGTGCCCGAGGGGGCGTCCGGCCGGGCGTCCGGGGAGGCGGACGCGGCGGCGCCGGAGGGCGCGGAGGCGGCCGTGGAGGAGAGCGTGGGGGAATCCGAGGAGGGGGAGAGCGGGGAGAGCGGGGAGGCCGAGGTCTGGGACGTCGTGGTGGTCGGCGCCGGGCCGGCCGGTGCCTCGGCGGCGTACACGGCCGCGGCGGCGGGCCGTCGGGTCCTGCTGCTGGAGAAGGCGGAGCTCCCCCGCTACAAGACCTGTGGCGGCGGCATCATCGGGCCGTCCCGTGACTCCCTGCCGCCGGGCTTCGTGCTGCCCCTCCAGGACCGGGTGCACGCCGTCACCTTCTCGCTGAACGGACGGCTGACCCGGACGCGCCGCTCCCGGCACATGCTCTTCGGGCTGATCAACCGGCCCGAGTTCGACGCCGGGCTGGTGGCCGCCGCAGAGAAGGCCGGCGCCGAGGTGCGCATGGGCACGGCGGTCGCCCGGGTCGAGCAGCACGGCCCCGCGGTCCCCGACCGGCGCACGGTGGCGGTGGTCCTCGCCGACGGCGAGACCGTGCTGGCGCGGGCGGTGGTCGGCGCGGACGGCAGTGCGAGCCGGATCGGTGCGCACGTGGGCGTGGAGATGGAGCAGGTGGACCTCGGGCTGGAGGCGGAGATCCCGGTTCCGCCGACGGTCGCGGAGGACTGGAAGGGCCGGGTGCTCATCGACTGGGGCCCGCTGCCGGGCAGTTACGGCTGGGTCTTCCCCAAGGGCGACACCCTCACGGTGGGCGTGATCTCGGCGCGCGGGGAAGGCGCCGCGACCAAGCGCTACCTGGAGGACTTCATCGCCCGCCTCGGACTGGCCGGATTCGAACCGGCGGTCTCCTCCGGTCACCTGACCCGCTGCCGGACGCCCGATTCGCCGCTGTCGCGGGGCCGGGTGCTGGTCGCGGGCGACGCGGCCGGGCTGCTGGAGCCGTGGACCCGGGAGGGCATCTCCTTCGCACTGCGCTCGGGGCGGCTGGCGGGGGAGTGGGCGGTGAAGATCGCCGAGGCGCAGGACGCGGTGGACGCGCGCCGCCAGGCGCTCAACTACGCCTTCGCGATCAAGGCCGGGCTGGGTGTGGAGATGGCGGTGGGGCGCCGGATGCTGACCGCGTTCGAGGCCCGGCCGGGGCTGCTGCACGCCGCGATCACCGGCCTGCCGCCGGCCTGGCGGGCGTTCGCTCGGATCTGCCGCGGCTCGACCACGCTGGGCGACATGGTGCGTACGTCTCCGCTGGCGCGGAAGGCGCTGCACCTGCTCGACGGGCGGCAGGCGCGGGCGGCCGCGAGTGCGGGCTCGGGCGCGGATGCGGATGTCCGTGCTGGTGCTGGTGCTGGTTCGGGTGCGGAGTCGGCTTCCGGTTCGGCTTCCGGTTCGGGTGGGGATTCCGGGCGGGGCTGACCTCGGCGGTGGCCGTGGCGGTGGCCGCGGCCGAGTGCGGTCCGGGTCCGTCGTTGCCCGGGCCGTGCCGGTCGCGGCTGCGGCCGTTCCCGGGCCGGGCTCACCGGGCCACCGTGATGCGGAAGACGGGGTGGTCGGCGGCGGCCGCCCGGAGTTCGGCTTCGGAGGAGGTCGCGGTCACGCCCTGGAAGAAGCGCCCGACCTCCCAGCCCCACTTCTCCAGGTAGCCGCGGAGTACGGCCGCCTGCTCGGCGGGGTCGGTGACCTCGGCCGCGGTGAAGTCCCGGACCTTGCGTCCGACGCGGAGCTCGCCCGCACCGGCCGCCCGCATGTTGCGAACCCACTGGGACCGGCCCCGGGCCGACACCAGGTACTGGGCGTCACCGTGGGCGTAGGGGTTGACCGGGATGCGCTGCATGGCGCCGGAGGTGCGCCCGCGCACCGAGAGCTCGGCGGTGCCGGCCAGGCTGACGCCGAAGCGGGCCAGCCGGCCGATGAACCGGTTGAGGCGCAGGTCGAAGGCGTTGACCTTGGCGTAGTACGGGGTGTTCGCGCTCATGAGGTGCTCCTTGTGGGCGTGGCCGCATGTTTCGGGGTTTATTTCGAGAGCGGTGCTCTCTGTTGAGATCAGTGTGCACGGATCGGCGCGTCAAAGCAAGAGCACTGCTCTCTGTTCGGTGCGACGTTCTCGTTCTTGGGCACTGCTCCGACCCGTGCCACACTGGCGACCATGAACACCGTGCGAGGAGCCAGGGAACGGGCCCGGATCGAGGTCACCGCCGCCATCAAGGACGAGGCGCGCCGCCAACTCGCGGCCGAGGGCGCCGCCAAGCTGTCGCTGCGGGCCGTGGCCCGTGAGCTCGGCATGGTCTCGTCCGCGCTGTACCGCTACTTCCCCAGTCGCGACGACCTGCTGACCGCCCTGATCATCGACGCGTACGACAGCGTCGGCGCGGCCGCAGAGGCCGCCCTGGCCGCCACCGGGGGCGCCCCGCCGCGCGCCCGGTGGGTCGCCGCGTGCACCGCCGTACGCGGCTGGGCCCTGGCACACCCGCACGAGTACGCGCTGATCTACGGTTCGCCCGTTCCCGGCTACAGCGCCCCCGTGGACACGGTCGGACCGGCTTCCCGCGTCGGGAACGCGCTCATCGACGTCGTCCGCGAGGCCCACGCCGGCCGCGGCCTGGCGCTGCCCCCGCTCCCGGCCGGACTCCGGGCCGAGGCGGAGCGGATGACGGAGGATTTCGCCCGCGGACTGCCGCCCGAGGTCACCGCGGCCCTGGTCGCCGCCTGGGCGCAGCTGGTCGGGCTGATCTCCTTCGAGCTCTTCGGCCAGTTCCAGCGGGTGGTGGAGGAGGCCGAGCGGGACCGGTTCTTCGCGCACAACGCGGACCGCCTCGCCCACGAGGTCGGACTGCCCGCCACCCCGGCCGGCGTATGACTTTCGGCAGTGCCGCACACCTGCCGTTCTCCCTAGGGTCGTGCGGGTGAAGCCCCTGATCCCGCCCGCCATCCGTTTCGCTCCCCGCCGTGCCTGCCGTGCCTGCCGTACCGGCCGTGCCCGCCGTACCCTCAGGGCCCTCCGTACCCTGCCTGCGGCCCGGGGCTTCCACCGGGCATGGGTGCCGGGCCCGGTCCTCGCGGGTGTGTCGGCCGTGGCCGCCGGTCTGGCGGCGGTGAGCCTGTGGTGGGCCCTGCCCGCACTGTCCGCGGGTTTCCTCGCCGGGAGCCGGCCCGGCAGGGCGCGGAGCATCGCCCTCGCGCTGGCGGGGGTCACCGTGACCGCCGTGGTGGCCACCGCCCTGGTTCCCGCATGGATGAACGGCGCGAGCCGGTTCGTGGCGGTGCTGGTGGGGTTCGCGCTGGTGCCGTGGTTCGCGGGGCGGTTCCTCCTGCAGTACCGGGAACTCGTCCGGGCCGGATGGGAACGGGCCGAGCGGATGGAACGGGAACAGCAACTGGTCGCCGAACGCGCCCGGTTGCGCGAGCGCGCCCGGATCGCGCAGGACATGCACGATGCCCTCGGCCACGAGCTCAGCCTGATCGCCCTGTCGGCCGGTGCGCTCCAGCTCGCCCCCGGACTGCCGGACGCCCTGCGGCCCGCCGCCCGGGACGTCCGGGCCAGGGCGGGTGCCGCGGTGGAGCGCCTCGGCGAAGTGGTCGGCGTGCTGCGGCACGACCCGGCGGACCTGCCGGCCCGCCGGGCCGGGGCGGGCATCGCCGACCTGGTCGCCCAGGCGGCGTCGGCCGGGCTCGCCGTACGGCTGCACACCGAGGGCGAACCCGCCGCGGACGCACCGGCGGTGGCGGAGCAGGCGGCGTACCGGGTGGTGCAGGAGGCCCTGACCAACGTCGCCAAACACGCGCCCGGAACGGAGGCGGTCGTGGAACTCCGCTACACCGCGGACTCCACGGAGGTCCGCGTGGTGAACGGGTCCGCCGCCGCGGCGGCCGACACCGACTCTTCGTCCGCCGTCCGCGTCCCCGCCGACCGAGCCGCAGGTCCGGGAGTCGCAGGTCCGGGAGCCGCAGGCACGGGAGCCGCAGGTGTGGGATCCGGAGCCCTCCGGGATTCCGGCCCGGCACCCGGCTCCGGTTCGGGCGGTTCGGGCCTGATCGGGCTGGACGAACGCGTCCGGCTGGCCGGAGGACACTTCACGGCGGGCCCCGCAAGCCCCGCAGACCCCGCAAGCCCCGCGGACGCCGGTTTCGTCGTGCACGCCGCGCTTCCGCACCGCCCGCCGCCGGCCGGCACCGTGGCGCCCCCACGGCCCGCGCCGTACGGCACGGCCGGTGCCGTGCTGCCGCCCGAACACCTGACGGCCCGCCGGCGCCTGCGGCGTACCGCCCTGGCCGCCGTGATGGTGCCGCTGCTGACCACCGCGCTGCTCGTCTGCGGGGTACGGGTGTGGGACACCGTGACGGCCCGCCAGTCCGTCCTCGACCCGGGGGACTTCGCGTCGCTGCGGATCGGCACGACCCGGGCCGCCCTGGAGTCCGTACTGCCGCGGCGTCAGACGACCCTCCGCCCCGCCCGTCCCGCCCCCGTGCCTCCCGGTGCGGAGTGTGCGTACTACGTACAGACCGCCGACCCCTTCGACGACCGGTCCGGAGACCTGTACCGGCTGTGCTTCCGGGACGGTCTGCTCCTCTCCACCGACACGTTCTCCGGGAAGGACGTCCGATGACCACGCCCCCGCCCGCCGTCCGCGTTCTGATCGCCGACGACGAGCCCATGATCCGCGCCGGCGTCCGGGCGGTGCTCGCCACCGACCCCGGCCTGGAGGTGGTCGCCGAGGCCGCCGACGGGCACCAGGCCGTGGACCTGGCGCTGCGCCACCGCCCCGATGTCGCCGTGCTCGACATCCGCATGCCCGGCCTGGGCGGCATCGAGGCGGCCGACGAGATCCGCCGGACCGCCCCCGCCACCCGCGTCGTCATGCTGACCACCTTCGGTGAGGACGACTACATCCTGCGGGCCCTGAGCGGCGGCGCCGCCGGCTTCCTCATCAAGTCGGGCGAGCCCGAGGAACTCATCGCCGGCATCCGTGCGGTGGCCGAAGGGGCGGCCTGTCTGTCACCCAAGGTGGCCGCCCGGGTCCTGGCCCACCTCGCGGCCGGGGACGCCGGCGCCGCGGCCTCCCGCAGGGCCGCCGCCCGGGAACGGGTCGAGGCGCTGACCGCCCGGGAACGGGACGTGCTGGCGCACCTCGGCGGCGGCCTGTCGAACGGCCGGATCGCCCGCCGGCTGGAGGTCGCGGAGGGCACCGTGAAGGCCCATGTCAGTTCGATCCTCGCCCGCCTCGGGGTGGAGAACCGCGCCGCCGCGGCCGTCGTGGCCCACGAAGCCGGGATCGTCCCCGTGACGCCGTCCGTGACGTGACTCCCGCCCGAGCCGCAGCCCGCGACCCGGCTGCCGCCCGCCGCGGGACGGGTTTCCGCCCGCGGCCCCGCCCGCGGCCCCGCGCGCGGTTCCGTACGGGGCCCCGGATCGGCGGCCGTCCCGCGGGAAGCGCTCCAGGACCGCCGAGGCCGACGCCATCGAGGCGGTCCGGGCCGACAGCATCAGTACGCCGGCCACCGTGGCCCCCAGCACCGCCCCGGCCAGCACGTCGTGGGGATAGTGCACCCCCACCGCGATGCGCGACAGGGCGCCGGCCGCGGCCAGGGGCAGGACCACGGCGGCGAGCCGCGGCCGTACGAACGCCAGGCCCACGGCGAGCGCCGCCGCCAGGGTGGCGTGGTTGCTCGGGAAGGACCAGTCACCGGGCTCCGGGCAGCCCGCCACGGCTCCGGCGGCGCCGCGCACCGCCCGGCACGGCCGTTCCTCGTGCACCATCAGCTTCAGGAACTCGCTCAGCGCGTACGCCGACACGGTCCCGACGGCCGCGGTCAGTGCGCCCGCCGCCTCCGCCGGGTCGCGCCGCCGCCAGGCGCGCCACGCCACCCGCAGGAGCAGCGCGCCGAGCACCAACAGGATCCCCTCGGTGGCCAGTTCCAGGGCGGTACCCAGCCACGGGGGTGCCTCCGCGACCCACCCGGTCAGCGCGCGGTAGCCGGCGGCCGACGGCCCGCCGGTCACCCGGACCGTTCCGTCGTGCCCGGTGCCGCCGGGGGCGAGCCACAGCACGGCACCCCCGCCGGCCACCGCCCAGCCGCCCGCGACCGCCGCAGTGCGGAGACCGGGCCCCGTTCCGGCTGCCCCACCCGCTCGTGCGCCGCCGTCGTTCCTGCTCGTATGCCTGTTCATGGCCCGACCGTAGGAACGACCCGCACGGCCCCGCCCCTGCCGAACTGCCGCAACCGACCCCGACGATCGTCGGGGTCGGCATCCGGCCACGAGGCGGTGGCGGAGGCTCCGGGGAGGGCGCACGCCGGACCACCCGCCGCGGACCGGCCGGGCCAGGGCCCGTCCGGCGGATCAGGGTCCGACGGGCCTAGGCGCCGTCGTTCTCGGGGCGCCGGGCGAAGCGCCACAGCAGATGGAACGCCCGCAGCAGGAACACCGCCGCGGCGGCGAGCCCGCCGGCCGCCGGCAGGACGCGTTCCGGCCAGGCCGGCAGGTCGAACAGCAGGGCCGGACCGGCCACCGCACCGAAGACCAGCGCGGCCGCGAACGCACCGCTGAACACGGCGTACCCGATCTCGACGGTGATCGCGTCCCGGTCCGCCCGGCTCCGCCGTGCCATCAGATGCGCGAGCTCTCGTTCCAGAGCCGGGCCAGGGCCAGGTCGCCGGTGACCGCCGGCCCCTCCAGCGGGATCCGGTTCCACAGGGCCGCGTACAACCAGGCCGCCTCGGCGGTGACCTCGCAGTCCGCCGCGCCCAGGTCGCCGATGACGGTGCGCGGCGGCTCGTGCGACAGGTGGACGGACCACACCGCGCCGGTGTCCGCCGCGCGGATCCGCAGCAGCTTCGGGTCCTCCGTACGGACCCGGCTGCGGCCCCGGGCGTGGAAGCCCGTCAGCAGTTCGTCGACGCCGTCCTCCGCGAACTCCGCCTCCACCGGCCCGAACTCGTGGAGCTGGAACCCGCGCGCCGACTCGGCGTCGAGCCGGTGCACCGTCGTCTCGTGCGCCTGCCGCCGCGCCCAGAAGCCCAACGGGGTGGGCGCGGTGGGCAGGAAGGTCCAGCACTGCACGTCCTCCGGGGCCTCGGACAGCACCCGGACCAGGTCGGCGTGCCCCTCCCGGTACCAGCCCACCAGCTCCGCGCCGCCGATCTCCGGGCCCTCGGCGGGCGGCACCGGGTCCAGCCGCCGCTCCTCCACGAACCCCGCCGCCCACCGGTGCACCGCCCCGGTGTGGCGCAGCAGGTCCGCCACGCGCCAGCCCGGACAGGTGGCCACCGCGGCATCGGTCCCGACCTGTTCGGCGGTCTCCGCGAGGCGCCCGCCCTCGAGCTCCAGCACCTTCACATACTCGGTGATCTCCATGGCGGGCAGTCTGGCACGCGGCCGGCGCACCATGGAGGAGTGATGGAGAAATGAACGCCGGCCCCTCCGGCCGCCTCCCGGAGGCGTACCCGGAACCCCACCCTGAGCCCCGGCAGCCCAAGCCGGAGCCCCACCCCGAGCTGTTCCCGCGCGAGCGCACCGAGGTCGCGCCGGGGGCCGTGCACGTGCCCGGGTGGCTGGACGGGGACCGGCAGCGGCGGCTGGTCGAGGCGTGCCGGGAGTGGGCGCGCCCTCCGGCCGGGCTGCGCACCGTACGGACGCCCGGAGGCGGGACGATGAGTGCCCGGCAGGTCTGCCTCGGGCTGCACTGGTACCCGTACGCCTACGCCGCCACGGCCGTGGACGGGGACGGGGCGCCGGTGAAGCCGATGCCGGGCCGGCTGGCGGAGCTGGGCCGCGAGGCCGTCCGGGCCGCGTACGGCTCCCTCGACCCGCTCGGCCCGGAGGACGCGTACGACATCGCACTGGTCAACTTCTACGACGCCGATGCCCGCATGGGCATGCACCGCGACGCCGAGGAGCGGTCCGGCGCCCCGGTCGTCTCGCTCAGCCTCGGCGACAGCTGCGTCTTCCGCTTCGGCAACACCGCCACCCGCGGGCGCCCGTACCGGGACGTGGAGCTCCGCAGCGGTGACCTGTTCGTCTTCGGAGGCCCCTCCCGGCTCGCCTACCACGGGGTGCCGAAGGTGTACCCGGGCACCGCCCCGCCCGGCCTGGGGCTCACCGGCCGGCTCAACATCACGCTGCGCGTCGGCGGACTCGGCCCCGTCACCCCCATCGACCCCGTCGCCCCCGTTGCCCCGGTCGACCCCGCCCCCGCCCGCGGCCCGGGCGGACGCGACGCATGAGCGGTCCGCCGATCATGCGAGGATCGCCTCTATGAACGGCAGCGGCAACGGCAACGGAAGCACCGGCTCCTCGCGCACCAAGCTCGAACGGGGCAGGGGTGCCCTGGGGCCCGCGCTGGAGCTGGTGCACACCGGCCGGGCCCCGACCCGGGCCGTGCTCACCGCCGAGCTCGGCGTCACCCGCGCCACCGCCGGCGCGGTGGCCGCGGAGCTGGAGGCCCTCGGCCTGATCCGGGTCGACTCCCGGCCCGGCGCCGCGAGCGGCGGCGGCGCGCAGGGCCGCCCCTCGCACCGGCTGTCCGTCGACGAGAACGGCCCCGTCGTCCTGGCCGCGCAGATCCACCCGGACGGGTTCCGTGCCGCGCTCGTCGGACTCGGCGGCCGCATCGTGGCCACCGCGCCCGGCCGGACCGTGTCCGCCGACCCGGCCACCGTGCTGCGCGAGGTCGTCGAGACCGGCGCCGCCCTGCTGCACCGCAGCGGGCGGCGCTGCGTCGGAGCCGGACTGGCGGTGCCCTCGGCGGTCGCCGAGCCGGACGGCACGGCCCTCAACCCGCTGCACCTGACCTGGCCGCCCGGTTCCCCGGTACGGGCGGTTTTCGCGGAGTGCGTGAAGTCGGCCGGGATCGACGGTCCGGCGCTCACCGGCAACGACGTGAACCTGGCCGCGCTCGCCGAACACCGGCACGGCGCCGGCCGCAGCGCCCAGCACCTGCTGTGCGTGGCCACCGGCCACCGCGGGGTGGGCGGCGCGCTGGTACTGGACGGGCGGCTGCACAGTGGCAGTTCCGGCCTGGCCCTGGAGGTGGGCCACCTCACGGTGAACCCGGAAGGCCGCCCCTGCCACTGCGGCAGCCGGGGCTGCCTGGACGTGGAGGCCGACCCGCTCGCCTTCCTCACCGCCGCCGGCCGCACCCCGGGCCCGGAGGTGTCGCTGCTGCAGCAGGCCCGTGACCTGCTGCGCGCGGAGTACGGCGACCCGGCCGTCCGCGCGGCTGCGGAGGAGATCGTCGACCGGCTCGGGCTCGGGCTCGCCGGACTGGTCAACATCCTCAACCCGGACCGGATCATCCTGGGCGGTCTGCACCGGGAGCTGCTGCACGCCGACCCGGAGCGGCTGCGGGCGGTGGTGGCCGACCGCAGCCTGTGGGGGCGCAGCGGGGGAGTGCCGATCCTGCCGTGCACCCTGGACCACAACAGCCTGGTGGGCGCGGCCGAACTGGCCTGGCAGCCGGTGCTGGACGACCCGCTGGGCTCCCTGGGCCCGGTCGCCTGACCCGGCGGCGGGTCAGGTCGGCCCGGCCCAGGGAGCCCAGGCCAGTGCCGCCCCGTTCAGCCGGGTGTCGTGGGTGCCGTCGCCTGGGCGCCGATCCCGTGCACGAAGGTCCGTACCGGATCGGCGATCACGACCGGCTCGGGCGCCGGCAGCGCGTCGATCCGTACCGGATGCGCCGGCGGGAGGGGCGGATCCGCCGCGTGCAGGGAGAACCAGACCACCTTCCCGGCGATGCCGGCCAGGTGCTGGGCCCCCCAGTTCTCGCTGACCGCCTCGACCAGCGCGAGGCCGCGCCCGCAGGTGCCCAGCGGATCGGCCGCCGTCAGCACCGGCAGCCGGGGATCGTTGTCGTGGACCGAGACGGTGAGCCGGCCGAGCCGCAGTTCCAGCTCGACGGTGCAGGCCTTGTCGGGCTGCGCGTGCCGGTGGACGTTGCTCAGGAGCTCCGTGACGCCGAGCACGGCCCGGTCTATGAGCGGGTCGAGCTGCCAGTAGCGCAGTTGCGCGGAGACGATTCTGCGGACCTGGCGGATGCGCGAGGGCAGGGCCTGCAGTTCGACGGTGCAGTGCCTGCGGGAAGGACTGATCACGGCTGCGACTCCCCGACATGTGGTGTAACGGGTGGTGCACCCTCTGTGATGCCACACCAGAGTCACCCAGGGACCCTCCCGTCGCAACCCGTCGTGGGGGACCGGTGGGGGCCGGAGCCCGGCATCGCTCCCGCCGGGGGTCCAAGAGATCCCTATGCAAACCCAAAGTGACTGTTTGTGCAGGTGGGAGAGGTACATTGCGAAGACGGGGCGGGTTGACGACAGAGGAGCAGGGCATGAGCGCGACAGGCATCACCGAGGGCATCACGGAAGACGTGGACCGCAGCGACCCGGACTACCGGGCCTGGCTGAAGGAGGCCGTCCGGAAGGTCCAGGCGGACGCCAACCGGTCCGCCGACACGCACCTGCTGCGCTTCCCGCTGCCCGAGGCGTGGGGCATCGACCTGTACCTCAAGGACGAGTCCACGCACCCCACGGGCTCGCTCAAGCACCGGCTGGCGCGCTCGCTGTTCCTGTACGCGCTCTGCAACGGCTGGATCCGGCCGGGACGCCCGGTGGTCGAGGCGTCGTCCGGTTCGACCGCCGTCTCCGAGGCGTACTTCGCGAAGCTGATCGGCGTGCCCTTCGTGGCGGTGGTGCCGCGGACCACCAGCGCCGAGAAGTGCCGCCTGATCGAATTCCACGGCGGCGCCTGCCACTTCGTCGACGACCCGATGAAGGTGTACGAGGAGTCGGCCGCGCTCGCGCAGCGCACCGGCGGCCACTACATGGACCAGTTCACCTACGCCGAGCGGGCCACGGACTGGCGCGGCAACAACAACATCGCCGAGTCGATCTACCAGCAGCTCCGGCTGGAGCGCTACCCGGAACCGGCCTGGATCGTCGCCACCGCCGGCACCGGCGGCACCTCCGCGACCATCGCGCGGTACGTGCACTACATGCAGTTCGACACCCGCGTGTGCGTCCCGGACCCGGAGAACTCCGTGTTCTTCGAGGGATGGACGACCCACGACCCGGACGTCACCGGCGACTGCGGCTCCCGCATCGAGGGCATCGGCCGGCCCCGGATGGAGCCGAGCTTCCTGCCGGGCGCCATCGACCGGATGATGAAGGTCCCGGACGCGGCCAGCGTCGCCGCCTGCCATGCGCTGGAAGCGGCGATCGGACGCAAGGCGGGCGGCTCGACCGGCACCGGCCTGTGGAGCGCCCTGAAGATCGTCTCCGAGATGGTGGCGGAGGGCCGCACCGGCAGCGTGGTGACCCTCCTGTGCGACCCCGGCGACCGCTACCTGGACAAGTACTACTCGGACGACTGGCTCGCCGCCCAGAGCCTGGACATCGCCCCCTACGCGAAGACGATCGAGACCCTCCTCTCCACCGGCATCTGGCGCGAACCGGGCGCCTGATCCCCGCCGAAACCGACCTGCTCGACGGCCCGAGGCTGCTCGCGGAATTACGTGGCCGACGGCGGGGCGCGGGGTTAGCCTCTGCGGAGCGGGTGGTCCGACGGGCCGCCGAGGAGGGCGGGGGCGGGATGGCGCGCGACTGGGCCGTCGGGCTGGTGGTACGGGAACTGCGGTACGGCGCACGCGAGATGCGGGAGGCGGCGCGGGCCGGGCGGCGGCCGCGGCCGCAGCGGGTCCGGGTGGTCCGGCAGCCGGCGGAGATGCCGGATGCGGCGATGGACCGGTACGAGGCCGTGCTGGAGCGTGCCGCGCGGCAGCGCCTGCGGATCACTGCCGGGCGGGTGCGAGGACTGGTCAACGACCGGCGGGGGCCGCTGCGGACGGCATGGGCCGAGGAAGTCGACGTACCGCCCGTCCGCCACCGGCACGGCGCCGATCACCACCGCACGCCGCTTCCCTACTGGCGGCCCCGCCGGGACGCCTGAGGCGTCAGCAGGCCGTCCAGGCTGCGGACCGCCTGGCGGAACGACAGGCCCAGGCCCGCCTGCGCCATGGTGAGGGCGAGCCGGAAGGGCGCGTTGCCGTCGGCCGCGAAGGTCCAGCGGACCCGGGTGCCGGTGCCGGCCGGGTCCAGCCGCCATTCCTCCAGCAGGGCCAGCACCCCCGGGGCGTTCGTCCCGTCCACCCGGTAGGCGTACCGCTGCTCCGGATCGGCGGCCATGATCGTCTCCTGGAAGCGGACGCCGCCGCGCAGCCTGATCTCCCGGCCGGCGCCGCCCTGCGTCGGCCGGGCCAGGGTCACCGCGCCGAACCACCGCGGCCAGCCGGTCACTTCCTCCGCCAGCGCCCGGTAGACGGCTCCGGGGGCGGCGCGCGCCGTGGTGGTGAAGGCCATCCTGATCGGGGCGGAGTCGATGAAGTCGAGCGTGACGGGGCGGAGTGCGCGAGCCATGGGGAGCTGCCTCCTCGGTCGTCCGGGGTCCGGAACGAGTTCCCTGGGAGCCCCCGGGGTGTCTCGGGGTGTCGCAGGTGCGTTCTCGGGGTGTCGTGGGGTGTCGTGGGGTGTCGTGGAGTGCGGTGGTGCGCTGCTGCGCAGCATAGTTGACGTCGCGTCAGATATCTGCCGGGGGAGGGCGGATCGTTCGGGGCGCGGAACGGGCATATCACCCTCGTTCCGTCCCGTGACGAGGGAGCCCCCGCCGTGGCCGAACCCGCGCCCGCCGCCCCAGCCCCAGTCGCATCCCCAGTCCCAGCCCCGGCCGCCCCCGCCCGCGCCCTCGCGCTCGAACTCCACGTGCACGGCGTCGGCGGCCCCTCCCCGGAGGAACTCCTCGGTGACCCGCGCACCGTCCGGATCACCGGCGACGACACGGCCGCCGTCTTCCGCCGTGCCGAAGACGCCGACGCCGAAGCCCACCCCGGCCGGTACGCCGGACAGCCCGTCACCGAGGCGTACTGCTGGTCCCGGCTCACCTCCGGCAACGGCGCCCGCGCCCTGTGGCTGCTGCTCCTGCCCTTCATGGTGGCCAACCTCGCCCACTGGGCCCGCCCGTCCGCCCCCGCGGACGGCCGGGCAGCGCGCGCGTACGGCGTGCTCGTCCGGCTCGTCGCCCTCAGCCTGACCGTGCTGCTGGTGGCCTCCGCCTGCGAGGTCGCCCTGGACCTGGCCGCCTGGCAGTGCGCCGGCTCCGCCCGCTGCACCGCCTCCCGCTCCTGGCTCGGCTTCCTCTCCGGCTTCCAGCCGGGCCGCCGCCTCGCGCTCGCCGCCCTCGTCCCGGCCTCGCTCACCGGACTCCTCTGGTACCTGTCCAACCGCACCTGGAGCGCGTACGAGTCCCAGGCCCCGCCCCGTACCGACCCCGACCGGCCGCACCCCGCCCCCACCCACTCCGACGGCACCCCGGCCCTCGGCCGGCCCGGGTTCTGGTACGGCCGCCGGCTCGTGGCCCGGCTCCGCGCCGCGCACACCGCCGCCGGGCTGCTCACCGTGGCCGCCGCGGTGACCGTACCCGCCGCCGACTTTGACCGCCGGTCCGCGGGCGGCCCGCCGGACGGACTCGGCTGGTGTGCCCAGGCGGCACTCGCGGCCGGCGCCGCCGTGGTGGTCTGGGTGGTGTGCCGGCGCGGCCGCGCCGAGACCCGGCTCGACCACCGCATCGACCGGGCCGTGGTCAGCCTGCTGCCCGGCGCCGCCCTCGCCCTGCTGGCCCTGTGCACCGGCTACGCCTGCTGGTCCCGCCCCGGCTGGACCGCGACCGGCCGGCTCCCCGGGGACGCCGCGTTCGGCCTGATCATGCTCGGGCAGGGGTGCTGCGCCCTGGCCCTGGTGGCGGTCACCGTGCCGCTGCGCCGGGCGGCCCGCACACCCGGCCGCACCCCAGGCCGCGCGCAGGTCCGCACGGCAGGCCGCACCCCGGTGGGTACGCCCGCCGTCGGCGGGTTCGGCGGGCCCGCCGTCGCCCTGCTCGCCTGCGCCCTGGGCGGGGTGATGGCCGGCGGGCTCGCCCAGCGCGTCGCCGACTGGCTCGACGGCGGAGCCACCCCGGGGGAGCCCGGGGCGCCGCTGCCCGGACCGCCCGTGCTGCTGTCCTGGCAGTCCTCCGTACTGCCGCCGCTCCTCCTCGCCCTGCTGCTGCCGGCCGTCCTGTTCGGGCTGCGCGGGGCCCGGCTGCGGCGCCGGATCGCCGCCACCGTGGCCGACGAGTACCCCGGGCAGCCGTACGACCGGGACCGCAGCCGCCGGATCGCCGCGGCCCGCGCCACCGCCGGACTCACCGACTCCACCCCCTGGTTCGTGGCCGCCGTCTCCGGGCTGACCCTGGTCCTCGGCGCCGGCGCGCTGGCCGGGGCCCGGCTCACCGGGGAGGTCCCGGAAGAGGCCGCACGCGGCACGCACCCGTGGCTGGAGGCCGCCGCGGGCGCCGCACAGGACGCCGGGTCCTGGCTCATCGGCTTCGGCTTCCTGCTGTTCGTCACCTGGGGCCGGCGCGCGTACCGGGACGCCTCCGCCCGCCGCACCATAGGGATCCTCTGGGACGTCGGCACCTTCTGGCCGAGGGCCGCCCACCCCTTCGCCCCGCCCTGCTACGCCGAGCGGGCCGTACCCGACCTGACCTGGCGGATCACGAGCTGGACCGCCCGCACCGGCGGCCACCTCGTCCTCTCCGGACACTCCCAGGGCAGTGTGCTCGCGGCGGCGGCCGTCTGGCAGCTGCCGCCCGCGGTACGCCGCCGCGTCGCGCTGCTCACCCACGGTTCTCCGCTGGCCCGCCTCTACGGGCGCTGGTTCCCCGCGTACTTCGGCCCGGCCGACCTCGCCGCGCTGCACCGGGAGGTGGACTGCTGGCGCAACCTCTGGCGGGCGACCGACCCGATCGGCGGCCCGGTCCTGTCCGGCACCGGGGAGCGGGGGCGGGGGCCGGGGGAAGGGCCGGCACGGGAGGGCGTCGACCGCGGCCCGCTGGCCGATCCGCTCGCGTACGGGCGTACGGAACTGCACCCGCTGCCCGCTCCGATCCTCGGCCACTCCGACTATCCGGCCGACCCCGTCTTCGCCGCCGAGCGCACGGCACTGCTGCGGCGGCTCGCCGTACGGGAGGGGGCGGGCGGCGTGCCGGATCCGCACGACCCGGACGTGCACGACCCGGACGTGCACGGCGCGGAGCCGCCCGCCGCGGAGCCGCACGAAGCCGAGCCGCACGCCGCCGAGCCGTACGAAGCCGAGCCCGGCCCGGCAGCGCTGCCCGGTCCCCGGCTCAGCGGGAAGCGGGAAGCTCCGGCCGATCGGGAACCCCCGCCAGGCCGGGAACCTCCGGCAGCGCCCCGGCGGCCCCCCGCAGGGCCGACGGCCCCGGCAGCCCCGACACCCCCGGAAGCTCCGGAAGGTCCTCGGGGAACAGCAGGGTGAGCTCGTCCGTGCTGGGCTCCCGGTCCGCGGACAGCTGCGCCACCCGACCGGCGTGCCGTTCCACCATCGACTCGAAGGTCTGCCGGGCGGTCCGGCCGTTGCCGAAGGCCGGGCCCTTCGGCAGTTCGGTGAAGTACGCCAGCAGGGCCTCCGGCGTGCCCTCGCCCAGCCGGTACTCGTGCTCGTCGGCCTGCTGCTCCACGATCCGCAGCAGTTCCCCGGGCCCGTAGTCCCCGAAGGTGATGGTCCGGGAGAACCGGGACGCCACGCCCGGGTTGACGGTCAGGAAGCGCTCCATCTCGGCCGTGTACCCGGCGACGATCACGACGACGGCGTCGCGGTGGTCCTCCATCAGCTTCACCAGGGTGTCGATCGCCTCCCGGCCGAAGTCCCGGCCCGAGTCCTCGGGTGCGAGGGCGTACGCCTCGTCGATGAACAGGACGCCGCCGCGGGCCCGTTCGAAGGCCTCCTGGGTACGGATCGCCGTCGAGCCGATGTGCTCTCCCACCAGGTCCACCCGGGACACCTCCACCAGGTGGCCGCGTTCGAGCACCCCGAGGGAGGCGAGGACCTCCCCGTACAGGCGGGCGACGGTGGTCTTGCCGGTGCCGGGGGAGCCGGTGAAGACCAGGTGGCGGCGCACCGAGGCGGCCTTCAGCCCGGCCTGCTGCCGCCGGCGGCCGACCTCGATCATGTCGGTCAGTGCCCGTACCTCGCGCTTGACGCTGTCCAGACCCACCAGGGCGTCCAGCTGTCCGAGGACATCGGCGGAGCGGCGGAGGCCGGCGGCCGGGCCGGCCGGCTGCCGGCCGCCCGTCCCGCCGGCCGCGGCCGGTCCGCCGTCGGCTCCGCTGCCGGGCCCGGTGCGCTGTGCGGTGCCCCGCCCCGTGGGCTGGACGGGCACGGCCGCCGCCGTGGCCGTCCGGCCGGCGGAGGCAGCCGGGAAGCCCGGTGCCGGGAAGGCGGGTGCCGGGGCGGAGTCCGGGACCGGGACGGCGGATCCCGCACCGGACCCGGGACCGGCCGCACCGGACCCCGTACCACCGGTGCCCGCTCCGGAGGAGCCCAGCACGCCCGCCCGCTGGGGCGGTTCGTCGCTCGTACAGTCCCGGGCGAGGGGCCCGTCCTCCGCGAACTCGTACCCACCGCGCGCACAGCGCTCGGTGTGGCAGTGGCTCAGCTCCGTGCGGCAGCCGTCGATCACGTGGAACCCGAAGCCGCTGCTGCCGGTGACCCGGCAGCCCGTGAAGCTGCCCTGGCCGCCGGCCGACACGTAGAACCCCGCCTCCACCGCGGAGCCCACCGTGCAGTGCTCCAGCACCGGGTCCGCGCCCTTGGTGACGATCACCCCGGTCTGCACGGTGTCGACGGTGCAGCCGGACAGGGTTCCGCCGCTGCCGTGGTCACGGAACCACGCACCGGTCGCCGCCTCCCGGATCCGGCAGTCGTCCAGCCGCGCGGCGGCCCCGTCGCTGACCGAGACCGCCGTCCGGGCGACCCGCTCCAGGTCGCTGTCCACGACGTCGACCCGCGAGCCCCGGTCCAGTACGAACAGCGCGTCCGGCACGTCACGCACCCGGCAGGACGCCAGCGAGGCGGTCGCACCGTCGCTCACCCACACCGCCGGGTAGTCGCCCGTACTGTCGTGGATCTCGCAGGAGTCGGCGTCCACCCGCGTCCCCGGGTCCCACACGGACAGGCCGTTGCGCCCGAACCGGCGCACGGTGGTGCGGCTCAGCGTGAGGACCGAACGGGACCGCAGGTCCACCGCGTTCTCGGGGATGTCGTGGATGTCGCAGCCGGCCAGCGCCAGGACCGCGTCGGTGTCCAGGGTGACCCCGTCGGCGGTGGTGCGGTGCACCGAGCAGTCGGTCAGCCGGGCCACGGCCCGCGCCGCGATCTGCACGCCCGTGCCCCGGATCTCGTACACCTCGCAGCCCAGCGCCTCCAGCGCCGAGCCCTCGCCGGTGACGCCGATCCCGGCGCCGGTGCCGTGGTGGATCCGGCACCGCTCCAGCCGCGGATGGCCGCCGCCGCGCACCAGGACCCCGGTCTGCCCGGAGGCGGTCACCTCGCAGTCCTCGAAGACCCCGCCGCCGCCGTCGACCACGGAGATGCCCGTCCCGGCGGGATTCTCGACCGTGCACCGGCGCACCACCGGCCGGGCGCCGCCGCGGACTTCGATGCCGGCCGAGGAGCGGGCACTGATCCGCAGCCCGGTGATCTCGGGGGTGCCGTCCTCGACGAGCAGTGCGGGCGCCGTCCGGTCCTGGCCCTCCAGGTGCAGGTCCTGGACGACGGCGGAGGAGGCCACAATGAGCGCGACCCCGTCCGCCGGGGCGATCCGTACGGCACCGGGGGAGCCCTCCGGGCCGCGCAGCGTGACGGCATGACGCAGCACCAGGTTCTCCCGGTAGGTGCCGGGAGCGATGGAGAGGACGTCGCCGTCCCCCGCGGCGGCCAGGGCGGCGGTCAGCGTCGGATATTCCCCGGCGCGGCGCCGCCACCGCGAGGACCCGCCGTGCGTCACCTGGACCGTGCCCTGAGCCATGGTGCTGTCGTGCCCCCGCCTTCGTCGCCGTCGACGCCGCCGGCCCGTCGTCCGGTGCGTCGGTCCACCGTAGCGCGCGCGGGGCCGGTGGGTTGCCAGGTCGGGTGCGCGGCCCCCGGGCGGGCGCCCGTCAACTGCCCGCGCCCGCGCGGCCCCAGTCCGGGCCGACCACCGCCCATGCGCGGTCCAGGCGCTGGTAGCGCCGGTGCACCAGCCTGCGCAGGACCATCCGCCGGACCGTCTCCACCAGCGCGGCGACGGCCAGCGCCGCCGCGAGTCCGACGAGCCCGGCGTGCAGGGCGGCCGTCGACGGATCCAGTGGCCGGGCCACCGGCCTGCCCCCGCCGTCGGTCCACATCCGGAAACGGTCCCCGGGCCGCGGCGGTTCCTCGGCGGCCGGCACCGCGCCCTGGTGGGCACTGCCGTCGGGCGCGGTCCAGGCCGCGAGGATCCTGGTCCGCTGCGGGCCCTGCCGCGGTTCCTGCCGCAGGGCCTGCTGCGTTACGTGTTCCCCCTCCGGCATCTCCTCCGGGCCCCGCTGAGGCGTCTGCTGCCGGGGACGGTGCGGTTCCTGCCGCTGCGAGACCTGCAGCGGGCCCGGTCCGGGCGCCGTCCCGTTCACCGCGCGGACCACCACCGCCGGCACCAGGTGCCGTTCCTGCCGCTGTTCGCGCACGGCGCGCTGCAGGGTCGCGTCCACGCTCAGCCCGGAGATCCAGCCGATCGCCGGAGCCACGACGAACAGGCACACCAGTGCCGCCAACGCCACCCATGCCTCGATCATGTCGGTACGCCGGCGGAGCGGATTCCTCCGCCACCGCCACACCCCCGTTGCCATCCGCACGGTGGGCACCCCCTTTGCCTCCGTCTGTCCTGCACGCCCGGTCACGGCGGGCAGGCCCTCGGCCCAGCCTCCCCCACGCGCGGCGGGCGCGCATTCGGGGAGGCGCGAGACGTGCGTCACCCGCACGTCCCGAACCGATCAACGCGGCGTCCGGGCGGGGTGGTTCCACAAGAACGGAAGAACAGCCCGAAGGTGGCGTTCCGGTGCTCAGTGCGCTTCCCGTACGCGGACCTCGTCGCCCACGCGGACCGTGCCCGTCCGGACCGGCACGAGCAGCCGGCCGAAGGCCAGGGACCTGCCGATCCGGCGGTGCTGCGCAAGGGTCCGCAGGGGCTCCCGGCCGCGCTCTGCGGTCTGCTGGTCGGTGGTGGTCACGATGCACCGCCCGCACTCGCGGGCCCCCCGGAACACGGCGTCACCGATCTCCACCCGCTGCCAGCCGTCCTCGGCCCAGGCGGCCGCCCCGGCCACGACCACGTTCGGCCGGAACCGGTCCATCGGCAGCGGACCCTCCCCGGGGTGGGCGCCCTGCGCGATGAGCTCGTTCAGCGCGTCCAGCGAGGCCAGGGTGGTGAGGAGGAAGGGATAGCCGTCGGCCAGGCTGACGGATTCGCCGGGCAGCGCGTACTCCGGGTCCACGGAACGGCGTTCGGCGGGGTCGTCCATGTGCACCAGACGGACGGGCTCGCCGAGGTAGGCGCTGAACCAGGCGTGGCCGTCCTCGCCGGCGAGGACGGTTTCCACCTTGGAGCCGAAGAGCAGCACCGGTTCGAGCCGGTCCGCTACGGGCACTTCGACCGTGATATCCGGCATGCCCGGTGCGGAGAGCGAGATCCCGCCGCCCCCCAGCGGACGGGCTCCCGCCAACGCCAGCCGCGGCTGTTGGCGTTGGGTGATGACGTTCCCATCGATGTCGACGACCGCCCACCGTCGGTCTCCGGCGGGCCCCCAGGGCTCCACGGCCACCTCGTCGGGAGCTGTCCCCGCTACCGACTTGACGGGGTGGACGTGGAGTGCCTGGACGTACATGTGCGACATGAATACATTCTGCCGGGCGCGCGGCCGGCACCCCAACCGGTTCCCCGGCCGCGGGCCGGGACGGGTGGGGACGACGCGGCCGTCAGTAGCCGCGGCCGCCCTGGTACTGGCGGCCGCCGTACGGGTCGTCGAAGGACGGGACCGGCACCTGGATCTGCACCGGGGCCTGGACCGGCCGAGGGCTCGCCGGACGCATCGCCTCGTAACCGCCCGCGGCGACCGGCCGCATGGGCTGCGGCATGGGCTGCGGCTGGGGCTGCATCTGCATCTGCGGCTGCTGGGCGTAGCCGCGGGCCGGGGCCTGCTGCTGCGGGATGTACGGAGCGGGCGCCTGCTGCAGCGCCATCGGCTGCGGAGCCTGCTGCTGGTACGGGTACCCGTACCCGCCGGGCGCCTGCTGCGCGGGCACCGGCGCCGCCGGCAGGGCGGGCAGCGCCGCGGGCAGCGCGGGCAGCGACGAGGCCAGCGCGGGCAGGTGGCTGCTCGGGCCGCCGCTCTGGTAGCCGCTGCTCGGCGAGGGTTCGTAGGCGGCGGGCACGCGGATCGGGGCGATCTGCGGGGTACCCCGTTCGGCTACGAGCGAGTCGTAGATGGGGGTGTCCGGGAAGGAAGGCGCGGAGTAGTAACCGCCGCCATACGCGGAGCGGGGGGAGGTCATGGTGCATAAGTTAAGCCCACGGGTTCACCGGGTCCATAGCAAGGGCCCCCGAACCCTGCGCTGACCTGCATATTCGCAGGTCAGCGCCACACCTTTCACTGGACGTTCACGTGCACGTTTCGTCACTTCCGCCCCTGAATGCCACTTCTCGTACGCATACACGCCCGTGCCCCCGCCTCCGGTTTGACGGAGCGCCAGGCCGGGATGATGCCTGCTCAGAGGGCGGTTCCGGGTCCGGCGCGGGCTCCGCTTCACGACCGGGCGGCAACCCCGGCCGAGGGCCGGGTCAGGCGTCGCTCGGCCGCGGGTACGTACGGCCCTTCCACGCAGCGCCGCGCCCCCGGTGGTGCTGCCGGGCCGAGTCCACCGTCATCAGCAGGTACAGCAGGGCGGTGAAGGGGAGCGCCGGGGCCAGGGCGGCGGTCAGCCGGTAGTAGCGCAGCATCGGGACGTACGTGGCCGCCATCACCAGCCAGGCGAGCCCGCCGGCCACCGCCGCCACCGGGGACCCCGCAACCACCCCGATCAGCAAGGCGAGGGGCGGAACGAGATAGACGACGCAGAGGCCGGCCACGGTGCCGACCAGCAGCGACGGCCGGTGACGGAGCTGGGCATAGGCACTCCGCGACACCATCCGCCAGAGATCGCCGAGCCCCGGATAGGGGCGCACGCTCTCCACACGGTCCGCGAGGCCGAGCCAGATCCGGCCGCCGGCCCGCCGGACGGCCCGGGCGAGCGACACGTCGTCGATGACCGCCTGCCGCACCGATGCGGGCACGCCCGCCCGCGCGGCGGCCTCGTCCCGCAGCAGGACGCACCCGCCGGCCGCGGCGGCGGTACGGCCTCCGGGCCGGTTCACCCGACGGAACGGATAGAGCTGGGCGAAGAAATAGACGAAGGCGGGCACGAGCATCCGCTCCCAGAAGGTGGCGACCCGCAGCCGGGCCATCTGGGACACCAGGTCCAGACCGTGCGACTCGGCGGCCGCAACCAATACCCGCAGGCTGTCCGCCTCGTGCGCGATGTCGGCATCGGTGAGCAGCAGGTACTCGGGCGCCGGGTCGCCCCGGCGGGCCAGCGCGATCCCGTGCTCCAGCGCCCACAGCTTCCCGGTCCACCCGGCCGGAGGTTCCCCGGGCGAGGTCACGGTGAGCACCACCCCACCCCCAGCAAGGCGCCGGGCCACGTCCCCGGTCCCGTCCGTACTCCCGTCATCCACGAGGAAGACCCCGACCGGCCCCGGATAGTCCTGGGCGAGCAGCGAGGGCAGGCTCAGGGGCAGCACCTCGGCCTCGTCACGCGCCGGGACGATCACGGCTACGGGAGGCCAGGGCTCCCCGGCGGTCCGGCCTTCCCCGACGTCCGGCAGCCGCACATCGGTCCGCCAGAACATGCCGTTGCCGAGCAGCAGCCAGAACCACACGACGAGGGAAACCACCGCAGCAACGCCGACGAGACCCATTGCGGCAGTCTGCCCGAGCCCCCACCCACCCCGATGCCGGACGCGCGGAACAGCAGGAGGGTGCACCCGGGCGGGACCCGGGCGGGACCGGACGGGACAGGACCGGGGCCGGCCGGGACAGGGGCCGGACGGGGGCCGGACAGCCGGGGATCCGCCCGGCCCGCCCGACGTCGATTAAAGTGACCGGGTGAAGATCGCGCTCATGGACTCCGGAATCGGCCTCCTCGCGGCGGCAGCGGAAACGCGCCGGCTGCGCCCAGACGCCGATCTCGTGCTGGCATCGGACCCGGACGGCATGCCCTGGGGGCCGCGTACGCCCGAGGACCTGACGGGTCGCGCCCTGCAGGTCGCCCGCGCCGCCGCGGCCCAGGAGCCGGACGCGCTGATCGTCGCCTGCAACACCGCCTCGGTGCACGCCCTCGCCACGCTCCGGGCGGAACTCGAACCGCACATTCCCGTCATCGGAACCGTGCCCGCCATCAAGCCCGCCGCGGCGGGCGCCGGCGGCCGCGTCGCGATCTGGGCCACGCCCGCCACGACCGGAAGCCCGTACCAGACCGGCCTCATCCGCGAATTCGCCGCGGGCGCCCGGGTCACCGAGGTCCCCTGCCCGGGGCTCGCGGACGCGGTCCAGTGGGCGGACGAGGAAGCCATCGCCCGCACGGTCGCCGCCGCCGCGGAGCTCACGCCGCCCGACGTCACCGACGTGGTGCTCGGCTGCACGCACTACGAACTGGTCGAGGACGCCGTACGGTCCGCCCTGGCGGAGCGCACCGGGGGCACGGAGCTCGTCTTCCACGGCTCGGCCCGCGCGGTGGCGATCCAGGCCCTGCGCCGGATCGGCGCGGAACCGGCGGAGGACCTGCCGGCCACCGGCCGACTGACGGTCCTCCTCAGCGGCCGCGAGTCGCTGCTGCCGCCGGAAGCCCTCCGGTACGCGGAGGGCCGCCTCCTCGCAGCCGCAGAAAACGCTCCGGTCGCCGGCTGACGCGGTCGTCGGCGTCCCGCCCCCGGCCCCTGACGGGCAGCCCCCGGGCACCTACTCGCTCCTGACCCAGCGGAGCGGGCTGCCTGTGCGGGGTCGGGGGCCTTGGCCTGCCCTGCCCGCCCTGCCCGGCCCCGCCCTGCTCAGCCCGGCGCAGATCAGCGCAGATCAGCCCAGCCGCGTCCCGAGGCCGAGGCAAGACTCGTCGAGCAGACCCAGGTGAAGACGTCCTGGCCTCCAGGCCCCCGCCGCGCGAAGCCTGCTCCGCCCGGGCGGCATCGCAGGGGTGCCCGGGGGCTGCCCGTCAGTCCTCACTGTCCTTCCGTGCCGGCCGCCGGCGTCAAGGGCGCTCCTTCGTCGCGTCGCCCGGAGGGCGATGGCCCTTTGGGCCACCCTTGACCCCGACGACCGTCACGGAACGACAAGGACTGTCGGGGCGGCCCCCGGGGGAACGGCATGGGGGACCCAAGGCCATCCTGCTCTGGCGTTGGCGGGCACGAGCAGCAGCTCCGCTCGGCCAGCCGCCCTCCGGGCGGGACGCCAAATCGCGGTTTGACGGGATGACTGCACGAAACGACGCCCAGGGCGCCCCAGATCGCTACGTGCTCCTGTTTCTCGGCGGACGCGGCCCGTC
>NZ_JBFBGR010000024.1:0-127969 GCF_040684755.1 Streptomyces sp. NPDC089799 | reverse complement strand
GAGGCGGTGCAGGCCTCGGACGTGGTGATCACCATGGGCTGCGGCGACGCCTGCCCCTACTTCCCCGGCAAGCGGTACCTGAACTGGCAGCTGGAAGACCCCGCCGGCCAGGGCGTCGCGGCCGTCCGGCCGATCCGCGACGAGATCGAGCGCCGTATCCGCGGCCTGCTCACCGAACTCGGCATCGAGGCCACGGCATGACGGCCACCGACACCGGCGTGCGCATCGCGCCCCTGCGACCCGAACACGCCGGGCAAGTCCTGGCGATCTACCAGCTCGGCATCGACGAGGGAAACGCTAACTTCGAGACCACCGCCCCGACCTGGGTGGGCTTCGGCAGCGCCAAGCTGCCCGACCACCGCCTGGTCGCGCTCGACGACGGCCGGCCCGCGGCCGTCACGGAGGGGCGCGGTATCGGAGTGGTTGTCCCACACAGGGTCGTTGCGGTCCTGGTAGAGGCAGGTACGGGTTGTCGCGGCCGTGGCCCACAGAGCCTCCCCGAGAGAACCCCTTGTGCGAGACGTGCCGGGCCGCCCGGCGGGCGCAGTACGGAGGCTGACGGGCATGTCCGTCCTGCCACCCGACCTCCCCCGGCTGCGGACGCTGGTCACCTACCTGCCCGGCGAACTCAGCCGCACGGAGCGGGCGCCGAGGAACGCGAGGCCGCCAGGCAGCAGCCGGTGCCCGAGCCCCCGGCGTGGCTGGTCGAGCGCGGGATCGGCGCCGGCCAGCTCCCCGTCCGCGTCCACACCGGCCACTGCCGGGACACCGGCGGACGCTGCATCCCCGCAGCACCGCACCAGGCCCGCCAGCTGCTTTCCGAGGGCGTGACCGCCTGTATCCCCTGCCGCCCCGACACCGCCCTCGGAGTGCTCGAATGACCCGGTAACGGCACGGTGGAGGAATTAGCTCCGACCTGCGCGTCATCGTCTACCCGCCCGACGCCGAAGGCGGACGCCGCGTCCGCGTCGACGGCAGAATCCTCGGCCGCGCTCTCGGCCCCGGCGACATCCTGGATTTCCTGCGGCGGGCCGGCCTGGACCCCGATGACGTCCGCCTGGACGACACACTGCTCATCGAGTGGCGCGGCGGCGGGCCGGCCGTGTGGAGCCCGGACACCGACGAAGGGTGACCCCTCCGGGCGCGGCCCTGCACCGGCAGCGGCGAGGGTGCGGAATCCAGCCTGCAACCCTCTGGAACCAGACAGCGGGCCCGCGCTCGAACGCACAGGCCCGCCACTTTGCATGTGATCTGCATCACGCAACACGGGGCGGTCGCTGCGAACAACAACCCCGTGAAGACCCTCCAGGCGAGGAGCGGCTTCGGCCCCCAGCATCGCGTAAAGAATGCACGCATGCACGCCGGACGGACAGCCCCGGACACAGCCGGACAGCAGTCGGCACACCACCGCCCGCAGCCCCACCGACATCGCCGCGACCGCTGCGCCGGGCGTCACCCCCGGCGCCGGACAGCACCGGACACTGCCGGACAGCCCCGGAAGGCCGCCGGACAAGAAGCCCAAGCGCCGAGCCTGCGTCGGCCACACCACGACATCGACGCAGACTGACAATGCGTCATACATCTGCCTGTTCAGCCAACTGCACGCCAGAAATGGGATGTTGCAGCCCACCCCGTGCCGCGCCATGCTTCTGCCATGCCTCCCGCGGAAGCGGCAGGCGAGGGTCTGCGAAACCCTCGGCACCACCCCTCCAGGCGAACCCAACAACAGGAGCGGCTCGATGCTGTGGCTCTACCTTCGCGGGAAGGGCTGGGTCCTCCAGCCCACCCCATCCGCCCCCTCCGGCTGCGTCATCACCCGCGGCATCCACCCCGGCTTCGGCTTCACCCGCACCATTAACGCAACAGCCGCCATCACCGCCATCATCGGCCTGGCGTGGATGTGGAGCGTCGGACACGAGATCGAGGTCATCGGTGCGGTCCTCGCCGCAGTCCTCATCGAGATCCTCGCCCGCCCGGCGCGCAGCGCGCTCCGCCTCCTGCGACCCGGTGTGCCCGGCCGCGGTGCCCGATGACCGCGCGTGAAGAGCTCGCCAGTGGGCTCAAAGAGCTCCAGACGCGCAGCGGCCTGTCCTACCGAGCGATCGCCAACGGGCAGATTCCGCTGGCTTCCTTGTCGGAGGCCTTGAATGGGAGGCGCGTCCCGTCGAGAACCGCATTCGAGCACATCCTCGCCCGCCTGTCGGCCACGCCAGACGAGATGGAACGCCTCCGTCTCCTCCGTAGCAAGGCGCTGATCGAGATCGAGCAAGACCGCCGAGGGCCAGCGAATGCCGTGCTCGAACCGCGATACGTCGTGAACGGCGGCCAGGTCACCATCCAGCACGCTCCCCCGCCGGACCCGGTACCGCAGTATGGCCGCCCGAACCCCTTGCAGGTCACCAGCCCCGCAGACTTCGTCGCAGCCCTCAACGCCGTCCACATCTGGGCCGGCAAACCCACGCTGCGCAAGCTCGTGGCCGCCGGCAACGGCATCCTCAAACGCAGCACGGTGAGCGACATGCTCAACGGCGACAAGGTCCCCTCCCTGGACCGGTGCACGGCTTTCCTCCGTGCCTGCGGCATCACCGACGTCGAAGACTGGGTCTACACCTGGCGCCACCTCAAGGCCCTCGAACAACCCCACACCGCCCCGTGGCTCCCCGGAGCACACAGCTGAACCATCCCTCACGACGCGGGGCCGCTTCTCCCGGAAGCGGCCCACGCCCCCATTCCCAGAACCCCCGCAGGTACAGGCGGCACCCCCTCTCGGCGGGACTGCCGGGAGCAAGGTGTCGGCACCCGCACCTGCCGGGCACCGCCTGGGCGCCCATTCGGTCAGGCGGGAGGCCGGCTCCCGATCCGGTAGCGCGGTTCCCGCGCCGCGTCCCTGATCCCCTCCGGCTGCCCGGCCACATCCAGCACAGCGAGCAGCACCATCAGAGCGCGGGCCTCGCCCTCAGCGAGCAGCGGGCGGCGCGGTTCTTCCCTGTCGTGGTCGAGCAGTCCGTCCAGCAGGTACGTGTCCATGCCCTCAGCAACCCCGCAACCGGCACGCAGGTAACGCAGTGACCACCTCGGCCGGGCACTCAGGCCGTCCGCCCCAGCCAGCCGTCGGCTGCGCGCAGCCGGCCGTGGCGATGCTCAGGCCCGGCGGGCATGGACGGGCGTGACATGCCTTGAGCTCGGAGCGCAGGTCGTTCTTGCCGTACTTCTTGTCGGTGAAGATGCGGCGGCAGCCCGCGACCTTGAGTGCGTCGTACTGCCGGTCGAGCTTCTGCCCGCCGGTGGAGACGCGGGCGTAGCCGATCCGGATGTCGGTGAGGACCGCGGGCTCAAGGAGCGGTGTTCGTGAGGTTGTTGACGATCGGGGTTTCTGAAGGAGTTTTTGAAGGCGTGTCGGCTGTTTTCGATCTTCGGCGGCCGATCTTCAATCAGCCATTGGTTTCTTGAAGTTGCTCGCCGGTGTCTCGGTCACCTTGTATGACGGCAAGCGCTGCGGCCAGATCGTCGCAGAGGTCTTGGGGGCTCTCCAGTCCAATGTGGAAGCGGATCAGTCGGGGTGTGTTCGCCGGGGTGGCCAGGGCGCGCAGGTGATGGGGCACGGCGGGCATGACCAGGCTCTCGAACCCGCCCCAGCTTGTGCCGATACTGAACAGGGAGAGAGCGTCGATGAATCGGGTGAACGCCTCTTCGCTGCACGGGGCAAGCTCGACGGTGAACGGGCCTGCCGCGCCAGAGAACTGTGACTGCCACAGTTTGTGACCGGGGTCGGTGTCGAGGGCGGGGAACAGGACGCGCTGGACTTCGGGCTGGGACTGCAGCCACTGCGCGACGGTGAGGGCTGAGCGTTGGTGGTGTTCCATGCGCACCGCGAGGGTGCGCAGTCCGCGCAGTGTGAGCCAGCAGGTGTCCGGGGCGGCATGGGTGCCGCTGCGGTCGCAGTACGTGCGAACGCCGGCCAGGGCGTCGAGGGTGCCGGTGACGAGTCCGAGCATCAGATCGGAGTGGCCGTTGATGAACTTGGTCGCGGCGTGGATGGAGATGTCGATCTTGAGTGCGTGCGCGTCGAAGAAGACCGGTGTTCCCCAGGTCGCGTCGCAGGCGACGGGAACTCCGCGGTCGTGCGCCGCCGAGCAGAGGGCGGGGATGTCCCACATCTCCATCGTCAGCGACGCGGGGGTCTCGACGAACACCAGGCTCGTGGTCGCGCGCAGCAGGGGCGAGATGTCGGTGTCGTGGGCGAAGTACTCCACGTCGGTTCCGGACGGGATCAGCACGTTGTCGCAGAAGACCCGCGTGGGCCCATATACACCCGCGCCGACCAGGATGTGACGTCCGGGTCCGGCGTGCGCGGCGAGCACCGCGGTGATCGCCGCCAGCCCGCTGCTGGTCGCGATGCACGTCTCGGTGTGCGCGATCTGGGCCATGGCGCGTTGCAGTTCGAACGTCGTCGAGGTGCCGGATCTGCCGTAGCGCGGGCCGTCAAACACCAGCCCACTCTGTGCCCGCTTGTAGGCGTCGAACGAGTCGAAGACGGTCGTCGAGGTGCGCACCAGCGGAGGGCTCACCGAGTTCGCGGCGGTCGCGGTCCGCCGGGCGGCGCGAATCAGCAGGGTCCCGATATCCATTGGATCATCCTTTAGTGGTTAATTGCAGGGCAGTTCGGATAGTCGTGTCTGCGGGTGTGTCGCACAGCCGGAGGTGGTGGTACGGCCGCGGGCTCGCGGACGTCCGCCCGTGCCGGTCAGCGGTTGCCGGACTGCGGGGCGGCCTCGGCGCCGGCGACCTGCGGTTCTGGTGCGGTCCCGGGGTGCGGTGCGGTGGGTTCGGGCAGGCCGCGGAAGAGGACCCGGCTCAGCAGAGGCATCACGACGAGGGGTGCCAGGGCGGTCTGCAGGGACGAAGCGTCGGCAAGAGCGCCGATGACGGGACTGGCGAGACCGCCGATGCTGGCGGTCAGACCGAGGGCGATCCCCCGCCCCGGGGCCACCACGGCGGCGACCATGAGCGGAGCCGGCGCGAAGCCGATGTTGCCGCCGCTGGAAATCCAGCCCATGGCCCGGTGACCGCCCTGGCCGGCGAGGCGGGCGACGCGGGCGGATTCCGGATGGTAGGCGGCCACGCCGATGCCCAAGACCGCGACGAACACAAGCGTGAGCGCGTACGAGCCGCCCAGCCCGCTCAGCGCGATGCCGACACCGCCCAGCAGAGTGCTGACGGGCAGCAGCCATGGCATCGCCAGCGGTCGGTGAGCGCGCCGAACACCGGTTGCGCCACCGAGGACAGGAGCGAGGTTGCCGGCACGATGCCCGAGGCGCGTAGCTGTAGGCGCGCTCCGCGATGAAGAACGGCACCAGGGCCGCAACGGCGCCTTGGTAGATGTCGCCACAGGCGTGCCCGACAGACAGCAGGGTGATCGATGTATTCCTTCGCACTCCGCCATGGTCCGGAACGGTTCCTGTGTCGCGCTTCCGATAAGCTGCCGGATAATGACGAATATCCGCCATGAGCCGGTCGCGCCGACACGCACCCAGCGTCTGGTGTCCGGCGGCGAGATCGACGCCCACCGGCACGACGACCACCAGATCATCTATGCCGGTCGGGGCGTGCTGGCCGTCACGACCAGTGCGGGCTCCTGGGTCGCCCCGGGCACCCGCGCCATCTGGGTACCGGCCGGCGTCGTCCACGCCCACCAGGCCCACGGGGAACTCGAACTGCATCTGGTGGGACTGCCCGCGACGGACAACCCCCTCGGTCTTGACGCCCCGACCGTGCTGGCCGTCGGCCCGCTGCTGCGTGAACTGATCATCGCCTACACCCACGCACCCGACGAGGACAGTCCGGAACGGACCCGGATGCGTGCCGTCCTCCTCGACCAGCTGCGGGCCTCGCCCCAGGAGCCGCTGCACCTGCCCACACCGGCCACGCCACTGCTGCGCACGCTGTGCCAGATCCTGCTGGCCGATCCGGCCGACCCCCGTACCCTCGCCGAGCTGGGCCGCCAGGTCGGGGCGAGTGACCGCACTCTGTCCCGGCTGTTCCGCAGCGACCTCGGCATGACCTTCCCCCAGTGGCGCACCCAGCTGCGGCTGCAGCGTGCGCTGGTCCTGCTGGCCGAGAGGGAGCAGGTGACCGCGGTGGCACACCGATGCGGCTGGTCATCGGCCAGCGCGTTCATCGACGTCTTCCGGCGCACCTTTGGCCACACCCCCGGCGCCCACCCGGCGGACTGAGCCGCGAACCGGCCGGTTCGCGGGCTGTTCAGCGGGCATGCCGGGTCGAGGCGGCGCCTGGCCGAGGTCGGGGCGGTTTTGGCCACGGCGGTGATCTGATTCCCGGCCGGAAGGCTTCTCGATCGTCACGACTGCGGGGCCAGTTGACGTGACCGTGATCACCGGCACGTATCGCGCTCGCATACAACCCTCCGCGGAGGAGGACGGTCTTGTCGGCGTTGGGTTCGATCGGCTGGCGTGACGCCGGAGAAGAGTGACTGAATACGTGATAGCGACGATACTGGCAAGTGGCCGTCTACGGCGGGGGGCAGGCAGGGTAGCCCGGGGTGCCGCATCCGCACTTCTCGCCGTGGCGGGGATGTTCGCCCTGGAGGGCACCGCTCACGCAGTGGGCATCGGCGACCCAATCAACGCAGTTGAGGCCGACAAACTCAAACTTCGCGACGAGGACGACGTGCGCGTCGACGTTCGGACCGGCGTGGCAGCGAACGAAAAGCTCACCCCCGCCACCTTGGCCGACGCATTGAACGCAACGGGCAGGAAGGGAAAGAACGGGCTCTGCTACCCCGAGCCTTTCCACCCCGGCTTGGATGCCCGCGGCTACTGCTGGGACGACCCGGAAGACGACAGCGGGGTGGTGGACGAAAAGCAGCCGAACTGGATGCCTCAGGGCTTCTCCGTCCCCCACACGAGTACGCAGGACGGAACCTATCCGGCGAGCACGACGAACCGCTGGGAAGTCGTCTCCATGTATGACAAGTTGACTTCCGATACGAAACTGAGGTTCGTCCACCGGGGCACAAGTGCCACGAACCCCGACCAGGCCACCTACTTCGACGTTCTGCTGACCCGGGTAAACGCACAGGGCCAGGTCACACCAGTGGACAGCCATGCGGACGGGATCGTCTGGTACGAGAAGAACCTGCTGCTCTCCACGGGCGGCTCCCTGCAGGTGTACAGCCTCGACAACCTGCTGGAGTCCGACGACCCGGGAAGCGCCGGGTACCAGTACATCATGCCGATGACGCTGTTTTACCTCTCCTATGAGAAGAGTGCGGGCAAGTGCGATCCGGGCAGCGTATCGCCGTGCCTGAACTCCCTCAGCTTCGACCGCACCCGCAAGGCCCTGGTCTCCGGCGAGTTCACGCAGTCGATCGAAGCGAACGCCCCCCGCATCGTGCAGTGGCCCTTCAATCTCGAAACGTGGCTGCCCCGCGCCGATGACGGGTCCGAGTTCGGCGAAACCACCGCCACCGCGGCATGGCAGAACACGCTCATCCGCACCCAAGGCGTCACCCGCATGGGAGCTGACTTCTTCATCAGCGCGGCCTGCCCGGCGGGATACGACAACGGCTACATCGAGTCATCCTGTGTCTACAAGACGGCACCCGGCGGCCACCCGGCCGTTCTGACCGCTGTTCCTGACATGACTCAGAACATCGACTGGGACTCCAGCACCGGCCGCCTGCGCGGCGTCAACGAAGTCATCAGGAACCCTACGGTCAAGCACAACCAGCGGCTGGTGTTCGACTTCGCTCCCGAAGCGCGGCCTGTCAACACGTTCCGCCTGAAGAACGTCACCAGTGGAAAGTGCCTGCTGCCCTACGCTGCCGGGCTGGACAACAACGCCACCGTGATCCAGTTCACCTGCAGCGGAACGAACTCCCAGGACTGGTACTGGGAGGGCTCGAAGATCCGCAACTTTCAGAGCAAGCGCTGCCTGTCCGTCAAGGACGCCAGCAGTTCCAACGGCGCCCTCCTCGTACAGTACGACTGCAACAACCACGCAACACAGGACTGGACGGTCCAGCCGGGCAAAGCCGGCGGCGCCATCCTGCAGAACCGCGGCAACGGGCTGTGCGCCGTCCCCAGCGCGGGCAACACCGACAACAGCGCACCGGTAGTCCAGTGGGTTTGCAACCCCAGCCACCCCGCCCACGCCTGGATCGGGACCAGCAAGTAGCCCACCAAGCAACACGGACCCGATTCTGAGAACCGGTGGCCCCACGCCGTATCCCCACAGCGGGGGACCAACCATGTCCGACGCCAGCAAGGCCGCGGGGGCACCAGCCCCCGTGCACGCCGTTGTACGCACCGGCCTGATCTGGACCCGACACGGAAGCTCGAAGCCGTTTGCGATCAGCTGCTCTTCGTCCCAGGTCTCAGCAACGTGGGCAGGCTACCGTCGGGCGGTCTCCACATCCGTGATCGCGATCCACGGCTGGAGTATTTGGGGCCCGGCACAGCCTTGGGCAGAACGCCGGCATGATCAGACGATCTTACGCTCGCGACGTGGAACGAATCTCTCTCGACATGCACTCTAAGCCCCGGATAGCACCTCCTCCCCAGCCGGATCGTCGTCCAAGCCAGGTGCGCGTCATCAAGCCGGAACCGGCGGGCTCCGCCCTCGCCCAGCCACGCAACCACCGCGGCCCGGTCGAACTCCGGATGCCCCTCCGTGCCGCCGGCCGGGGCGGGGAAGTCATCGTGCCGCCGGCGGCGTACACCGCCCGCCAGTCGACCCAGAGGCGGACGACGGGGAGCAGGGCTACGCACTCCGCCGAGTACAACGGGACCACCGTGACGCCGCCCTGCCGCTTGTAGTCGACCGTCACCCGAGCCCACCGGCGAAACGAACCCAAGTCGCACCACGGCGTCGAAGTCGACGCGGGCGGACCCCGAGCCGGCGGGCGGCCCGATCCAGGCCGAGGGGCACGTGCCGGTCGAGGAGCACCGGCAGATCCCGACGGCAGCCGAGGGCGGCGTCGATCGCGGCGCCCTTGTCGGTCGTTCCAGGCGCTGAAATGTCTTTGGCACAAGCGTTGGGCAAGGGCAGCCAGCAGGGCATTCGATTCATCCTCCAGGAGGACGGACAGGGTGTCCGAAGTGTCCAGCCAGCGGCTGGTCACCGGCTCCTTTCGAGAGGGCGCGACGAACTATGTGATGGGGACGCGGACCTCGCTGCGGATGATGTCCGTCTTGGCTGCCAATGCCGCAAGGTCGAATTGAGTAGGCGCCATGCCGTAGTCGACGAGCTGGGAGACAACGGCAACGGCCGATCCGTCAGCCCAGGAGCAGTCAGCATCCCAGCCCGTTCCGTATCGATCGGTCTTCTCAACGATCCGGCAGGAGACGGGCTCTGAAGAACCGCGGGGGAAGATCGTACGGGGACCGGTGATCACTGTGGTGCGCCGGTCCGGGACGGTGGTCCGGTTGTCGAGGATCTGCAGAAGCCCGTCGCGGGCGGTGACCGGGCCAAGTACTGTTCCGAACACTCCGTTCACCGCCAGCACAGGCCCGTCGGTCACTGACTTACGGCCCGCGGGCCGGTAGGTGGCGAACGCGGTAACGCCGTTCTCGATCTGGCTGGAGAGCAGCGAAGCGACCTGCTGGTTCGGCTCGGCATGGTCGGATTCCGTGAAGGTGCCCTTGAGTACCGCCTTGGGCATCTTCAAGCGGTAGGGCCCAGCAGGAGCGGCGACCTGTCCCGGGCCGCTGCCCAACGGGCTTCCGCTCTCCCCACTGCCGCCGCAACCGGACAGCGCCACCGTGGACACAGCCGCAACCACGATCGGCCTCAGGCGCCGCTTCACGTATTTCCTCCCCCACAGACCATCCAACGTGATCACTTTGCCATGGCCGAGCTCCTTGGGCGCCCATGAGGCCAGACGGAAAGCCGGCTCCCGATCCGGTAGGGCAGTTCCCGGCCCGCGTCCCTGATCTCCTCCGGCTGCCCGGCCACATCCAGCTCGGCGAGCAGCACCATCAGGGCGCGGGCCTCGCCCTGGGCGAGCAGAGGTCAGCGTGGTTCTTCCCTATCGTGGTCGAGCAGTCCATCCAGCAGGTACATATCCATGCCGCCTGCAACATCATGCGGCGGTTCTACCGGCCACCAGCCCGCCGGCGACAGGACCCGGGGCAGCGGTTCACTCCCCCGGGCCGTCCGATTCACCGCCGAAACGCCACTGCACCTAAAGATGTGGCGCAGCGGATCCCGCCACCAAGTGCCAGTCCAACACCGGCACACTCGGACTTCCCGGCCGCCAGCTCGGCCAGCGCGTCGGCGTCGGCGTCGGTGGACCTGCCGGAGACCGAGTCCTCGCTGGCCGCGTCGTCGTCCAGGGCGAGCCACGGGTCATCGAGACGGAACCGGTGCGTGGCACTCCTGGAACCGGTGAGCACCAGGGAATCTGGCCGTATCCCGCGGCGCAACTCCCGCTTCACCGGCCGCGATGACGTCATCGGCGATGACGTCATCGGCAACGTCCGCAGCGCACTCGTCCAGGCAGGTAGATCCTGCTGGTAGGACGCCTTTTGTCGGCCCCTCTGGCGAACGGACAGCACGGGCTGTTGGTGGAGCGACTGCAGTTCACTCACGGCGGCCCTCGAATGGCGCGGATGCGGACAGGGAGCCACTGATGAGTTCCGCAGTGGCCTGTCTTACGTCGGTGTCGGGAGCCCAGTGGCGCACGGCCCACTCGGCACGCTCCCGCAGCCGCCCCACGTAGGGGGCCTCAAGGATGTCGACGAAAGCGGGCCCGCGTTCAGTGGCTCGGTACACCAGCCCCGTCTCGTCGGCCTCGACGCCGGCGAGCCCGGCACGAATGAGGACCAGCAGCGCTTGTTCCAGCACGGTTCGCTTCATGCCCAGCTCACCGGAATGCCCGGGCAAGGAAGGGTGCAGGGAGAGAGGGCCGTCGAGGTCGCCGCTGTGGAGGACGGCGTGGTCAAGGAGGGCCAGCTGTGCCAGGTCGAGGGGCTCGGGGTGGATCTCTGCCAGGAGCACCAGGGCTCGCACGCTGATCTCCAGCGGGCTATTGAGCGGGTTCATGCGGCTCCTCCTTCCTCACACCATTTCAGTCGGCCTTCGTTCGCCAGGTGATGGCATACCCCCTTGCGGTCCAGGGGCCTCACGTACCGGGCGAGAACCGTCTCCGTCAGCGCCATGACACCGGCGGCCTCCAGGACCGCCTGCAGGCGGTCCCGGCCAAGTTCGAAGCGCTTGTCGCCCACCTCTACCGCAATCGTGTGGACGTCGTCCATGACCGCATTGAAGTGTCCGTCGGGGTAAGCGTCCCGAGCGAAGCGGCGCAACGACTCGGCGCTGTAGAACGCCTCGCGCTGCCGACGCATGTGATCACCGGCCGTGGGGTGCTGCGCAATCAGTTCCAGGGTTGCGACGTCACCCTTCCACCGCTCGGCATAGACCCGCACCAGCTGCTGAACGTAGCAGGCCTCCTCGGGACCGTGCTCGTCCGGAGGCAGCATGACGGCTGGGCGCTCGCGCTGTACGTCTGGGAACCGGGTGACCCATTGCGGGGTGGTCTTGTGCTGCTCAAGCATCTGATCCATGTCGACTGGCACGAACATCGCAAAGTCTGTCCGCTCGGCCAGCTGGGCCACTGCCTGCTGCTGATCGGCCGTCAGCCGGGTGATGATCTCATCATTCGTGTCGGTCAGTTCCGTAAGGAATTTCGTACGAGTCTGAGCTGGCTTCGCCAGCGCATCACGCAGACCGCGGGCGAACGCCGGCGTGACGAAGATGTACTGGGTGGGAAGGACGAAGTGCCCAAGCACCACACCGACCAACATCTTGCGGATCTCACCTGCGGCAGTACTCCAGTTCAAGGCGTTCTTGTAGCGCTTGCACTGGTAGTTGTCCCACGGCCCCTCCAAACCCTGCGTGCTGCGGAACGCGGCCACGTCGATGCCGTGGTCTCCGCTGCCGCCCTGGCGCTCCACCCGCACATACGCGGATTGAACAGCCGGGACCCACTCCTTGACGAACTCCTCGAACTCGTCCGGGTCGTACCCGAAGACGAGCGCCTTGGGGCTCGGCATGTACGGAAACTGCATCCCCGAACCCTTGAGCACCAGCGGCGGTTCGGCAGGACCGTTTTGTGGCGCCAGGGTTTGATCCGACACGTTCCCCCCTCGTGCAGCCCGGTCGGTCGCCGTTGCAGCGGCTGCGACTAGGGATATCGCTGATCGATCGCTCGCAAGAGAGCTACCATCGAGATACCGACGGTGACGATGCAGCGCTAGGATCGGATCCAGTTCGCGTTAGAACCGCTGTTTGTTTGGCAAGCTAAATTTCGCAGCCCTGCCCAGGTAGGCCAAGACGCGGCGTCATCGCCGCCACGCGCGACGGGCTGGGTGAGCCCCCTGGGCCCTCAAATCTCAACACGCTGACTTGCCAGGGTGGGGTCAATTCGGCATTTCAGTCCCTTGAGTCCCTGACGTGCTCTGCCGGCTGTCGCTTTTGGTCTCAAGAGTCGGATTTGCCCCCTCAGTCCCGGGCGTGGCGGCCTCCCTTCAGAGACTCAGCCCCTCCTCCTCCCCAGTCCCTGGGCCTGTCCCCCTAACAGGGGCCAACCCTCATTCGGCAACGTTCTGACACCTTCGCTTCCGTCACTACAGAACCTGCAGCGGCGGGCGGGCAGGGACTCAGGGACTGAAGGGACCGAACTTTCTAGTTGTGAGCTGTCCAACGCATGAGGTTGTTTCGTACGCGCATACACATGCGCCCATGAGGCATGGAAGTACCGATCCTCAGTCCCTTCAGTCCCTGTACAACCTCGCTTCATACGTTTGACCTGCGAAAACACGCAGGGCCTGAAGCTGTTGGCGCCGAGCAGGGACTGAGGGACTGCGTCACTCTCGCCGTCGGCGGAGCGCCCCGGCCCAGGGACCAAGTCCATCTGGCAGGAGGGTCTCAGGCTTCAGAGGACTGAGGGAGGGACTCAAGGCCCATCGGCTTCGCAGGGGCTGAAGACGGGACGGAGCGGGGCCCCAGTGGATAAGAGGCCCCGCTGCTTGGCGGCCAGGACTTGTCTGGTCGATCTCTGAGCCGACGTGTGTCTGCCGTTGTGAATCTCGCTGTCGAAAGGCTTACGAGGTGAGGTAGAAGGGCGGCATGGACACCGCAGAACTTCAGCGGACGCTGAACGAGCACATCGAAGCCAATGTCGTGCACCACGGATACACCACCTACATGCGCGACTACGAGATCATCATCAACGTGTGGAACGGCCCCCAGAGCCCGTCGACCTACCTGCGGTATCTCTTCCGGTACTGCGTCGAGGCCCGATGCGAGACGTTCCTGTCCACGGAGACCTGGCGGGATTCCTTGGACGCCCGACTCCTCGACAGCGAAACCGCCATCGACCTCAACGGATACGTCTGGGGCGCGAACCATCACGAGCTGTACGGAGCTGAACTTCGTCTCAAGTCGGAGGCTGCCCTCCGCTGGTCGAAGGCTGTCGGGATCGACTTCCATGAGGTTCACATTGAGACCAACGCTCACGATCTGACCTTGCTCTTCTCAGACCTTGAGGTGAGCGAGGTGCCGGTCGGATACGCACCCTTCGTCGCGGACTGAGAGCCAGGATTTGTGTGATCTTGTGGCGGTCGAGACGGCGAAGACTCGTCGCCGCCCTCGACTCCGCTGACGGGCGCACGCCCTGGTGGGCGCAATGGCTGACGCAGGAGTCGCTCGACGCCGTCGCCAGCCGGGCTTGGCTCGTTTGCGACCAACCCGCCCAGGCCGTGCCTTCCTCCGCCAGCGCGTCAAGGCCGTCTCCCCCGTCGAATTCCCGCGCGACCGCCTGCTCGCCGTACTGGACCTGGCCAATAGCGTCCGCAAGTGCCGTGACCAGGAACGGGCACGAGAGTGCTCAACCAGGCCGAAGGGCTGATCGGAGTGGTCAGCTTCCAGTGCGTGCTCCACCGGTACACGGTGCTGTCGGCGACCGTCGCCGCATGAGAGGGCCTATTTGGGGCAAGGCCCTCCCGGCCCCGGAGCCCCGCCGGAATACTGGCGGCCATGACGGACACCCCTGCCACATCTGCCCCGTTCTCCCGAATCAAGATCCGGACGGGAGCTCTGGTGTTCTGCGGCGACGACGTCGCCCTCATCCGCCGCGACCGAGCCGACTCCACCCACTACACCCCGCCCGGCGGCAACGTCGAAGACGGCGAAGACCTCACCGCCGCCCTCGCCCGCGAACTCGCCGAAGAACTTGCCCTCGACACCACGCTGGCGGAAGGCGGGGACCTGATGTGGATGGTCGACCAGCGCGTCACCCGTCCCGGCCCGACCCTGCCACCGCGCAAGCTCCACCTGATCTACCGCTTCCACATCAACCCCGACATCCGCGCGACCCTCGCCGACCAAGAGCTGGACGAGCTCCCCGACGGCAGCCACGAGGTGGGCGTGATCGAATGGATCGACTACCGCCAGACCGCCGAGCTGCCAATCTTCCCGCCCATCGGCCCCGCCCTCGCCGCTCTCAGCGACCCCCGAGCCGCTGTCGCTGACGCGGCTCTGAACGCTGTCACCGACGCAAACTACACATGGGTGTGATCCTGGACCACGCCCACCCACCTCTGATCACGCAGTCGCCGGCCGCTGACGGTGGCGGCCGGGGTCTACCCCCTCACCCCGACGACTACCAGGGCGTCCTCAACGGGGCCGCATCGACCGACACTGTCCGGCCCGGCGCGACGAAGCACTTCTTTGCGTGGGTCAGGCCATGTCGCCCAGGTACCTCGTCTGCCACGTACCGGCAAGGGCCTGGGCAACGACGTCAGTGAGTTGGTCACGCAGGTAGAGGGGGATCATCCGCAGTCCGCCGACCTTGTCGAGCGGTACCCACTCAACCCCGGTGTGGGTCGGGTCCGGGAGGCTCCCGCCGAGGTTGGGCGGCTCCGAAACGACCTCGCACCAGAACAGCGCATCGACCCGGTGATTACGGTCGTACGCGATCGGGCCATCCTCGTGGTTGGCGGGGATGTGCTCGCGCAGGAACAGCAACTGTCCGGCGCGAACGGTCACCCCGGTCTCCTCCAGCACCTCCCGCTCGACGGCGCGGTGCAGAGGCTCCCCCGGCTCCTGTCCGCCGCCGGGAGGCAGCCAGGTATCCGGCCGAGGCCAGTTTCCCTTGACGAGCAGGACGTGGCCGTCACGGACGACCAGGCCGGTCGCGGCTGTGCGGATGCGGCTCATGCGGGCATTCCCTCCTGCAGGTAAACGACGCGGCCTGCCAGGGCTGCGGCATGGAGCGCGGTGAGCGTCTGACGGTGCCCTGCGAGAGGATCCGGAAGGCCGTCGGGGCGGTGGAAGGCATGCCGGTCATGTTCCGGACTGAGCAGGATCTGCTGACCGGCGGCGAGCTTCGCGGCGAAGAAGTAGTCCACGACCGGGCCGGTGCCGAGGACGTCGGCCCTGTGGTCGATGCCGATGAGGCAGGGTGGCGAGTCCAAGGTGACGCCGGTCTCCTCGCCCATCTCACGGCGGGCTGCCGGCCACGGGTTCTCGCCCGCATCGATCATGCCGCCTGGCAGCCACCACGTGCCGCTGGCTTCCTCCTGGCCGGGGCCGTACCGGAGGAGAAGCATCCGGCCCTGGTCATCCAGCAGCATGACGCACGACGCCACGAGCGCCTGGGGCTGCGTCTTCACCCACTCCTCGCGGGGGATCCAGTCAGCCATTGAGCCTCCCTTTCAGCGGTCAACGAACCACGGCCCGACTCGGCAAAGAACAGAAAGGCTGTGTCTTCCAACGGCCGCAGCAGCGGAAGACCAACGCCGCGGAGCCGCTGAGCGTGTCAGAGCGACACAGAAAGCCCAGGCCGGTGGCCGTGGACCGCGTCGCTCTCTCGGGCCCCGGAGATGCCGGGTCTCGGTTCGGGCGATGTGTCGCCTACGCCGCCACCCGCAGCCTCTCCAGGAAGTCGCCGACCCCCGCGACCTGCCGATGCCTCTTCAGGTCCGGCGCCAGGTCCCGTACCTGCGCCACGCACCGGTCCGCACCGATCCGTTGGGCCAGGTCCAGCGACTCCCCGCCCACCAGGACCGCCTGCTCCACTTCGCCGGCCTGCAGCAGCGACCTCGCCTCGTACGTACGGAACACGCCCCTGGTCTTGTCGCGTGCCCTTGGCAGCAGCTCCAGCCCCTCCGCGATCAGCGCGCGCGCCTGCCGCGTCTCCCCGAGGTCGAGGAGGCACTGCCCGGAGTCCACCGCCAGGTCGGCCGCCGACATCCAGCCGCACCACGCGGGCGCCGGCTCGGGCGCGGTGGTCTCCAGCGCCATCTCGGCGGCCTTCAGGTCCCGCCGGCACTTGGCGGCCTCGCCGAGCGCGGCGTGCGCCCGGGCGCGCCGCAGCAGGAGCAGCGACCGGGCCGAGGGGTGGTCGGCGTGGGTGAGGGCCTGGCCGAGCGGTACGACCGCCGAACCGGGCTGGTCCAGCCAGATCGACTGGTAGGCGAAGTCGGCGAGGACGGCCGTGCCGAGGTCCCGGTCGCGGGCGGCGTGTGCGTTGACGAGGGCGGCGTTCCACAGCTTGCCCGCCGCGAAGTGGCGGCCCTGGTCGAACCGGTACCAGCCGCAGGCGTTCGCGAGGCGTGCGGCGAGCCGGTGCAGGCGCTGCCCGGTCGCCGAGCTGTAGCGGCCGTGACCGAGCAGGTCGGTGACGGTCTCCAGGTGGGCGTCCATCAGCTTCGCGGTGTGCCGGCGCTGCTCGGTCGGCAGGCTCATCAGGTGGCTGCTGGTGGATTCCAGCCAGTCGACGAGTCCGTCGTCGACCGGCTGCCCGCCGAGGGCGGTCGTGAGCCGTTCCGGTTCGAGCTCGGCCCACTGGGTGGCCAGCCCGGCGAGGGCCAGGGCGCCGAACGTGAGGAAGGTGCGTCGCTCGTGGTTCATGCCGGCTCTCTGGGCTGCTCGGAGGGCGGGGACCGTGTGGGGTTGGCCCAGGGGGACGGGATCGTCCCGGCCGGGCAGCCAGTACGGCCACGGGTGGAGGTGCACGTCCTCGTGCGGGACGCCGAACACGTCGGCCAGGAGGAGCTGGGTGTCGGTGCCGGGCACGCGGACGCAGTTCTCGTAACGGCTGATGGAGGGCTTGTCGATGCCGGTCCTCAGGCCTTCGGGGCGGGCGGCCGCGGCCTTCTGGCAGCGTGCGACCAGCTCGGACTGCGGCCAGCCCCTCAGCTCGCGTGCGTACGCCAATGGGTGTCTGATCGCGTCGTCCACGCGCCCCATCCCATCATCGACGGTGACGGGGACACTACCCCGCGTGCAGGGTGAGGCAACCCCGAGTCAACCCTCAAACCCTTTCCCCGGCAGCCCACTTGCCCGGACCGTGGTGACCCCGCCGAGCACACCGAGGCGGGCAACCCACCCACCGCAAGCAGTGGAGGAGAGGCATGTTCATCGACCTGCCCGGCGAGCTCGAGGAAGCCCTCATCGACCTCGGAGGGACCCTTCCGGCCTGGGAGCTGGAGGGCAGCTTCCTCGCCGGTTCCACGATGAAGCAGTACCGGGCCGCCCTGGAGGCGGTGCCCGGGTACGAGGAGACGATCGCCGCGTTGCGCGGCCGACTGACCGCGACGTCCGGCGGGTACGCGGTCGTCCGCCTCGGCGGCCTCGCGACGGCCCTCGGCACCGGCGAGCCGTTCCTGAAACTGGCCACCGCCTTCGCCGCCGAGGTCGCGGTGCCGTTCTCACCGTTCGAGCAGTGGCCGCTGTGGAAGACGATGGGTACGCGCATCGGCGGCGACCCGGGCCTGTCGTCAGGGACCGGCTACAACGCCTTCCACATGGACCTGGTGAACGCGAGCCGGCCGCCGGACTACACCTCGCTGCTGTGCCTCCGCCCCGACCCGCTCGGCGGCGGCCCCTCCATCGTCTCCGACGCCCGCGCGGCCGTCGGCCGGCTGTCGAAGGAGACCCGGGCCCTTCTCTCAGAGGACGCCTACCGGTACGGCACGTTCTACGGCTTCTCGGACGTCGGCGCCGAGTACAAGCCGTTCCCGGTCCTCGACGGTGAAGCCGCCGACGCCGGCTTCGTCCGCTTCACCGCCAAGATGCTCGGCAGGGAGCAGCTCGGCCAGGAGCACGCCCGCGCGGCAGAGGAGCTCGCGGAGCAGCTCGTATGGGGCCAGGTGTCCTTCACCCTCCAGGCCGGTGACTTCCTCGTCATCGACCAGCACCGCTGCGTCCACGGCCGCGAGGCCCTGGGGGACGGCCAGGAGACCGTCCCCGAGGAGGAGCGGCGCATGCTGCTCCAGCTGTTCCTGCGCGCGGCCGACGCCCGCTAGATCCGCGACTTGCGGAGAGAGTGCCACGCCGCCCCGGCCAGCGCCCGCGCCGACCGCGGGACGGACAGGTGCTCGTGCCGGCGGTACAGGGCCCAGTTGTAAGGGATCAGCGATATCTTGTTCGAGGAGAGCGATCCCGGGCGCTGGGCCCGGTACAGCGCGAGCGGCTCCCGCAGCGCTCGGGCACAGGCGCCGTCGCGCATGATCGACAGCCACAGGGCGTAGTCCTGCCGCTTGGGCATGTCCGGCATCAGCCGCGTGCCCAGCGCCTTGCGGTCGTACATGGCGGTCAGGGCCCCGATGTGGTCCTGGACCAGCATGGCCCGGTAGTCGACCCGGTCGGGCGCCCACACCACCCTGCCGTTCGGGGTGAAGTCGGCCGCCTCACCGGCGTAGTCGGCGTCGATCTTGTAGTAGGAGGTGAACGTCAGCGGCGTGCCGGCCTCCGCCGCGAAGCGGACCTGCTTCTCGGCTTTGTCCGCCAGCCACATGTCATCGCTGTCCAGGAAGGCGACGTAGTCGCCGCGGGCCCGCTCCAGGGCCAGGTTCCGGGCCCGGGCCGCCCCGCCCTGCGCCGGGGCCGGCTCGGGCCGGATCCGCTCGTCCTGCCGGGCGAACTCCGCCAGCAGCTCCATGGAGCCGTCGGTGGAAGCGTCGTCGGTGATCAGCAGCTCCCAGTCGGTGTGCGTCTGCGCGACCACCGACCGGATCGAGGCACCGAGCGTGGCCGCCGAGTTGTGTACCGGCATCACCACGGAAACCAGAGCCACTTTTTCCCTCTCCTACGAGTGGAGTCGTCATGCATGTCGTCGTCGCAGGCCAGGGCTACGTCGGGCTGCCGCTGGCCGTACGCGCCGCCGAGACCGGGCACCGGGTCACCGGCTACGACGTGGACCCGCACCGCGTGAAGCAGCTCGCCGCGGGCGAGTCCTACGTGGAGGACGTCGCACCGGAGCGGCTGCGCGCCGTGCTGGACTCGGGAGCCTATACCGCGACCGCCGATCCGGCCGAAACCGCCGGGTTCGAGGTCGCGGTCATCACCGTACCGACGCCGCTGCGCGACGGCGTCCCCGACCTCGGCTGCATCGAGGCGTGCACCCGCACCGTGGCCGCCCACCTGACCGTCGGGGCGACCGTGATCCTGGAGTCCACCACCTACCCGGGCACCACCGAAGAGCTGATGGTCCCCCTCCTGGAGGAGGCAACCGGCCTGCTCGCGGGCCCGGACTTCCACGTCGGCTTCAGCCCCGAGCGCATCGACCCGGGCAACCGTGCCTGGCCGTTCGAGCGGACCCCGAAGGTCGTGGCCGGGATCGACGCCCTCTCGCTCCGCGTCGTCAAGACGTTCTACGACGGCCTCGTCGACACCACCGTGGCGGTGTCCGGGCCCAAGGAGGCCGAGCTGGCCAAGCTCATCGAGAACACGTTCCGGCACGTCAACATCGCCCTCGTCAACGAGATCGCCATGTTCGCCCGGCCCCTCGGCGTCGACGTGTGGGAGGCCATCGACGCCGCCGCGACCAAACCCTTCGGCTTCATGCGGTTCACCCCCGGGCCCGGCGTCGGCGGCCACTGCCTGCCCATCGACCCGTCGTTCCTGTCATGGAAGGTGCAGCGCTCGGCCGGCGTCCCGTTCCGGTTCGTCGAGCTCGCCAACGACATCAACGCGCACATGCCGGACTATGTCGTCCGCCGTCTCACCGAGGCCCTCAACCACCGCCGCAAGACCGTCAACGGCTCCCGGATCCTGCTGCTCGGCATGGCCTACAAGCCGGACACGGCTGACGCCCGCGAGTCCCCCTCGACCCGCGTCGCCCAGCTCCTCCTCGACCTCGGCGCCGAGGTACGCGGAGCGGACCCGCACGTGGCCGACGACATCCACGCCGACGCCCGCCTCCTCCGCGTCCGGGCCACCGAGACCGAGATCGCCGCCGCGGACGCGGTCGTGCTCCTCACCGACCACGACGCCTTCGACTACGACATGATCGCGGGGCGCGCAGCGTACGTGCTGGACTGCCGCAACCGGCTGCCGTCGGCGGGGAACGTGGACGTGCTGTAGGGGCATGACCCGGATACGCCAGAAACCCGCCACGAGATGATCTTGAGTCGTTGAGCCCCTTGCCCCGTCAACTGCTCACACCCGACTTCACGGTACGGCCGTGCCCGAGGGCCGGGGCCAGGTGGTGTGGCGGGCCCTCAGGGCCTCGCACAGCCGGTCGGCGACCAGGTGGGCGAAGGCCACCTGGAACATCAGGACGCTGAAGGCGACGGAGACGGCCGCGATGATGACCCCGAGGGACAGGGAGGCGTCGGTCGGGCCCGTGGGCTCGTCGGCGGCCCTGTTCACCATCGCGTCAAGAGGCAGGAAGCCCACCGTCAGGTCCATGCCGAACGCGATCAGCGCCGCTAGGGCCAGGGTGGAGAACACCGGCCACCACACGCCCTTGATCAGCGCCGCCGACCGGCCCAGGGCCCGGAACATGCCCACTCCGTCGCGGGCCATGACCGACGGGGCGAGCGAGTACACCACCCACGGCCAGGCCAGCAGCGGAGCGAGAGGGCTGAGCAAGCAGGGGAAGAGGAAGACGGTCAGCAGGTAGCCGCCGACCGTGCCGGGGACCCGGGGCGCGCTCACCCTCAGGAGGCCGCGTACGGTGACTCGCTGCCCGCTGGCGTCCTGCTGGGCCAGGGTGGAGGCCAGGGAGCCGACAGCGCCCTGGACCAGGAAGATGGCCAGGAGAGCGGGAACGAGGACGATCAGGAGCATGTCCGTCACGTAGCCCGGGCCGGCGCTGCCCTCCGGGTCCGGGCCACCCCAGAGCGCGTAGATGCCGAACCCGGTCATCCCGGCCAGGACGAAGATCGCCAGCTGGGACAGCAGCAGGGCCCCCATCAGGCGCAGCCAGTGCCGGCCCAGGATCCGGAAGGCGCTGCCCAGGAAGACACCCGGGCTCGGGAGCGGCGGAGGCGGCGGCCGCCAGCCGGCAGGCGGAGGCGGCGGGACCATCCCCGGGTGGTGCCATTGCCCCTGTCCCTGCCACTGCCCCTGCCCTGACATCGCCTCAGCCTCCCCCAGGCCCGCGGTGTGGTGCCGATGGTAGGTACCGATCGGCGTGGAGGACAGGGCTCCGGCGGGCCGGGCCGGCGCAGGCGGTGCCGGGTGAGTGCCGCGGCCCGGGGCCGTCGTAGGGCTCCGCGTACGGGCACTGCCCGGCCCCGTCGTCGACCGCCGTACCGCCGCGGGCCCGACCAGCTGGTCAGGGGTGCGTCGCGAAGGTTGTGCGCTCTACGTGGCGGTACTTGCGGGCCCGGTACAGGGAACTGGCGTGCGTGATGATCGTCCGCGGCGGCACTTCCACCTCCCTTTCGAGCCAGCCGTTGCCTGAGCCCCCGCGGTGGAAGATGCCGACGACACTGCCGTAGGTGCCGTTGTGCCTCAGGTAGGTGCCGCGCCGGTTGTCGTTGGAGACGTCGATCCCGTCGCGCGGGTTGAGGGAGACCAGCACCTGGTAGCCGAGCACGTCGAGGCCGGTCATCCCGGATTCGCCGCGCAAGGCCCCGTACCCGGCCCCGACGCCGCTGCCACCCTGGGTGACCGCCATGGACCATTGCGCGTAGGGGCCCGTGGGAGGCGGGACGAGAGCTTCCGAACGGCCCGGCCAGCGGTCCGGGAAACCGGTCGGAGGAAGGAGCAGCACCCGCACCGGGGGCTGCGCGACCGCTGCCAGGCGGTCGTACGCAGGTCGGCAGCGCTCGGCCATGGCGGTGAAGGCGTCCTTCGCCGGCAGGGTCTGGTGCGGCTGGATCGACTCTGCGAACCGGGCTTGGTGAACGATTTCTCGCATGCCCTCGTACGCACGCTCGAACTCGGCATCGAATGCGGCCACGGATACCCCCCGGATTCGGCTGAAACGACGGACCGATCGTTCCCGCTCCCGTGCCTGCCAATCCACCGAGGCGCGGACCTACCGGGCCCGTCAGCCGGTGATCACGGGATCGGTGCCGACTGACTGGGACTTCCGGTCGCCCGGCGGAGCGCGCGTCCACCCAGACCACCTGCAGCTCGGCCTCCGCCTCGGCGAACTCGCGGTACTCCACGACCCGCCGCAGCTCACGTACGTGCTCCAGCCGGGTCTCCTGCGGAATCGGCGTTGATGACATTGGTACAGCGGTCACGCCCCAAGCCGGCTGCCATGGCGCTGCGCCCCGCGGCGGCCGATGCGGAGGCGGGCGGGACGGGCGAGACCTTCAGCGGCATCCCCCGGGCGGGCAGGGGTTGTAGCAGCCTCCCGGCGGGCAGCCGCCCTTTGTCCCGGGGTGGTAGTCCCGCCGGGTACTTCCGCCGCTGGTGCCGCCACTGCTTCCGCCGCCGGTGCTGGACCCACGTCGGTCATCGTCATCGTCATGGTTGATGTCGGGGGCGGGGATGTACGGACGGTCGTCGTCCCCGTTCCCGTCGCCGTCTGCGGTTTTGCTCGCAGAAGTTGTCGGTGTCGGGGTGGCCTTCGGTGGCGTAGCCGGTGTGTACTTCGGCGACAGGGTCGGCTTCTGACTGGGCGTGACGGACGACGTGGGCGTGTGGTGAGGCCTGTCCGGGCTCGTGTCGGTGTCGGTGTCGTCGCCGGCGCACCGGGCCAGCAATGCGATGAGCAGCACCAGCACGATGAAGCATCCGGGCCAGGCCTTGACCTCCTCGGCAGCCGATCGCTTCGGCCGCCCGGGAACGTCCTGGGGGCGGCCGGCGTCAGTGCGGGGGCGACCGTGGAGCCGGCACCCGTCCAGGCCGGGGTAACAGCGGTTCCGGCACGGGCGGCCGGTCTTCGTCGGCTTCCCGCACAGGGGTATCTGTCCGGGCAACGGGTTGTCGGGCCCGGAGGCCGGGGCGGTTCTACGGGTCGTCACTGGGGCCTTTCGGATCATGTCGCGCACGGGGATTGTGCAGGCGCCCGTACTGGCGAGTAAGAGCCGCCCGCCATGTGGGACGGGTCAGACGGTCCGGTCCGTGGCGCCGCGCACCGTGCGGTGCGCGCGGGTGAGGTTCGGCGCGACCGAGGCCGCCGACCAAGCCCAACGCGGTGGCTGCGTCCGGTGATCCTCACCGCCCGCCACCCCCGCGCAGGCGAGCTGCTTCCACCGTGCGTGGTGGGGCTGCACGGTGTCGTGACGGCAGCCTTTCAGCGGGCAGGAGGAGCGTGTCGTCTTCGAAGAGCGTGGCCGGTGCCGGTGGGGGGCGGGCGCACTCCCTCAGGCTGGTGGCTACCCGCAGCCTGGCAGGGGTTGACGTTGCGTGGCACAGCTTGTCAAGGGGATCGGAGGCACGTTCTGCTGGGCGGCCACCACGGCTGGCGCCGTGGACACCGAGGGCTTGTATGTCGTATTCGACACATGCTTCACTCGTGGTATGGCTACGAGACTCACCAAACCCACCATCGCGGTTCTGGAAGTCCTGCTTGCTGCGACTGCTGAAGCTCCTGCCTGGGGGCTGAGCATCTGCGCGCAGGCTGACCTGGGTTCCGGCACCGTCTATCCGATCCTCGACCGCCTCACCCAGCGGGGCTGGCTCACCAGCCGGGACGAGACCGATCCCCATCCCGGCCGCCCGCCGCGCCGCTACTACGAACTCACCGGTACCGGACGCTCCGAAGCCAGGGCCGCTCTGGACGCACGTGCGGCGCGCCGCCGCACCTTGGGCCTGGGCCTGGCGGGGGGCCACTGATGGGCAACCGAACGCGATACAGCACAGCGCTCGAGGTCGTCACGACAGGTACGGCGCTCGGGGTGGTGCTGGTAGCCGTCACGGAGGTGTACCTCAGGTCGGGGATCTGGCTCGTCCTGGCGGCGGTGGCCATGTCCGTGGTGCTCTCCGCTCTTGGGACATACATCAAATACGGGCATGACAGGTTCTTTGCCGAGATCCGAGGCTATGCGGGGCAGGTTCGCCGCGGTATGGCGAGAGCTCCTCTGGCACGCGGAACTACGTCGCTGGCGGCGTGGCTGGCTGGCTCCGAACGGGACATGCGTAATGCGTGGCTGGCCCACCTCGCCGGCGACCCGGACGCAGGCATCACGCTCACACGTTGGCAGCGGGCCAAGGCAGCTGGCGGATTTGTCCGGGCGGCACTCGTATACCGGCTGACCGATCTGTGCGCACCCCTGATCTGGGTTCTCCGTAAAGACTCCCGGGTCAATGGGCTGATCACCTTCATCGTGGGCGGCCAAGCGCTCTTGATCGTCAAGGGCGCGGAGGAGGCGATGCAGGCCCTGATGACCGAGGTACCTGAACCCTGCCTGATCACAGCGGGCGCGCTGTACGTGTTCCTTCGCTGGCTTCGCGGGCCGCTGCAAGTCGACGTCATCCCGGCCGAACCGAAAGCCAAGGCTCAGATGCCAGGGGAGTGACGAGTCCAAGAGCCTCCCCGAGCAGGGGGGTGTGCGGGTCGAAGCAGGCTTCGCCCCGCACACCCGGCGGCCGCCCACCCCTCATCGCCGACGCACACCGTGCTCCGGCGCCGCGCGAACGGCGAGGCTCCGGGAGCCTACCGGCGCTCACCCAGCTCCGGCAGTCCGCCCAGCACCACCCGCCGGACCAGTGGCCCGGATGACTTTTCCGCCCGCACCGGGCCACGGTGCGAACAGAGGCGCTGTGCACATACGGCCGTACCTAATTGCGCACACTCGGCATTCGGATGTACGCCGACAGGCGGTGCCGAGCGTCGTTGTGGACGAGGAGCGGATGTAACGACCCAGGGGGAAATTGGGGTCGGGACGTGCTGGACTGGCGGCTCGGCTGGTGTGTGATCAGCTCGACTTGTCGTGGACGAGGACGAGTTCGGTGCTCGTCCGGCGTCGGGTGGGGCGCCGCGCGGAGCGGTCGGAGACCAGGCCGGCGATCGCCCGATGGGTCTCGTCGTAGGTGTCACGGCGTCGGGTGAAGCGTTGCAAGGGCGCCCATTGCCGCAGCTCGGCGTTGGTGTGCTCGACGCAGATCCGGGCCGAGGACTGCCGCCGTCGTGCCTCGCTCCAGGCCCTCTTGTCGCCGTCACACGCGTCGTCCTTCGGTCTCTTCGGCGGGGCGGTGATCTGATCGGGGAACTCCTTGGCCAGCCCGGCATACCCGGCGTCGGCCTGGGACCTTACCGACGGGTGAAGCCGGAACTGCTCAGCGATGCCCCCAGTGCGTACGGCGGTTTGGTCGTGCATCCGGCCGGGCCGTACGACCCCGGACAGCAGCATCCGGCCCTGTCCGCCGCTGAACGTCGTGGTCTTGATCGTGTTTTGCTTCCGCTTGCCCGAGACGAAGGCGCGGCGTCCAGGGCGGCCCGTCTGTGGGCGCCTGACCTGGGTCTCGGCTCCGTCGAGCCGCAGTTCGACGCCCTCGGCCTCGGCGTAGGCGAAGACGTCGGCCAGAGTCCGCAGTCGCAGCCCGGGCCGGTCGGGCACCGCGAAGCCGCGGGCCGCGAGCAGCGGGCGGACCTGCCGGATCGCCGCCGAGACGGTCGAGCGGTCGACGTCGAAGAGCTCGGCCAGGACCTCATGCGGCAGCTGATGGCGCAGGTACACCAGTGCGAGTAGCAGCCGGTCGCAAAGGACCAGCTTCGGCCTGCGCCCCGCCCCGGCCGCCCGCTTGCGCTCACCACCCCGAGCCACGCGCAGCTTGGACTGCCGTGCCGCCTCCCACGGGCCGGCGAGTTCGGCGAGCAACTCGCCGAAGTGTGCCCGGGAGACGCCGGACAGGGCAGGATGGGAGCAGGCCGTGCGGGGCCCAGGTCAGCTTCACAACTCACCCAACCCGCACGGACCTTTTCTCACGTCACGGCCGACTGACCCGCCGGTACCTCCGCCTGGTCATAGCGAGGGGTAGTCGTAGCGTATGAATCCCTTGAAGCTCGCCACTTTGTCGTACAGTGCGCGGGCGGTGGTGTTGTCCTCCTTGGTGGTCCAGTACAAGCGGGATGCGCCCCTCTCCCGCGATGCCTCGGCCACCTGCTCGATCAGCGTTCGCGCCACGCCTCGGCCGCGCGTCGCCTCATCGACGTAGAGATCCTGGAGGTAGCAGCTGTCTTCCATCCAGAACGTCCGGTGGAACAGATAGTGCGCGATGCCGACCAGCCTCCCGTTCGACCAAGCGCCGAGGCCGTGGAACTCTGTGCGGCGCCGTAGCCGCTGCCAAGTCTCCTCATACCCCTCGTCCGGCACCGCTGTGCGGTAGTACGCCTTGTAACGGCGCGCCAGCACTTCCCAGGCGGCGCGATCCTCCTCGCGCAACGAACCAACGCTGATCATGGCTGTCCTTCCTCGGTCGCGTGCGCGCAACTGATCTGCCGACCCGCGGGACGCAGCCTGAGAGTCGCCTTGGCGCCTATGCCGTCGCCCATGCGCCTGCGAGGCGCCACCAGCAGGTTGAGCACGTCGTACGGATGCGCTGCGACCAAGTGAGCACTGCCACGGACACCGGCGCGTGCGCCCCACCTGGCATGCACTCCGAGCGATCCCGCAGGAACCAACTCGGTGTGGCCGACATGCCACTCGGCGACCATCTCATCCGGCGAAACCGGCGGGCCGCCGAGCGACCGAATCGCGTCGGCGTCTGCCCGGGACACCGTGGGGACGCTGTCCAGCAACGTCCCATCCATGTCGAAGACAATTGCACGCATGGCTCACGATCCTGGCCACTACGCCCCGCTCAACGCCAGGGCCAATTCCCAAGCGCTGGCCACATTCAATGGTGCCGGATCACGGCAGTCCAGGACATCCCGACCGCAAGCTCCCCCGAGGTCGTAAGGCCTGGCCAGGCTTCGGTCCGCTTCTCCAGGCGACTACCACGCGGCAGGGTCACGGACATGATGTCGCTGGGGCAGTCCAGTGCGATGCGGTGCGCGCGGGCCCGCGGTCGGGTCGATGGAGGGGCATGATCCAGATACGCCAGAAACCCGCCACGGGATGATCTTGCGTTGTTGAGGGCCTTGCCCCGTCACCCGTACAGCCCAGTGTCGTTGGTGGTGATGTTGGATTCCGTCAGGGGTGGGGTGGGCTGTGACCTCGATCGAGAGGACCGCGTATCCGCGGTTCAAGCGGCTGATCACCGCGCATGAGCTGCATCTGTTCTTCGCGCCGAGCCGTGATGAGGTCGAGTGGGCCGCTGGCCGGACCGACTGCGACGAGCACCTCCTGGCCCAGCTGCTCGCGCTGATCCAGGCAGTGGCCTTGCGCAAGCAGGGCTTCACGATCCGGCAGATCCAGCCACACCTTCTGATCAAGGAAGGCAAGCGCAAGGGCAAGAACCCCAGTGTCGGCGCTATCTCGCAGGCGCTGCAGGCGCACGACGCCGAGAACTGAACCCGCCTCGCCTCGCTTCCCGGCCCGTACGATGCTTCCGCGATTTGGCGGTGCACTGCGTACGGGCCAACGGCCCGTGGCCGGCGCAGTGCCTACGTCGCTCTCAGCTGAACCAGCGGGCGTGCGCTTCTCCGGCGGCACGGCTGAGGATCTGGGCCAGGGCGGCGCGGCTGCGGCCGCGGGTCTCTACTGCATGGCAGTTCGGGCATAGGGCGATCATCTGTGAGGGGTGGTCCCGCCCGCCCGCGGCCAACTCCTCGATGTGGTCCACTTCGAGGATTAGATCCCCCGAGTCGGTGAGGTCTTCTGGCTGCCCAGCGCACCCCGGGTTCTCGCAGTGCCCACCGCTGCGAAGGAGCACCGCTCGGCGAGCGGCCGCGATCCGAGCTGGCCTCCCACTGGCCTTGCCCCTCCTGCCCTGCATGGAGGATTCCCGCTGCTCGGTCTGCCTCACCAGCACTCTGTACCGCTCGCCCTTGCTGGCCGTCGTCGCTGTGACGACGTCTGCTTCGGCCTCGATGGGAGCGCGCATAGGGCGTGAGGCGTTCTCGCATTTCAGGTGCCGAGACCGCCCCGGCGGCAGGCCGCGCTTCTCGCACACTGGGCACAGCCGGTCAGAAGAGGCAGTTGCTGCCTGCGCCGGCGTAGCGGACGGCTCTTCGCTCCGCGTTGCTCCAGGCTTGGCGGCTCCTCTGCCTATGGAGCCCGTGAGTCTACGATCAAGCTGCGCCTGCAGTCGCGCAAGGTGGTCCCAGAGGTGGTCATTCCGCTGCTGGAGGCGCTGAAGACTGCTCTCCAGCTTCTGGACTTTCGGGGACGATCCCCCTGGGCCACGTTCGCGCTGCCGTGCTCGGCGATGTTCCTCGGCTTCCTGGTTCACCTTGGCTTCGCCGGCTTCGGCGTTGGCTTTGGCGCGCTCCACCTGCTCCCTTAGGGAGTCGACCGATATCAAGGGGGAGGGGACCGCTTCCCAGGGCGGGATACGCACTGGGCGCATCGACTTGGGTTGCCTTCTACCCACGCTATGCAGCTCCGTCGCAGGTGCCCTGCCGGGTGGTGTCCCGGCCTGCCTTCGTCATGCGCTGAGAGTAGAGCCTCGCCGCTGCCAAGACACCGTGTCCGAAGCAGGAATCAAAGACTCCGGCATTTAACTCATACCAGGCAAATCAGGCTGGCGGCCGCTCGGGCCCGCGGCTGGCCGCGCCTTCCAGCCCGAAGGGTGGGGCCTGCCTACGCTCCCCCCATGAATCGTGCGGCCGATCAGCTCCTGCCTGCCCTCAACTACGGCGGCCCGCTCGCGTGTGCGGAGTGCGGGGGCCCGGCCCGGCAGCCGGCGGCCGGGGTGGCCCGGGTCGAGCAGCGCGGCCGGTACGGCTGGCGCATCTGCCGGGAGTGTGACCGGGAGGTCGCGGCGTGGCGGAGCCGGGGCCGGTCGGCGAACCCGCTCGCCGAACTCGTCGCCGTCCGCCGGGACCTGGTGGCCGCGCTCGTGGTCCGGGATGTGATGCGCCAGCCGTACCGGGTGCTGACGCCGTACTCGGAGGTGCCGGGGACGCTGCCGGTCGATGACCCGGCGCTCCGCCGGTGGCATCACATCCCTGACGGACTGCTGGACCGGATCGTTGACCAGGCGTTGACCGTGCGTTGGACTGTTTCGGCCTGAGCCCGGATACACCCGTGCCCCCGCCAGTCGGTGACCGGCGGGGGCACGGGTGTTGCGGACTTAGTAGCCGCGGTGCCAGGGGATGCCGTTGTTCAGCAGGTCGTCGTCTGCGAGGCAGAACACGGAGAACCCGAGTGCGGCCAGGGCCTGGCGGGCGTCGTCAACCTTGGGGGTCTCGTTGGTGACGGCGGCGATCAGGGGGCGGACGTAGTGGAGTCCGCCGCCGACGAGGGCGTACCACTTGGCCTCCAGGGCCCTGCTGCTGTGGGCGGGTTCCAGGCGGCTGGCGGCTGCCTCGATGTCGCGGCGGTGCAGCGTGTGGGTGGTGCTGCCGATCGGGATGGGGACAGAGTCGGGCATGGTGTCCTTCCTGTGTGGTTAGCGCTTGGCGGTGATGGTGAGCTGGGCGGCGCCGGTCTGGAGGTCGTCGTCAATGCGCAGGGTCACGCCGCCGGCGGTGCGGGTGGCGGGCTGGCTGCCCGAGGCGGCGATCATGCGCGCGGTGTTCTCCTTGACGAAGCCGGTGGCCTTGGCGGTGTCCAGGCCGGGGACTGCGAGGGCGGTGACGCACTTCTCGAAGAAGGCGGTGACCTTGGCTTCCTGGCTGGCGGCTTCCTGGGCCTTGCAGGTCGCGTTCAGGACGGCGCCGTCGCTGGCGTACGCGGTGGCGGTGGCCTTCAGGTAGAGGCCCGCCGTGGTGCGCTTCTGGTTCTTGCCCTTCCAGTCCTTGAACGCTTCAGCTCCGCCGGGCGGGGTGTACTGCTCGCCTTTGGACTCGAAGTCGATCCCGGCGCCTTCCATGGCTGCGACCCAGGCGGGCATGTTGAGGCCGGTCAGCGTCGCGGCCGGCCGCGCCTTGGCCGGGGTGGTCTTCTGCGTGGGTGCCTTGGAGGGCTGGGCCGGGGACGGCGCCGCGGCGGTGGCGGACGGCTTGGTCTCGGTCTTGCTGTCGTCGTCCGGGCCGATCAGGGCGCCGAGCACCGAGATGAGGATGAGGCCGCCGAGGAGGCCGCCGCAGCCGATGCCGATCTTCTTGCCTGTTCCCATGGGGGCCTTCGCCGGCGGCGGGGTGGTCTGGCCGTAGTGCTGGTTCTGCATGGTGCTGCTTTCTCGCTTTGGGGGTTGTGGTGTGAGGGGTGTGGCGGCCGTCAGTGGCGGCGCTTGCCGCCGTTGCGGCTCCCGCCGCTGCTGCTGCCGCTGGTGTTGCTGCCGGAGTCCGATCCCAGGTCCGGCACGGGCACCTTGCGGACCCGGCCGTTGGCGTCGAGATCCTCGTACGCCGTCTCGGGGCACTGGTGGGCCTCACGGACGGCTGACAGACGTACGTTGGTGAACTCCGGCGCGTATACGGAGAGGCCCTCGGTGTAGGACTGGAAGCAGATCCGCCACCGGCGGGTGTCGGCGGTGGCGCCGGGCACGGTCGCCTCGCCCTCGTACATCGGTTCCAGCGTCAGGTTCTCGACCGGGATCCGGGCGATCTTGAGGCGCTCGCGGACCTCGGCCATGGTGTGGACGCCGAGCAGGCTCGGCATGGTGACGCTCGCCGGGGTGGGCCTGGCTGCCGGTGCGCTGGGGGGTGCCGGGGGCGTGTACGAGTACGTCGGCAGGGGTTTGGGGTCGGGCAGGCTGCAGCCTGTCAGGGCGGCGGAGAGCACGGCGAGGGTGCCCGCCGTGAGGGTGCGGTGCATGGGTCGGGTTGCCTGTTTCGTAGGGTGCTGGGCGCGGGCCCCCGCCGGATTGGACCCGGCGGGGGCCCGGTTGCCGGGCAGCGCGGTGGGGGCCATCAGCGCACGACGCAGGAACGCCGCATCCGGAACGGCATGACGAAAGGGGCCCAGGCGCCGCAGGTCATGAACGTCATGAGGATGTCGATGCCCCAGGATTTCCGGACCACGACCGGCTGAATGTAGGGGGGCGGCTGGTGGCCGTAGGGGACTGCGTAAGGGGCGGGTGCCTGGTAGGAGCCCGGGTGCGGCTGCCCCGGGTACGGGCCCGGGTAGGGGCCGGGGGCTGCCTGGTAGTGGCCCGGCGGGGGCTGGGGTGCGCTGGCGTACGGTCCGGGCTGCTGCCCGCCGTAGGAGGGGTGGCCGCCGTAGCCCGCGGGCGCGCCGTAGGCGCCCGGCTGAGGGATCGCCGGAGGCGCGGCAGGGCCCGGGTACGGGGCGTGGGCGGGCGGTGGCGGTATGGGGGCCGGGTAGCCGTAGGCGGGGCCGAACTGATCGGGCGGGGGCGTGGTCACGTCGGTGTCCTTGCGCATGGTCGGGCAGGCTCTGCCGGTCGGCAGGGCTGGAGGGAAGGGGGCGGCTTTACTGCCGGGCCGGGGTCATCCGGGCCAGGGCTGTCAGGGCTGCGCCGTAGTCGGGGCCGGGTTCTACCCGCGTTGCCCGCAGCCGCTGGGCGCGCCGGTCGGCGGCCTCACGACGGACCTCCGGCAGAGTACGCGCCCGGGGTGTCATGGATTGCCAGGGGGTCATTCTGCGTCGCAGAGCGGCTGAAACTCCGCGGCCGGCGGCGGCCAGGCGCTCCGCGGACCGGCACACCACCCGGTACAAGTACGCCTTCATGTGGGCGTCCCACCGTTCCTCTACCCGCAGGCCCGCGAAGGTGCGGCCGACGTGGGGGCATGACCCAGATACGCCAGAAACCCGCCACGGGATGATCTTGCGTTGTTGAGGGCCTTGCCCCGTCACCCGTACAGCCCAGTGTCGTTGGTGGTGATGTTGGATTCCGTCAGGGGTGGGGTGGGCTGTGACCTCGATCGAGAGGACCGCGTATCCGCGGTTCAAGCGGCTGATCACCGCGCATGAGCTGCATCTGTTCTTCGCGCCGAGCCGTGATGAGGTCGAGTGGGCCGCTGGCCGGACCGACTGCGACGAGCACCTCCTGGCCCAGCTGCTCGCGCTGAAGTCGTACCAGCGGATGGGGTGCTTTCCGAAGCTGGACGAGATCCCGGAGACGGTGGTCGACTTCGTCCGCCGCGCGGTGGACCTGCCGGAGGGCACGGTGGCGAAGGCCGCGAGCCGTACGGCGGAACGGCAGCGGATCGCCGTACGCCGGCGGACGGGCTTGTCGTACGACAAGGCGAGGGCCCGGAAGATCGCCGAGGCGGTGATGCGGAGTGAGGCCGTGTCGAAGAACCGCCCGGCCGATCTGATCAACATCGCGCAAGGTCGCTGACTTTCTCCGGGCCGCCGAGCTGGAACCTGCCGAGCGCGACGCGCTCGACCAAGGGGTGGCCGTACCGCGTGGCCAGGGCTACACCCTGCGCGTCAGCGCCACCCCCGCGGTCCACCGCCAGCTCCTCATCCGCTGCCAGTCCCTCGACGGCACCCCGGGCGCCCCAGCGCTCCCAGCCCAGCGCAAGGCGCGCCGCGAGTACGAGAACCGCGTCACCGTCCTCGCGAGCAACACCCCGTAGCGAGACCTCCGGTCTCCAAGATCATCCCGTGGCGGGTTCCCGGCGTATCTGGGTCATGCCCCTACGGCATCGGGGTCGGCAAGACCGCTGAACGGCTCGGCGCGGGCTGCCCACTGGCGGCGGTCACGGACGACGAGATCGGCGAGGCCCTCGAACTCCTCTCTCTTGGGCAGTGCGGCGGTCAACACCTGGAACGCACGCCGCGCGTCGGTGCTGTCGTGGCTCGGCTGGTGCGGTGAGCGCGGCTACGACGGGCCGCAAGTGCCGGCCTGGATGAAGCGGCTGACCCCGCCGGACTCGGAGACTCCGGCCCACTCGAAGATGGCGGTCGACCGGCTGATCGCCCGCCGCGACGTCCACCTTCGGGAGAAGACGCTGTGGCGGATGCTGTACGAGACGTGCGCGCGGGCGGAGGAGATCCTCGGCGTCAACATCGAGGAGCTGGACCTCGCCGGACGCCGGACCCGGGTGAAGGCGAAGGGAGCCCGGCCGCGTACGCGACGCCGGGGTGCTCCGCGCGAGGAGTTCGTGCTGGAGCCCGTGTTCTGGGACGCCGGTACTGCCCGGCTGCTGCCCCGGCTGATCAAGGGCCGTACGCGCGGCCCGGTGTTCGTCACCCACCGCAGGCCGGGCCCCGGCAAGGTCCTCAGTCCGCGCGGTGTCTGCCCGGACGCCGGGCTGGTCCGGCTGTCGTACGGCCAAGCCCGCGCCCTGCTCGACGCGCACACGGCCGTCGGCGGGGTGCCAGGCGCGGGCTGGGACCTCCATGAATACCGGCACTCCGGACTCACGCACCTCGGCGAGGCCGGGGCCAGCCTGCCGATGCTCATGGCGAAGTCGCGGCACAAGAAGCCGGAGAATGTACGGCGCTACTTCCATCCCTCGGCGGAAGCGATCGCCGAGGTCACCAGCCTGCTCGCGCCCGGAGACAGCCGGCGTTGACCGCCGTGCGGATCGGCCGCTGTGGATGTGTTGGCGCGATTCAGGCCGCCGCGCCGAACCACCTGGTCAGCGCTTCGTGCATGTGATTGCGCATTGACTGGCCCGCGGTGTCATCCGCGGCCCAGGCCAGGTATCCGTCGGGACGGACGAGGATGGCGGAGGCTGGCAGGGACCGGTCTGCGGATCGGGCAGTGATGACGTCCACCCGGTCCGTCCAGGCGTTGGCGGCCTCGGCCGTCGCTGAGTTTCCGGTGAGGTCCACGAGCACGGGGCGGGCTGCTCGCAGCCGTTCGGCGATCTGTTTCCAGCCGTCGGTGATGTGCGTCCGGAGGTCGGGCAGCCACCGCCCGGCGAGTGAATGCCCGGTGTCGTGGCCCATGTCGTACCGGATGTCGGTTCCGGCCAGGAGGGCTGCGATGCGCGCGCGGTTGCATGGTTCGTCGAGCAGTTCCGCCAGCAGGTCGCGGGCCGCGGTGATCTCGGCTGCCGGACGCATCAGGGCCATCTGGGCGCGGGTCTGCATGAGCACTCGCCGGCTGACCGGAGCCCGCTCGCTGGAGTAGGTGTCCAGCAGCCCGGGGGGCGCCCAGCCGTGGATCTGGGCGGCGAGTTTCCAGCCGAGGTTGATGGCGTCCTGCATGCCCAGGTTCAGCCCCGGCCCGCCGACCGCGGAATGAACGTGCGCGGCGTCCCCGAGCAGTAGGACGCGGCCGGCGCGGTAGGTGTCGGCCTGCCGCGAGTTGGTGCCGGTGAGGCGGCGCAGCAGGTGCGGTCCGGGGGTAGTAGGTGGGCTCAGCGGCAGGTCTGCGCCCAGGACGCGGCGGACGCTGGCCCGGAGTTCATCGAAGGTCATCGGGGTGCTGTCGTCAGCCGGTGGCTGGTCCCACTCGAAGGTGGCTACGAGGTGGATACCCGATCCAGGTTGCATCATCGCGAAGGTGAGCACGCCGCCCGGCAGACGGTTGTGGGCGTACGGCCGAAGGCGCATGCCCAGCTCGGACAGGTCGAGTTCCCCGGTGGCGGGATCCAGCAGAGCGCCGGGGATGACGGCGTGTCCCGCGCGGGAGGCGAAGCTGTCGTCGGTGGTGCCGGGGAAGGCGATGCCGACCTGCTTGCGGACCGTGCTGTGGCCGCCGTCCGCTCCGACCAGGTACCGGGTGCGGACCTGGTAGGCGCCCTGCGGGGCTCGGATGTCGAGGGTGACGGCGTCGTCATCCTGGTGCAGGGCGGTCAGTTCGTGCCCGCGGCGGATCTCGACGCCCAGTTCTCGGGCGCGCTCTTCGAGTACCTGCTCGATACGCGCTTGCGGAACCTGAAGGGCGTGCAGCGGGTTGTCGGGCAGGTCGCGCAGGTCCAGCGGCAGGCCACTGAACTGGTAGAAGGGCAACGGCTGCGCACGCTCGGAACGACCGGTGAGGGGCTCGTACAGGCCGCGCAACTCCAGCGCCTGGACCACGCGGCCGACGAGCCCGTTGGCACGGGGGACCTCGCTGCGGGTGTGCAGCCGCTCCAAGAGCAGCGGTCGCACGCCTGCGAGTCGTAGTTCACAGGCCAGCAGCAGCCCGTTCGGGCCGCCACCGACGATGGTGACGTCAGCAGTCATCACGTTCTCCTTCGGTTCGCCGGGCAGGAGGCGTCCAGCCGCGACTGCATGTCAGCCTGGACTGACGGCGCGACCTGATGTCAGTCTGGATTGACAATCGAGGGATGTCAATCCAGACTGACAGGCATGGAATCGGGAGATCTCTCAGAACGCCTCAGGTCGCATGACCCTGCGGTGGGGCTGCGGGCCGTGGGCGCCTTGCACCGGCTGGCCGAGCAAGTCGAAGCGGCAGCAGTCACACGCGCCAGGGAGCAGGGATGGTCCTGGGAACAGATCGGCGATGCCCTCGGCGTCTCCCGGCAATCCGTGCACGCCAAGTACGGGAAGTGAGACGACCAATGTTCGAACAATTCGCAGCAGGTGCCCGTGCGGCCGTCACTTCGGCACTGGGCGAAGCCACATTGCGTGGCGATCGCCGCATCGGCACCGAGCACCTTCTTCTGGGAGTGCTCCACGAGCCCGGCGCGGTACGGGCCCTCGGAACCGACCTGGAAACCGCGCGTGCTGCTCTCGATTCCCTCGACCGGTCCGCGCTGGCCGTGGTCGGCATCGACGTCCAGGGGATCGAGCGGCCGCCGATTCCCGCCTCGCGCAAGCGCACCCCCTTCACCTCCGGCGCCCGTGCCGTCCTCCCACGCGCCCTGGCTGAGACGAGGAAGGCCAGTAGTCGGCGCATCACACCAGAGCATCTTCTGCTGGCCCTGCTCGACTGTGAGCAGCCGGATCCCGCGGCAGAGCTCATGGCAGAGCTCGGCATCGACCGCGCCGCTGTCCGGGAACGCATTCGGACGGGCGCCTGAGACGCGGGGCGTCCTCTCGCAGGGCGGGGCTCTCGGCCGCCGGTCTCACTCGTCTTCGGGGGCGTCCGGGTCGCGCAAAGGCCTCAGTCCGCCGGGCAGGTCGGGGAGCTGGAAGGAGTAGCGGCCGAGCATGTTGATGTGGTGCCGCACGAACGGGGAGAGGCGGGCGACATCCTCGTCGCGGACGTCGAAACTGTCCGCGCGCAGTCGCGTCACGGCGGCGTCCATGTACCTGGTGTTGAAGAGCACAAGGGCGTTGAGGACCAGGCCCAGGGCGCCGATCTGGTCCTCCATGCCGTCCTGGTAGCGCTGGTAGAGCTGCCCGGCGCGGCCGTGGAAGATCCTCCGGGCGAGCGCGTGCCGGCCTTCCTGGAGGTTGGCCTGCACCTTGATCTGCCTTCGATAGCCGGGCTCGTCGGCCAGGCGCAGGATGTGCAGGCTCTTCGCGATCCGCCCGTAGTGCGCGATCGCGTCGCAGAGCGGGGTCGGGCGCCCGTCGCGGGAGAGCAGCCGGATGACGTCGTAGGCGCGGACGGCTCCGGTGTGGAGGAGCCGATGATCCGCAGGATGTCCTCCCGGTGCCGCTCGATGCGGGCGAGGTCGACCCGGCCGCGGGCCGCGTCCTGGAAGGCGCCGTAGTCCGCGGTGCGGTCGATGCGCCACATCTTCTGATCGGGCAGGTCGGCGAGCTGCGGGGCGTACGCGAACCCGGCGAGGGTGAGCAGGCCGAAGACGATGTCTGCCCCTGCCGCAGTAAATGCGTAGACCTCGCCTGCGACGGCCGGAGAACCCGCCGCAGGTCGCGATGATCACGGTAGAGGCTCCGCCGCAATAAATCCGGCATTTACTGCGGCAGGCCAGTTGATTGTGCCGCGCTCAGCCGGTCCGGGTTCGTCCGTGCTTGCGGTATCCATCCAAAACGTCCTGACGGAGCAGGAGACCGAAGCCGGCGGACTCCAGGCGCAGCCCTAGCTGAGCCTCATTGATGCCAAGATCGGCTGCGGTGTTCGCCAGGTGCCAGTCGTTGGCGGCAAGCCTGCTGAGAAGGTGACCGCGACGGACCTGGGTCTCCGACAGACGAAACGTCTTGAGGTAGGCGATCCTGCCCCTGTCGTCGGCGATGGACTCACCGATGTGGTTCTCCTGCTTAGGGCGGAACGGCGGCAGGAAGCGGGAGAGCGTGAAGCGCCCCATCTGGTAGACCGACTGCCAGGTATAAGCGTGCTCCAGCAGGCCGGCCGCCATGGTTGTGTCGTGAAAATATGTCCAGGCATGTTCCTGCTCGGCAACTGCCCTGCGCAGGTGGGCTAGGGAGCGGATCTGCGAGCCAGAGATGCGGGCCCGGAAATCCTGTACCGGTGGCATCAGCGTGGCGTAGTGGTGGATCAGTTCGCCATATAGGTCCTGCAGGAGTGTTGGGTGGAGGGCTCGGTAGTCGTCGGGATGCGGGACCGCGAACGTGGCCGCGAGTGCGTCAGCGACGTAGACCATCACACCGCATTGGTTGGGGTGGATCTCGAAGATGCGCAGTGCGTCGGCGAGTCCGCGTACTTCGGCACCCACATAGGCTTCCTCGACGCGAGGGGAGAGCCCTTGGCGGATTGCACGCTGCGACCACTCCTCCCAGGCGATCGAGGGGCCGCCGAAGTGGAGTGCCAGGTAGCCTTCCAGTGCCAGGTGCATGGGGAGGAACCGCAGCCGGTCTTTGGCCTGACGGCGGGCCATTCTGCGGTGGAAGTGCAGGCCCATTGCAGCGGAGGGAGCCGCGTTGCCGTCGGTGGAAAGCTGGGTGCCGTAGGCGGCTGCCGGCGTGCCATCGTCAGTCCATGTAGCGACGAATCCATGTGGGATGTAGGAGATATAGGCATCGCGTGGGCCGACCTCGACCAGACCGGCCGCATCGCCGTAGAGCTGAGAGCGCAGGCGGAGATCGGCGACAGGTTCGTCACGTACGAGCGGCACCAGACGGACGGCACCCCAGACCTGTGAGGGGCGGGCGGCAAGGCCGGTCAGGTCCAGTGTGGTCATCGCGCCTGCTCCTGCTGGTGTCCGCTCAGCATTCGAGCGGCACGGGTGTTCATGTACGTGACCAGTTCGGCCAGGCCGGTCCGGCCTTCTGCGAACTGGGCGAGTTCCACCAGGGCGGGAAGGTCCTCGGCGTCACGGATACCCGCGGTGGGCACGGTCGAGGACAGTCGACGTACGTCGAAATCGGCCGCGTCGTAGACGGGGTTGAGATGGACGATGCTGGTGCGACGCTCGGGGTCGAGCCGAGTGCGCCAGATGCGCAGAACTTCGGCGGCCAGGCCGGGAGGTGCGTTGTCCCATCCGTCGGAAACGATCACCAGCCTGGACGGTGTGGTGTCCAGCGCGTCGAGGATCCGCCGTCCCACTGGCGTGGGCCCGTACGGGTGGGTCAGCAGTGCGTCAGTCCGCCCAGACGTCCACAGTCCGGTGTAGTTGCTGGCAAGGGCCGCGAGCAGATAGTGGCAGGCCAGTGCCACGGCCAGCGGTCGACGACGCTTGTGAGTCGAACCGAAGGCGGAAAAGCTGTCGTCCAGGACGGCGGTGACCTTGCCCCAGCTCCCCCGGTGGGAGCCGGCCACCCGGTCGGCGGCCGATTCCAGGCCATGGGTCAGCTCGGCACGTCGGCGCAGGCGGTCCTCGACCGGCAGCGAAAGCACATAGGTTGCCAACCGGGTCAGCGGCATGCCGGACAGGTCTGCCTGTACTCCTGTGATCCCGATCTTGTGCGCGGATTCCTGCAACCGCAAGGTCTCCAGGCGGGTCATCCGCGGGGCTATGCGCTCCAGGAAAACATCCCGGGGGATGTTGTGCTTGGCGGCGAAGCCCTCGGCAGCCGTATAGGGCAGCTCATACAGGGCGGCCTGCTCGTAGTGCGCGCGGCGCCACGTCTCCAAGAGAGGGGTGGCGTAGTGCTTGCGGGTCAGCGGCGCAAATACAAACGCACCTAGCTCCTCGGTGGCAGGGGCCAGGTGTGCGTGACGAAGAGCTCGCTTGAGGCCGCTGCGGTACTTCACGGCATCGAACGCCAGGTCCGGGCGGGCGGACAGCCAGTCACGCATGATCGCGCGAGTGCGACGATTGTTCACCCCGGCCCGGCGTAGGGCATCGAACAGCCCGTACACGCGTTGTGGCGGCAGCGTCGCCAGACGGCACGCGATCAGTCGGCCCTCGCTGCGACGCTGGTCGGCAGTGGCCTCACCGGTGGTCTCCAACAACTGTCTGATGATGAGGACTGCGTTGTAGTCGTTGATGTCGAGCGCAAGTACTCCGGCGTACAGGTCGCGGTAGTTGCCCAGCATGTATGCATGGAGGAAGTCCAAGGACAGCCGCTGCTCGCCCGCGTCGCTGTGGAATTCACGCTGGCCGGTGGAGGTGATCGCTGCGTTGACGAAGAGCAGTACATCGTCGGCTGCGACGAGGTCCCCGTACGAATCCATCCCATTCATTCCTCAAGGGTGCGGATGCCGGCCGGGGAATGGGGGCACGAGCTGCGAATCATTGCTTCAGAGGCAGGTTCCGGAAGTCGCACCGGAGTCCCGCGGCCGGCCCCAGGACCGTAACAGAGCAGGCCACAGGCCCTCTACTGGTTTTCTTCACCTCGCCTGCATGCGGCGATCCTCGCGCCTGACACCGCACCACGAGCAGCGGCGCCCGAAGCCATAAGAGGTGGCTTCGGGCGCCGCTTCGACTGTACGGCCGCCGAAGCCGTCATCGAGGAGCTGGGTGAAGTTGCGGCACCGGCCGCCGTCGCAGACGAGGATGTGGGGCTCGCTCTCGTGCATCCAGCACGACAGGCACAGGCCGCTGCGGCGAACCTGGCGGTTGGTCCAGAAGGCGAGTTCGACGCCGGAGCTGGTGGGCGTCGCGGTCTTCCTCCGGCAGGCGCCACCATACGGGAGAGGCCAGCACCGTCGCCCAGGCGCGTGTCCGGGGCAGCCACGTGTCGGGATCCCTCCAGGCGAGACGCCGGCGCGGTTCGCTCACAGTGCCGTACAGACGCAGGTTCATACGTTCTCCACGGTGGATCGCGCGGCCTGGTCGGCCGGGGCCCGGGGTCCCGGCACGGAGGCCGCGGCGAGGTTGAGGCGGGCGCCCATATCGAGGTTCACCTCGCCGTAGGGCCGGACGTGGGACCAGAACAACGGGGTCAGGCCGCGCCGGTCCGCGGGGGTGGGGAGGCCGGCCCACTCCGGTTCGCCGAGGATGTCCTGGAGCATCAGGGTGTTCACGAAGACCAGCGCCGATTGCAGGGTGTGCAGGCACAGCACGAACATCTGCTGCTCGTCGCGCCGGTTCGAGGCGATCTCCCCGCCCTTGCCGTAGGCGATCACGGAGTTCGCGCCGTTGGAGGACTCCATCACGTTCAGGCCCTCCTCGACCTCCCGCTGAAGGTCCAGTCGGTCAATAAGCACAGTTCAGAAGGCGTCTCTGATGGCTTCCGCTCATGCTTGAGACGGTGATCCCTCTCAGGATCCGAAGACCTTCGTCCTCCCCAGACCGGCGCCTTGGTGGAAGTGACCGACCCGGCCCAGCCGTACGTGCAACCAGGCCGCCGGATCACCTCAGCCACCTGACCCGCCGCCAGGCGTAGCCCCAGTGATGGCCTGTGTCTCCCGCTCGCCCATGTCCTGCAGCGGCACGCCGTCGATGTTGCTCAGAATGACGCCGACCCAGCCGGTGTACGGGTAGATGGTCCACTTGGCGGAGACACCGGGGTTGCCGCCGGCGCGCTGGCACTTCCATTGGCCGTTGACGATGGAGACCGCAATCCCGTACGCGCCGAACGACGCCGGTCCGTGGGGGATCTTGGCCCCGGTGAGCACATCGGCCCAGGGCCGGTCCAGGAGCGTCCCGTCGCCCAGCGCGTGCGCGAACCGGACCAGATCCGGCGCGGTGGCGAAGCCACCGTCCCCGGGGGCATCGATGAAGGCGCGGGCCGGATTCCTGCCGAGTACGTTCGGGTACGGGCTGCCCCTGTCCAGATTGCGGACGGCATCCACCTGGCTACCGTCGGCCAGCGTCATGTACGGGTGCGCGATGTGCTTGTCGGCGAGCCACTGCGGCCTGGTGCAGAACGCCGAGCCAGTCATCCCGGAGCGCTTGAAGATGTGTTTCTCGACGTAGTCCCAGTACGTCGTGCCGGCCACGGCCTCCACGATCAGCGCGGAAATGGTGACCTCCGCCTCCGCGTGAGCGGTGCCTGGGGTGCCCGGGACGCCCACCAGCTTCGCCCGCCGGGCCCGCTGCTCGTAGTACTTCTGCACCTCGTCCCGGCTCTGGAAGACGCGTTGCACGTCCTCCTCCGGGCTGTCCAGCCCGGAGGTGCCGGAGAGCAGGTGGTGGATGGTCACCTGGTCGGCGACGTCTTTGGCGAAGCCCTTCAGATGGCTGCCCACCGTGTCCGACAGCTTCACCTTGCCCTGCTGCGCCAACTGCAAGATGGCCACCGCACCGAATGGCTTGCCCGCCGAACCGAGGCTGAACGCGACGCCCTCGTGATGGCGGATGCTCCTCTCCTTGTCGGCCATGCCGTAGCTGCGCGACAGCACCGTCCGGCCCTGGTGCGATAACAGCACCACGCCGGAGAACCTGCCCTGAGCGGCCAGCTGCGCCACGTATCGGTCGTAGGCTCCGCCGGGACGGGTGTCCAGTGGGATGTCGGGGTCGCCCGGGGTCGGACGGTGCGGTCTCGCAGCCCAGGCATGGCCGGGTTGGGCGCCCACCAGCGGCGCGCCGGTCGCCACCACGCCGGCGGCCGCTGCCCCACCCCACCTGAGCAGTCGCCGCCGATCGGTACCACGTACGGAATCCGAGTCCATGATCACGATCCTTCCCTGATCGACAAACCGGCCGTTGCCGGTCTGCTGCGGTCCGTGCCGCTACTCAAGACGGAAGGCTGTTGCGGTGGCGTATGGGGTTTTCGATACGCCCGCGATACAACGAAGCTCCGGCATCAAGGAACTGGCGCAAGCCGACAGTGCGAGGTGCTTGGGCGGAGCACCTCACGGATCCATAGGTCCGAGGTGATGCCTCATCCGGTTCAGAGAAGTGACCAGCCCAAACGAGATCGCGCCGTTCCACAGGGCCTTCACGGCTCAGGCCCAGGACTCGGGTCCGGTGCCCTGCCAGTCGAAGAGGGCCTCGTCGGTGAGGTCGACGTCTTCGGCGTCGGCCATGCCTGCCCGGTAGAGGAACTCCCGGACGTCCCGCTCGCTGGTCGCGCGGCCGAGCTCCTCGCGCCGGTAGGTCACCAGGCGGCGCCCCCGGTCGTCGGGAGGGTGGATGGTCACTCTGGACTCGTCGGCCATGGCTCCAGAGTCGGCTCCGGGGCCATGGGCCGCACTCAGGCGATGTCCGGTCGGGTCCATGCCGCCGCGTTCGCTGGCCCCCGGGGCCGGCCCGTTGCCAGTGGTCGGCGGGTCTACTGTCAGAGGCGGCTTCTACCCTGCGCGCATGGAGCGCGAGATCAACGTTCCTGAGGCATCGGTGGCGCCCGGACTCTGCCGGAAGTGCAAGAAGCCGTACAAGCCGCTGCGGGATGGAATGTGCCAGCCCTGCTACAGACGGGCCAAGAAATACGGCTCCGCGATCTACATCCGCGAAGAGGTCGAGGATGTCACGGTGGAGTGGGTCCGAGGGAAATGCACCCAGAAGGGGGACTGTCTGGTCTGGGAGGGGACGACCGGCAAGGAAGGGCGGCCGCAGACGAGCGACCGCCGGTCTTACCGGGAGGAAGGCAAGACCCTCCAGATCGCGCTGCATCGCTGGATGTACGAGAAGGCCACTGGGGAGACCCTGCGCAAGGGCCAGCACGTTCGCCAGACCTGCGGCAACAAGCTGTGCCTTGCCGCCGGACACTTGAAGGCATCTGTGCCCCGGCAGGGGAGGACGCCGCTGGGTGACGCGGGCCAGTACAAGGGGAAGCGGGAAGATCATCTGGAGCGCTGCGCGAACGGGCACGAGCGTACGGAGGAGAACACCTACCGCGATGCCCACGGTCGGCTCGCATGCCGAGAGTGTGTCTCCCATGCCCAGGCCGCCCGGCAGGGCAAAGGCCCGGACGAGCACCAGTGGAAACCGCGGAAGAGCTGGGAGAACACGCCGGAGTGCCCCAACGGCCACACGTTCGCGGAGGTCGGCTGGTACGACAACGGAGAGACCCGAATCTGCAAGCGGTGCTTCGCGGAGAAGGAGCGGAAGCGGTGGCTACGGGTGAACTACAACATGACTCCGGAGGACTTCGAGGCACTGCTGGTGGCCCAGGACCTCGCGTGCGCGATCTGCTCCCGCAGCTTTGATCCGGAGACACTGCCTCCGTGCGTCGACCACTCACACGTGACCGGGTTGGTCCGCGGGTTGTTGTGCCAGCGGTGCAACCTGGGGCTCGGGCATTTCGGCGACGCAACCGACAGGCTCCGTTCGGCTGTGCGCTACCTGGAGATCGCTGAGCAGCGGGAGCCCCAGGACTCCTCCGGCGTCACGTCGCCTTCGTGATTCAGTCGGCGGGAATCGCCAGGCGTGCTGCTCCATGGGCGCGGCCGCCTCAGGCTTGCGGCTACCGGCTCATTCCGGGCTGTCGACGCTCCCCAGCATGTCCAGGGCTTTGTCGAGCCGAACCTGCCTGGCCTCCGGCGTGAGCGCCTGAAGCAACGGCAGGATCAGCAGGTAGCGTCCGGTCTTGTCGAGCGCCTCGAACGCCTTCTTGGCCTCAGGGTTCGCATCGAGCACCGCCGCGAGGTCGGACGGTACCGTCGCCGTCTTCTGCGACTCGTAGGCCGCCGCCCATCGCCCGTCCTCCTGCGCCCTGCGCACCTCGGCCAACCCGGGTTCACGCATCCGCCCCGTGGCGGTCAGCATCGCCACCTTGTCCACATTCACTTGCGACCACAGGCTCTTGGGTCGACGTGGCACGTACTTCTGCAGGTAATGCTGCTCGTCGAACGACCGCCGTTGCCCAGAGATCCAGCCGTAGCACAGCCCAATGTCGACCAATTCGTCGTCGGTGACCGTCGGAATGCCGGACTTCTTCTTGGCTACCTTGATCCACACACCCTCGTGGCGCGTGTAGTGCTCGGCCAGCCAGCTCTCAAACGCCGCAGCGTCCGCGAAAGCGATGATCTCCACCCCCGTGATCTCATCCATGCGGCGCAGGCTATCGCGCGCGACCCCGGAGCTCCTCGTGGTACAGGTAATTTGGCCGGATGAACCATGACGTGGCGGGGCTGGTGGAGACCTGGCTGGCGGGCCCGAATTCCGAGGCCAACGGCTACTTCGGATACCAGGCCGTCGAGCACTACCGGCCCGCCGTCCTGCACTGGCTCACCACCGGCTGCGGCACCGACGGGCAGCCCGACCCCGACCTGTACCTGCAACCCACCCCCATGGCGCTGCAGAACTGGGCGATCGGCTACGCGGTGGCCGCCCGCTCCCGGGATGCCGCCTGCGGGGCCGTCCGCTCCTTCTACCGGTGGATGGAGACTGCCGCCCCCGCCGGGCCCGGGCTCGTCCCGGCCGGCACCGCCCGCTCCCTGCAGTTCCGGCGCGGCGGCAACTTCTCCGCCGGTTTGCCCGGCCGGGACCTCCTCACCGCCGACCAGTGCCGCTGGCTCGCCCAGGCCGCCGACCGCTACCCCGGCACCACCCGCGAACGCCCCCCACGCGCCCGCGCCCTGGTCTACCTCTGCCTCAACCACTACCTCTGGGGCCGCCACCACGAGGACGACATCCTGCGCCCCGGCCAGATCACCGCCATGCGCCTGACCGGCCGCCACCAGGAACAGCACCGCACCACCTGGGACGTCCCCCAGAAGAACGCCGCCTCCGACGCCACCCGCCTCCAGCCCGTCCACCACGACGCCGTACGCGCCATCGACGAATACCTGCCGCTGCGCGCCGCCGCCGTACCCGACACCGGCCACCTGTTCACCACCGTCAACGGCAACCCCCTCGAACCCCAGTCAGTCCTCCGGGTCCTGCGCGCCGTCGCCGCCACCCACCCCGACCTCGAAGACATCGCCCCCACCCTCTCCGCCGACGCCATCACCCACTCCCCGCCTGCCGCCTGACCGGGTGGGAGAAGCGGCTCGTACAGTGGCCCGGTCGAAGCAGGGAGGGGACATCTGTGACCGGTCGTTCGTATGCCCGCAGCGCACCGCGCGAGCACCAGAGCGGGCCGGCCGCCGACCCGCGGCGCCGGTGGGCGGTGGTGATGCTCCTGGCCGCCACTGCGCTGGCGGCCGTCGCCGGGCTCGCCGCGGCCCAGCCGCGCGACGGCGGCCTGGTGGTGGCCGCTTCGGTCCGTTCGCACCCCCTGCTGATGGGCTTCACCGCCCTGGCCCTGTTGGCGGGTTCTGTCCGGCTGGGGGTACGGACCCGGCGGCTCCGCCTGGGTTTGCTCGTTCCGCTCGGTGGCCTCGGCCTGGTGCTGATGTTGTCGGCACCGCTCGTCCTCCTCGTAGTGGGGGACGTCGAGGAGACGGCCCGGGTCCCCGCGCCGGGCCGCGGGGACCGCCGGCTGGTGGTGGAGGAGGGATCAGCCGCGATCGACCCGCTCTGGTACGTGTACGTCCACCAAGGTGGGGGGCTTACCGAGCGACGATGGCGCGTCGGATTCTTCAACGGGGACGCCATGGGGAACGAGCTCGCCGATGCTTCCTGGGAGACCGCCGACCGGGTGCGGATGGTCACCGGGGACGGCGCGGTGCACGTGGTGCGCATCGCACCGAACGGACGGCCCGAGCGGTTCGTCTCGGTGCCATGAGTCGCCGGCCCGCACCGCCTGGGCTCCACAGGCCAGCCGCTGCCAGGCCTGTGGTGATCCTCTCCTCGCAGTGCGGGACCCGGGAAGGCGGCGGTCCGGTCAGTAGGGTCGGCCCGAGGCGCGGTTCTGGTCTTTCGACCAGCCCGTTTCCCCGGACCGCCCTCCGAACCGGACGTGCCCGTTAGCCGAGCATCCGGCCTCCACGAGCCCCAACGCCGGGCCGCCACTGGGTGACACCGGGGCCGAGGGCCGCGACGACGCCGTGATCTCTGTGGGACAAGATCGGCGACGGCCAGTGGGTCTCCGACGCCTTCGTCGATACAAACAGTGACCAGCCCGTGGCCCCGCCCTGCGACCGCCCCTGACACCGCTCGGCGGGAGAACTCCCACGCCTCGGGGCCGAGGCCCCCACTCGACGGGACAAGAGGACGCAGGGCCGCGTCCGGGGCCAACCGGGCGCGAGGACCATCCGTACAGCCATCCATCCAAGGCGCGAGAAGTGTACAGTTCTGTACATGAGTGAGACTCTGCCGATCACCGAAGCGCGGGCGAAGTTCGGCTCGCTGGTCCGCCGGGCGTCCCACGCCCGGGAGCGCATCACCATCACCGACCACGGCCAGCCCGCGGCCGTGCTCATCAACCCCCAGGAGCTCGCCGATCTGGAGGACGCGCTCGCCCTGGCCCTGTACCGGGAGCGGCAGTCCGCCGGCGCCGCCGCGACCGTCCCCCACGATGATGTCCGCGCCCGGCTCGGCCTGGAGCGCGGGTGACCTACGCGATCGTCTGGGACGAGCCCCCCATCGACGCGGCCGCCCACTTCCTCAAAGACGACCCCGAGGGCCTGCGCCAGCTGATGGACGCCGTCGACCTCCTCGCCGACCAGCCCCGGCCCGAGGGCACCACCCCCTTCGGCTCCGCGGACCTGCGCCGGATGCATGTCGGCCGCTACCGGGTCCTGTACGAGATCACCGAGGCCACCGTCACCATCGTGGTCATCCACCTCGGCCGCCTCGGCTGACACACCCCAAGAGCGCGCCCAGATGGGCCGGACCGACCACGGTCCGGCCCATCGCCGTTCCCCTGTCGGACCCGTTGGACCCAACAGGTCCGACATGGTCAGAGCCGGCCGTCTTCCGGAGGCGTCCGCGGTCCAACCGAACCGCTTCGGCGCCCGGGCATCGGATGGACCAGAGCAGCCTGCTCGACCAGCTCCGGACCGCTGGAGTTCCCGCTCAGGCGCGGCCGGGCCTCAGCGATTCGCCTGGTGCCCAGCAAAGCTTCGGCCGCCGCCCAGTCGATCCGCTCGCCGCCCACAAGAACCTGACGCTCGCACCATTCGGTTTGCTCCGAATGGCAGCTCCCCGCAGATGCGGGGACGACCCTACGCATCGGGCCGGACGTCCTGGTGCCGGCTCCTGGATACCGTCCGCCTCGGGCCCGAGGACGACGTCGCCATGGCCACCGCCTCCCAGCTCCGCAGGGTGGTCACCGGTCTGATCGGATGGGCCGCTGGCACGTCGGCGACCGCGACAACCTCATCGTCTTCGACGCCAGCGCGACGCTCCACGCATGGTCCACCTCCTCGACACCCTCCCAGTCGAGGTCCTGGGACGGATGCGTTCCGACCGGGTCACGTGATGGCCGACACCCTCGCTCAGGGAGTACGCCCTGGCCCATCCCCAGGGCGGGCGACCGCTGAAGCACGGCAAGGAGTTCCGCCTCGCCAAGCCGGACACGGGGTGAGCCTGAACGCGGCCACGACGCAGGTCACCGACTGATACGGCACCACCCGCGCGAGGAGCAGACGTGAACATGGCGGCCCTCGGGAGCCGGCTTGTCGCCTGGGGAGAGGCACCGGACAGGGGAGGATTCTGCCGGAGTCGAAACTGGGGCCTCAGGGCCGCTGGTAAGGGTGCCGTTCACGCCCTCGGCGGCACCGCGGCCGCACTCCGGCGATGATTCGAGGCCCCTGGGCCGACCACCTCCGGGCAGTCACTCACACGCCCGCCTGCGACATCGGGAAAGACGCTCTGACCTGGTGTTTTCCTCGGATTCGCCTAGCCTGGGGAGTCCTGCTGGACACCATCGGAGGGGACATCGTGACCGAGGAAGCCACCAGATACGACGCCAGCAACATCCAGGTACTTCAGGGGTGGGAAGCCGTTCGAAAGCGGCCCGGAATGTACGTCGGCTCGACAAGTGAACGCGGCCTGCGCCAGATGGTGTTCGAGGTCGCGGAGCGGGCCGTGAACGAGGTTCTGGCCGGCCGTGCCGCCTCCGTTGACGTCACTCTCACGCCCGACGGCGGCGTGTGTGTCGCCGACGACGGGCCGGGCATTCCCATCGACGAGACGGGGGCCGGTCCAGGGCTCGAAGCCCTGCTCACCCAAATGCAGGCCTGGAGAGGAGCCGGAGGCCGCCACGACGTAATGCTCGGCCTGTGCGGCTTCGGGCCCGCGGTCATCAATGCCTTGTCGCAACGGATGACGGCAGAGGTACGGCGCGAGGGGGCTCGATGGGTCCAGGAGTACGCGCGCGCCGTGGCCGTCACCCCGCTCACCGAGGCAGGGGCGGCGACGGGAAGCGGGACCACCCTTGCCTTCTGGCCCGACGCCGACATCTTCGGAGCCGCGGAGTTCTCGTTCGACGGACTGGAGGAGCGATTCAGGGAACTGGCCTTCCTGAACCAGGGTCTGGAGATCTCGCTGACCGACCTGCGCCGCCCGGATGAGTCCCGTTCGGTGCGGCTCCGGTTTCCGGACGGGGCGCGGGACTTCGTCGCCTTCCTCGACGGCCACGCGGCGGCGTCCGCCCCCACGGACACCATCGCCTTCGAGCACGAGGACCCTCGGATGGCGGGGATGATGGAGGTGGCCTTCCGCTGGTGCAGCTGCCCTGGGGAGGGGATCCGGAGCTTCGCCAACAGCCGGCCCACCATCGGCGGCACGCACGAGGTCGGCTTCCGCGACGGGATGACGGCCTCGGTCACCGCGTACGCCCGGGAGCAGGGGCTGCTGACAGCTACGGACCCCGACCTTGACGCCGATCGGATCGGCGAGGGCCTGACGGCGGTCGTGTCAGTGAAGCTGGACCGTCCCGAGTTCGAGGGCTCCACGCTTGGCGTGCTGGGCAACTCCGAAGTACGCGACTGCGTCGAACAGGCCGTCCAGGACCGCCTCGGCAGGTGGCTGAAGAAAGAACCGGAGCAGGCCGCAGCCATCATCGACCGGACCGTCCAGGGCGCCCGCAAAAACTGACCGACCACGAACCGCCCTGCCGGTCCGGAAGAACCGGACCGGCAGGGCGCCGGAAGTGGCGGAGTCCGGCAGCACATCCGAAGCGATCCGCAGTGTCTGCGGGCCACCCGGCCGCGACCACGACGCGAGGAGAGCTTCACCCTCGAGAAGCCTCAAAGGTCGGCGCGTCGCACAGCGGAAGCCAGGAGCGCGCGGACATCGAGGACCACCAGTTGGCGCTGCTGCTTTTGAAGCCCTACCAGCGGATGGCGCGCTTCCGAAGCGGGAGGAGGTGCCGGACGCGGTGGTCGACTTTCCGCAGGGCGGAGGAGCTGGCGGTCCGCACCGTGCCGAGCCAGTACGCCTCGATGCGGACCGCGGAGGCCCACCGCGGCCTCGTCCGTGCCCGGATCGCCGGGATCCGGGCCGAGGCCGGCTCGAAGAACAACCCAGCGGAACCTGATCAACGTGGCGTGGAGCAGATGAGAACAGCGCGCCCCCGCGTCACGCCACCCCTGGGAATAGGCCTTATACAACAGACAGGTTCAGTTCAGGCCGCCACGGCGTGATGTGGCCCAATAGGCCAAGCCGCAAATTGTTCCGGTTAGGCCAAATCTAGGCCGTTTAGGCAACCCTGCAACTAGCTGCACTTGATGAGATTGACGTGAGAATCTCTTGATCGCCGCATGAATGATTCATACATTCGCGCCTGCGATCCATGCCAGGTCGCATACGACAGGGCCATAGGGGAGCCCTGCGTCACTGGGGGATGAATCAATGCCTGTGTTCGACAGGCAGGGGCTTCGTCATGCCATGAGTGCCGCGATGGGCGCGGCACTCATTCTTGGCGTTACCCCTGCTCAGACCCCTTCAGCGGCTGCGGCCGCCGAGGGACCCGCGCCTGCCTTGACTGAAGGCCAAAAGGCGCTGAAGGAGGCGGCCGAAAATGGCCTGCCTGTTGAAGTGATCGGTGATCGTTCGGAGTTCACTACCACTTACGCAAATCCGGATGGTCAGACCTTCAGGCTCGACCAGTCCGTAGTGCCTGTTCGCGTCAAGGAGGAGAACGGTTCCTGGACCACGCCGGATGCGACGCTGGAGGTGCGTGGCGACGGGACGGTAGGGCCGAAGGCCGCAACGGCGGACATCAGCTTCTCCGGCGGCGGTGACAAGGCAGATCTGGTCGCCATCGGCCAGGGTGTGCACCGGCTCTCCCTGCAGTGGCCGGGGGTACTGCCCAAGCCGGCTCTCGACGGGGACACCGCGGTGTATGCGGAGGTTCTGCCGGGGGTCGATCTCCGGATGACGGCTACGACGGAGGGCTACCGCGAGGTCTTGGTCGTCAAGACACCCACCGCGGCCAAGAACCCGGCGCTCAAGAACATCAAGTTCGGGCTCAAGGCCGAAGAGCTGCAGGTCAGCGCCAGCAAGGACGGTGGCCTGGTCGCCGAGGACTCCAACGGTCGTAGTGTCTTCACCTCGCCGCCGGCCCTGATGTGGGACTCCAGTGGCGGTGACGACGTACCGGCGTCCCAGCCTTCCGCTCAGCCCAAGATGGCGGTACTCCGGGCCGCTGACACCCCGAGGTCGGTCGTCCAGGCGAACGCTGTCGCCGAGGATCCGGATGCCGAGGCACCGGGGCCGGGGGACAAGTCTGCGAACCTGCAGGTGGCAGTGGGTGCGGATTCCCTGACCGTGGTGCCGGACGCTGCCCTGCTCGGGCAGAGTGACCCGGCCGCGTTCCCGCTGTACATCGACCCGCCGGTCGCGCTCGATGACGGTGTGGAGCGCACGCTGCTGCGGTCGGACGGCTACGAGTTCTGGAACTTCGACAACGACAAGGACAACCAGGGCAAGGGTGTCGGCAAGTGCGGCACCTGGGGCACCTACTACTGCGGTCCCGGTTACATACAGCGTCTGTACTTCGAGTTCTCGCCCAAGAAGCTGGCCGGCAAGGAAGTCCTCTCCGCCCGCTTCCGGATCACCGAGCCCTGGGCCTTCCAGTGCGAAGTCCGCAACGTGTGGCTGGTCCGGACGAACGGCGAGATCTCCCAGTCCACCACCTGGGCGAACAAGCCCGGCTACCTGGACCGGATGGGTGACCGGTGGGTGTCGGCCGGCCGCGGTTCGCTGTGCGATCCGAACGCGCCGCCCGCGCCGATCGAGTTCGCCGACAATCCGGACGAGCCGGATGAGAACCTCACCCCGACGGTGCGTGATTTCGCCGCCGGAAAGTTCAAGCGCCTGACTCTGGAAATCCGGGCAGAGGACGAGGGCGACACGTCCTCCTGGAAGCGGTTCCGCAACGACGCCGTCCTCTCTGTGGACTACATCGCCCGTCCGGCGGTACCGACCGCGTATGGCCTGGTGGCAGGAAACGGCCAGGTGTGCGCCACGAACGAGTCCGCGCCCGCCGTCGTGTCCGACCGGACACCATCCCTGACTGCCACGACCGAGGTGGTCTCCGGCGGCGAGGAGGGCGCGTCCCTGCGTGCGGCGTTCCAGATCGACCGCAAGAACAGCGACGGCTCCTGGACTCCGGTCAAACAGACTCCGGAGTCCTGGTCCGCCACCGACAACCCCTCCGCCGGATATGTGGGGGCGAACTCCAGGGTCGTCGGTGTGCACCCGGTTACGTTGGACGAGGGCGTGCTGTACAAGTTCCGCACCTGGACGCGTGCCTTCGCCGGTTCCTTGACGCCGCGCGGCAGCGTCGCCACCAGCGGCTGCTTCTTCAAGGTCGACGCCAGCGCCCCGAAGGCGCCGAAGGTCACCTTCGGAAGCCCCTACAGCGCCTGCACCAGCACCTCCTGCACAGCTGCCGGAAAGCCCGGTACCCCAGGTCAGGTGACGTTCACCCCGGCCACTGGGGACAGCAACAACACCAAGTACGAGTACAAGCTGAGCACCGAGGACGACTGGACGGTGAAATCCGGCTCCTCCGCCACGGTTTCCGTCACACCGATGGCACCGGGCACCCATCAGCTAAGCGTCCGGGCGTTCGATTCCCTGGGCCGGGCGGGCGCCTACAGCGTCGTCGACTTCGTGGTCAAGGAAGGCAGCGGGCCGGTCGCTTACTGGAACTTCAACGAATCCAGCGGCCCGGCCCTCGACACCTCCACGACCAGCGCTTCACTGCAGAACAACGCCGACCTCCAGCCTGGAAGCCAGCGTCCTACGTCCGGACGCCGAGGCAAGCTGGCCACCGGAACCGACCGGACCCTGCTCCTCAACGGCGTCGACCAGTACGCCCTGACCGACAAGCCCGTCATCGACACCCGTGCGTCCTTCACCGTAGGCGGCTGGGCCCGCCTGGACCGCCAGGACAAGTGGTACACGATGGTGTCCCAGGGCGGGGGCAGCCATCAGAGTGGCGTCGCCATCACCGCAGTGGCCAACGGCCCCTGGATCGTCCGCATGGCAGAGGCCGACGGACCCGACGGCTGGCAGCACATGACGAAGCTGGAGTCGAAGAACCCTGCCGTCGTCGGAGTGTGGACGCACGTCGCAGCCAGCTACAACGCATCCACCAACAAGATGAAGCTGTACGTCAACGGCCAGCTCCAGGGCGAAACCATCGTCGCGGCCCCGATCGCGGCCACCAAGCCGATGGGCATCGGCACCATCTGGCACCGCGGCGCCTGGATCGACCAGTTCCCCGGCCGCATCGACGAACTGAAGGTCTGGCAGGACGAGCTCACCGGAACCGCGGTCAAGACGGAGGCCAAGCTCCTCGACGGCAGCAACCGGGCACACCTGGCACTGGCCGCCACATGGGATCTGGAGGTAGCCGGCAACCCGGTTCAGGACGACACCGTCTACAACCGCGACCTGACCCTCGCCACCGGCACCACCATCAAACACGGCACGCTGGTCCTCAACGGCACCAGTCACGCCGGCACCGCAGCTGGTCCCCTCGTCGACGACACGGGATCCTTCACAGCGACAGCGAGTGCCGACATCGATGGCGCCAAGCTGGTCGGGAAGCCCAATGGGCAGCGCGCACAGGTCATCGGCCAGCGCACGGCAGCGGGTTCCTCTTGGGGCATCTGGTTCGAGAAAACGGGCGAAGTGCCTGGAGTCCCTGTCCCCGAGGACCCGACGAAGTTCACCACCGAGGTAGTGGGGCAGTGGCACTTCGGACGCCTGACTGCTGACGGGAAGGGCGTGTCCGTCACGAGCACCGACCCCGCCACCCTCGGCGTGCATGTCCAGCTGACCGGCGTCTACGACGCCCAGAAGGGAACCATCACCCTCTACGTCGGGGGCGACGCGGGAGGCACCGTGGACTCGTTCACCGCTGCCGTGGGCAGCGGAGACTTCGCCGTCGGCAGGGGGTTCACCGGAACCTGGAGCCACTACCTGCCCGGCGAGATCAAGGACATCCATCTGTGGTCGGGTGCGGCGCAGAGCGCCACTCAGGTCCGTGAACTGACCGACTGACTCAAACCAGGCCAGCCCATCCATGCCTCTGACGGGCTGGCCGTCCGTACACCCCATCACATCCCGGGGGGTCGCTTCCCGCGGCCCCCCGGATATCAGCCATCCCTTCAACCGGAGTAACGTCGTGTTGAAACCGAAGCCGCCCCGGCGGACGCCGTATCGCGTCCCGCTGATCGGTGCACTGGCACTTGCCCTATCCGTGCCGGGTTCTCTCGTGCCCCTGGCGACCGCAGCAGAGATACCGGGTGCCCCCGGCCTGCCCAAGCACCGGACCAGCAAGGTGCTTGCGGTGAATGCCGAGGGTGCCAAAGCAGCCCGAGAGCAAGTCGCCAAGAGCCAGGCAGCCAGAAAGATCCAGACCGACCGGGCGCGCGCCGAAGCAAAGGCCGAATGGCCCAAGCCCGCAACGCTCATCCAGAACCTGTCTCCTGGCAGGCCTGCTGCCAAGGCACTGGTGAGTGTGCAGTCGGCTCCCTCGCCCAAGGGGCCTCCGCTGCCGTTCAAGCCAGCCGCGGGCAAGGCGACGGTCAAGGTCCTGGACCAGCACGCCTCTGAGCGTGCCGGTATCACTGGTGTGTTGTTCTCCGCTACCGCCGACGAGGCCGGCCCCGCCCGGATTCAGGTCGACTACGGCACCTTCGCCTCCGTCATCGGAGGTGGCTGGTCCACCCGCCTTGCCCTGGCCAGCTTGCCTTCCTGCGCGCTGACAACGCCGGAGAAGTCGGAATGCCGCAAGACGACCCTGCTGACCTCTGACAACAGCGTCAAGAACCGCACCGTCACGGGAATCGTGCCTGCCGTACCGAAGGCAGTGGCGGGCGCGGATCCTGCTGTGTTCGCCGTGATGGCGGATGCCTCCAGTGCGGGCAAGGGTGCGGGCGACTACAAGGCCACCCCCCTGTCCTCGTCCTCGAACTGGGAGGCAGGCCAGTCCTCGGGGGCGTTCTCTTGGTCGTATCCGATCACCACACCACCTGCAGTGGCCGGGCCTGCGCCGTCGCTGGCCCTGTCCTACGACTCGGGCAGAGTCGATGGGCGCACCGCGAACACCAACAACCAGACGTCCCTGGTCGGTGAGGGCTTCGACCTGACCTCTTCGTACATCGAGCGGAAGTACGGCTCGTGTGACGACGACGGGCAGAAGGACAAGTTCGACCTGTGCTGGAAGTACGAGAACGCCTCGCTGGTCCTGAATGGCAAGGCCACCGAGCTCGTCAAGGACGACACTTCCAAAGAGTGGCGGCTGAAGAACGACGACGCCTCGAAGGTGACCCTGGAGACCGGCGCTGACAACGGTGACGAGAACGGCGAGTACTGGAAGGTCGTCACCGGCGACGGCACCACCTACACCTTCGGCCTGAACAAGCTGACCGGCGCCGCCGCACAGCGCACCAACTCCACCTGGACCGTCCCCGTCTTCGGCGACGACAGCGGCGAGCCCGGTTACAACAAGGGCAGCAGCTTCTCCACCCGCTCCGAGGTCCAGGCATGGCGGTGGAACCTGGACCTGGTCCAGGACCTCCGCGGCAACGCCTCCACCTACTGGTACACGGCTGAGGGCAACAACTACGCCAAGAACGGCGACAAGACCAAGCTCGCCTCCTACACCGCCGGCGGATACCTCAACGAGATCCGCTACGGCCAGCGAGCCGACGCCCTCTTCACCGGGGTCACCTCAAATAAAGTGACCTTCGGCTACAAGCCGCGGTGCGTCATCGACGAGTGCGGCACGCTGACCAAGGACACCTCCAGCAAGTGGCCGGACGTTCCCTTCGATGCCATCTGCGATGCAGGCGAAACGGACTGTAAGGCCACCGGTCCTGGCTTCTTCACCCGCAAGCGGCTGACCAGCATCAACACTCACGCCTGGAACACCACAGCCGAACCCGACGCCTACGCGACCATCGACACCTGGGACCTGGTCCATGACTTCTGGGATGCCGCTGACCTAAGCGACGCCAGCGACAAGTCCCTGATCCTGCTGTCGATCAAGCGATGGGGCAAGAACGGCGGCTCGCTGGAGCTGCCGCCGGTGGAGTTCACCTACCAGGAACGTCCCAACCGCGTCGACACCGACAGCGACGACACCGTCCCGCTGTCCCGACCGCGCATCGAAACCATCACTTCCGAAGCCGGTGCCATCACCACGGTGACGCTGTCCGACCCTGAGTGCATCCGGGGCAGCCGCATGCCGAAGGCCGAGGACGACAACTCTGACGCCGGCAGGCCCTGCTACCCGGTGTACTGGCCGGTCAACGGCGGTGACCCAAAGCTGGACTGGTTCCACAAGTACCGTGTCACCGCAGTCACCGTCGCCGACCCCGCCACCGACCAGGAGATGCTCCACCACTCCTACGAGTACGAGCAGCCGGGCTGGCACTACAACGACGACCCCCTGACCCCTGAGAAGGAGCGCACCTGGTCGACCTGGCGCGGCTACGGCAAGGTCACCTCCTACTCCGGAGCTGTCGGCACCACCCGGTCCAAAACCGTCAACGTCTTCATGCAGGGCCTGCACGGCGACAAGCTCAAGGCGGGTGGCTCCCGAACCGCGGTCGTCACGGGCGTGGCCGTCCCCGGCGTGACCGTGGCCAACGCCAACGACTACGACCAGTACGCCGGCTCCCTCCGTCAGTCGATCACGCACAACGGGACGACGCCCATCGGGGTCACCGTGAACGGCCTGTGGTCCAAGGAGACCGCCAGCCAGCAGAAGTCGTACGCCAACACCAAGGCGCACTTCGTCCGCACATCAGCCGTCTACGCGTACACCCACCTCACGGCGTCCGGCACAGCGAACACCTGGCGAGGCACGCAGACCGACTACACCTATGACGGCGTGTTCGGCATGAAGACGCACGAGGCCGTCACCGGTGACATCGCCAAGTCCGGTGACGAGTTGTGCACCCGCACGTGGTACGCCCGCAACGACAGCAACGGCATCACCAGCCTCGTCTCGCGCACCCGCACGGTCGGCGCACCCTGCACCCAAACCGACGACAAGCTCAACCTGCCCACCAGCGCCGACGTCCGCGGCGATGTCCTCTCCGACGAAGCCGTCGTCTACGACAACGCCGGCACCACCGGATGGTCGCCCACCCAGGCTCCGACCCTGGGCCTGCCGACCTGGACCGGCCGAGCCCAGTCCTACCCCGCTGCCTCCGGCACCGGCGACCGTCACCCGGCCGTCTCCGGCGGATGGCAGACGGTGGCCAAGACCACCTACGACACAGCCACCGCCAAGCTCGGGCGTCCCCTGTCGGTGACCAACGCCGAAGGCCAGACCACCACGACCAGCTACACCCCGGCAGCCGCCGGCCCGCTCGTCGTCTCCGTGGCCACCGGGCCGAAGCTGGCCTCCAACGGGCAGCAGCACACCTCGTACACCTACGTCGACCTGCGCGGCTCCACCGTCCGCAGCATCGACGCCAACATGAAGTCCGCCTTCAGCACCTACGACGCACTGGGAAGGATCACCGAAACCCGACTGCCCAACCGGCCGCAGTCCTTCACTCCCAACATCAAGTACGGCTACCAGATCGCCCGCGGCAAAGAGCCCTGGACCTCCGTGTCCACGCTGGCCAACAACGAGGGCTACCGGACGACGTACTCCATCGCCGACGCGCTGCTCCGCCCGGTCCAGACCCAGACCGAATCGCCCGGCGGCGGACGCATCCTGACCGACACCCGCTACGACACCCGCGGACTCGCCCACGAGACGCACACCGACATCTACGACTCCACAAAGGCCCCGGAAGGCCGCTACGCCCGCGCGGAGAACGGCGAGAGCCCGCTCCAGACACAGACCGCGTTCGACGGCGCAGGCCGCGCCACCACCTCCACCCTGTACACCTTCGGCGCGAAGAAGTGGTCCACGACCACCTCCTACACGGGTGACTCGGTGGCCACCACGGCACCGCAGGGCGGCACCGCCGCCCGCACCATCACCGACGCGCTCGGGCGTACGGTCGAGACACGCACGTACGGGGGCACCACACCCGACGACCCGGCCTTCGGCGGCACCAGCCCCGGCACGCCGTACACCAAGACGACGCAGTCGTACACCCGCAACGGCAAGCTGCGGTTCTTCAACGGCATCGACGGCTCGCAGTGGTCCTACAACTACGACCTCTTCGGCCGCCAGAACACCACCACCGACCCCGACAAGGGAACCGCCACCACCTCCTTCACCGCGCTGGACCAGGTGGCCACGACCAAGGACTCCCGCAACACCGTCCTCGAATTCGACTACGACGAACTGGGCCGCAAGACCGGTCTCTGGAAGACCTCCAAGACCGACGGCAACAAGCTCGCAGCCTGGACCTACGACACCGTCCTCAAGGGCGCACCCTCGGAATCCATCCGCTACTACGGCGGTACCGCAGGCAAGGCATACACGAACGCCGTCACCGAATACGACCTGCTCAGCCGTCCGGTCAAGACCCAGCTGCGCCTGCCGGCCGACGACCCGCTCGTCACCTCCGGAGCCACCGCCGCCACCACCGAACACCGGGTCAGCTACCTCCTCGACGGAAGCCTGAGCAGCACCGACGCACCGGCAGGCGGCGGACTGCCGGCCGAGATCCTCAGCTACGACTACAACACCTTCGGACTCCCCACCGGCCTGACCGGCACCACCGGCTACGTCGAGAACGCCGCCTACAACCCGCTCGGTGACCTCCAGCAGCTCACCCTGGCACGCTCGGGCGCCTCCGGCGTCAAGCAGGCGTACGTCACCAACACCTACGAGGACGGCACGCGCCGCCTGATCAAGTCCCTGGTCACCGGCCAGGCCCACAACGGCTTGCTGCAGGAGCTGACGTACAAGTACGACCAGTCCGGCAACGTCCTGTCCGTCTTCGACGCGGCCCCGCAGAGCGGCTTCACCCAGGCCGACAACCAGTGCTTCACCTACGACGGCCAGCGCCGCCTGACCGAAGCCTGGACCCCCAAGACAGCCGACTGCTCCACCGCGGGACGCACCGCTGCCAACCTCGGCGGCGCAGCCCCCTACTGGAGCAGCTACACCTACACCGCCTCCGGACAGCGGGCCACGGAGAAGACCACCCCGGCCTCCGGTGGTGCCCCGATCACCCGCACCTACTGCTACGACGCCACGCGCAAGCACGCACTGGCCGCAACCACCACAGCCGCCTCCTGCACCGGTCTCGCACCCCAGTACGCCTACGACGCTGCCGGCAACACCATCAAACGGCAGCAGGACCCGGCCGGCACCACCGCCCAGACACTGACCTGGAGCCCGGAAGGCCAGCTCAGCAAACTCACCGAAGGCAGCACGTCCACCGACTACCTCTACGACGCCGACGGCGAGCTCCTCATCCGGCGCCTGCCCGGCGGTGAAACCGTCCTCTACAACGGCGCCACCGAGGTCCACCTCAAGGGCGCCACGAAGTGGGCGACGCGCACCTACGGCTTCGCCGGGCAGCCGGTCGCGGTCCGCACCAACGAGACCGGTACCAGCAAGCTGTCCTTCCTGGCAGGCGACCGCCACGGCACCTCCAGCCTGGCGATCGACAGCGCGGACACCCAAGCCCTCAGCAAGCGCTACACGACCCCCTTTGGCGGCCAGCGCGGCTCCACGGTCGGCACCTGGCCCGACGACAAACGCTTCCTGGGCGCCACGGAGGACAAGAACACGGGCCTGACCCATATCGGCGCCCGCGAATACGACCCCGCCCTCGGACAGTTCATCAGCATCGACCCCCTCCTGGAGGCCGACAAACACCAGACCCTCAACGGCTACAGCTACAGCATCAACAACCCCCTCTCCTTCACCGACCCCACCGGCCTCGGAACCGCCTGCTCAGGCTCCGGCCGCGCCTCGGAAGCGTGCCCGAGGACAATGCCCGGCGGGCAGGGACGCCCCGACGGCGGCAACGCCCACGACGACGGCGACCAGTACGAGCAGGCGCAATACGTTCCGTCTCGATTCGGTGGCGGCTCCACGCCCGGTGAAAACTACGGCTACGACTTCAACAACGACGGCGTCGTCGCAATCCACCCCAAGTTCGTGGTGCCCGTCACCTGGAAGCAGCTTCCCGAGCTGGCCGAGACGTTCAGTGCCGAGATACTCACCCTGTGCCGGTACAAGGACGCCGGCGACTGCTACACAGGCAGCGACGGCGACGACAACGCTTCGGTATCCAGCTCACGCGACAACGCCTGCCGCGACGTCTACGGCGGAACATGCCCCGGCGGCTACCAGGTCGGTGACCGCATGGCCGCCAGCCTGATGGTCGGCGCAGAACAGCGCTTCGGCAGCGGCCGCGCCAAGGGGCCCACGTCCAGCGGAAACTGCAAGTGCTTCCTTGCCGGCACCGACGTACTCATGGCCGACGGCACCACCAAGGACATCGAGGACATAAACGTCGGTGACAAGGTCCAGGCCACCGACCCTGAAACCGGAGAATCAGGACCGCGTGAAGTAGCAAAACTCATCGTCACCGAAGACGACAAACACTTCAACGAACTCACCCTGACAACCCAACACGGCAACGAAAAGATAACCGCCACTCACGAGCACCCCTTCTGGTCCCCCTCCGACCACCGATGGGTGGAAGCCGGCGACCTCAAGCCCAACACCACGCTCCAAACACGCGACGGCACCGTCACCGTCCTCGCCAACCGCGCCTACTCCCAGTCGGCACGCACCTACAACCTCACCGTTGACGGCCTCCACACGTACTATGTGCTGGCGGGGGCCACTCCGGTCCTCGTACACAACTCCTCGTGCCTTACAACGGCTGGCAATAATTTCCCCGGGGTGGCTCACACTCTTGACGAACACGTCGGCATATCGAACGCCAGAGCAATCTCCCTGGCGGCAAGCAAGCCGGGCGGAAAGAACAGTGTGTTCATTGATCACCAGACCGCCCAACAAGTTGCGGACTACGCCGTAGCTTTCAATCAGACCCGCATCAATAAATGGTTGCGGGGATCGCAGCAGCAGCTGACCTTCTCCGGTAGATTTGGTGCCCATGGTTCTCTGGGCACCACGTTCTACGCGAATGGGTCGAGTGCCGCTACAGGAAACGGTTACTTCATACAGTTGACACGCGCCAAAGGACACCCAGGCGGCTTCTACGTCTCGACGCTTTATCCGAAGTGAGGGATACCATGGCAAGGTTCACTAGTTTCGACTTCGGCTTGTCGGGATTGTCTGCCCTGTTCCACGAGGACTGGATTCATGTAGGAGGAGTCGAGGAAGTTGTCCACTCCTACCTCTCCATTGGGGAGGCACTCGTCGCCGATGAGGCCCAGCAGAAAGAGGCAGCCGCGCTTGAGCATGACGTCGCCAAACTCGCCGATTCTTCCTTGAGTGAAGTTGACATCGAGATGCTTTTCTCGATGTCAACTTCAGGGAATTATCGCTTCCAAGGTGACGAGACGGGCCGCGTCCTTCTGGGTCGTATCGGCGAGGCTTGTCGGCGATGGCAGGCGATGTATGGTTGCGTTCCTGTGGAGGTGGACGCCGCATGGTCTTCACGGGTCGTAGCGAATGAGGTGTGCGACGTCATCGCCGAAACCCCTCTGCAGCTCCCTGGGGAATTTCGCAGATACTTCGGGTCCGATGTATCCGAACTACGCGATGCACTCGACGCTTGCGTGCGATCAGCCGCCACCGATCTCGCTTTTCGGCTCCTCCTGAGGATTCATGTCGCCAATTTCATTCCAGTGGATCGTTCCGCTTGGATGAGGTATGAGGGCATCGCCTACCGATTGGCGCTTGGAGAAGATCTACTATCTTCTCTTGAATTCCTGTCCCCTGACGCAAACCCCAGGTCGAATTAAGTTCTCCCAGCGTTCCCGCACCGAGGAAATAGTTCAATCGATCTGGGTGTGTCATCTTCGAGATTGGAGGATCATGGAGAGAGATGCGAGTCTGATGGAAATGCTGCATCGCCTGGATGATCCCGAACGGCCAGAAGCTCCGGCCAACTACAATGCAGCCGATGCGGCGGCTTCATTCAGCCGTCTGACTGTGCAGGTAGGTTCTCGCTTCTCGATGCCTTGCGAGATCGATCAAGACATCCATGACTCCGCTCAGTACGGACGAATCGAAGTGCCGGGGGAAGCCACGGTTTGCGGGACGAGGATCGTTGTCCTGGTGAGCAAGTTCAAGCCATTGGCAATGGTGGCAGCTGATAACCCTGGCGCCTTCTTGGGTACGGATGAAGCGCGTACTGAAGGCGAGCTCGACGCGAGTGATCTTGAGAAGGTAGAGCAAGTTATTTCGGAATCGGGGTACGTCACGATTCCGGAAGAACTTCTCACAAGTCGCTATGACGGATCCACTCTCCGTTTCCATGGTTCTGGGGAGCCGAGTTGGTGGGACCGGTTCTTCGGTTCTTGCTGATGGATCTGAAGTATCCGGTTCCATAACTTCGGCGCTTAGGGGTCGCATAAGATCCGATGTCGGATTCAACCCGGCCGCGCCATGATAAAGAATCATGCAGTGGCCGAGATTAGCCCCGCCGAGCTGTGCTCGGCGGGGCTAATCTGGTGTTTGACGGCAGTAGTTGACGGCAACGCCAGCGGCGCAAGGGGGCGGTTCATCGCCGGCAGAGCGAGCCGTCCAGGTGGTCTCAGGGCCGTCAAGCGCCGCATTGAGGGTGTTGATGGCGTCGCACTAGGCGGGATCGAACCTGGGCGTAGACGGTGACAATGGCACCGATGTGGATGTGGCCGAGGAATTCCTTGATCACGACGAGTTCGACGCCTTGCTCCAGCAGCAGCGCGGCGGTCGAGTGCCGGAGGTGAAGTGCTGCCAGACGCTTTCTGGCAGGGCTTCGGTGTGCTTGACGGCAACGTCAGCGGACGGACGTTTTGATGGGTGGAGCGTCTGGGCGGTCGTTGGCTTGGCCGAGGGCATCACCGCATTGCTGGTATCACCTCGGATAAGATGCCATATCCGAGGTGATACCAGCATCGTGACGCAACGTCACAATCAGCCGTGATCGCGGCGTGTAGGAGGGGACGTCCCTATGAGCACCGAGATCGTGCATACCGGTGACGTCGTCGACGCCGATCTCGTCGAGGCAGTCGGGCAGTCGGCCGGAGCCGGCGTCGTCGGGTACGACCCGAGGGCGGTGGCGGTGCTCGCCGCCCTCGAAGAGGGGGCCGAAGAGCACATCGCGGCCGCACGCCCGCACAAGACGAAGGTCTCGTACGCCAACGACTGGGCGCTCTGGCAGGAGTTCCACGGCTGGCTCGCCGAGCGCACCGGCACCCCGCTGCCCCTGACCGCCGTCACCAAGGGGACGATGGTCGGCTTCACCGTGTGGCTGGACGAGGTGAAGCAGGCGGCTCCCAACAGCATCGACCGCCGGATCACCGGGGTCACCGTCACCGCGCGCGGCCTCGGGGCGGAGGTTCCCAAGGAGGCCACGCTCGCGGCCCGACAGCTGGTCAAGCAGTACAAGAATGATCCGCTGCGGATGGCGCGCGGGCGGGGCAAGGCCGTCGCCCTCACCCCGGCCGACCTGCGGAGGATGAACACCGCGCGGCGAGGTGCTCCAACCTCGGAAGCAGATGCCGGGAGCAGGCTCCCGCGTGAACTCCCGGAGTTGGCCCGGCTTCGGGACCGGGCGATGAACACCCTCCGGTTCGCCATCGCCGGGCGTAACGAGGAGGTCTCCTGCCTCGACGACACCGGGATCCGGCTAGTTGCAGAGGGCTTGGAGGTACACGTTCCCAGCGTAAAGGGCCGCCCCCCGCGTGACGTCGTGGTGGCGTACGGGCAGCACGCCGACACCTGCCCCGTCCGCTGCTGGCTCGCCTGGCAGCAGGCCAAGCTCGCCGCGGGTGCGGCTGCGGCCGGACCCGCGTTCCTCGCCGTGGACCAGTGGGGGAACCTGGGCACCGGCCGGCTCTCCCCGGACGGCTGCGGCCGCGCGATGACCCGGGCCGCCGAGCGCGCCGGCCTGGAAGCCCGTATCACCGGCCACTCCGGGCGCCGCGGAGTGGTGACCACGGGCCGCAAGAGGGGCAAGCGAGCCGAGAAACTGCGCAGGCAGGGCGGATGGTCGGCCAAGTCGCCCGTCTTCTGGGACTACATCGACGAGGGCGAGAAGTGGGAGGACGCCGCCACCGAAGGCATCGGCCTCTGACACCCCGACCTCCGAACCGGTGCCGAGCGCGTCAGTTTCTCACGCATTCTCCTTGGGCTAGACGGAGGCGGTCCGTGTTCGGCAGACTCTGTAGAACAAGCAGAACACGGTAAACACCGCTCGGAGGGCTCGTGAGGTTCACCATCGAAGGAGCGTCCCCGGAGTTCGAGCGCAAGCTGCTCGCCCTGTTCGCCGAGCACCGCGAGGAACTGACCCTCACTGCCGACACCGGGTGGACGGTTGCGCGTGCCGACCGCTATCTGCGGACCCTTCCGGCCGCCGCCCGTGCGTTCGCCCTCACGGTCATCGACACCCAAAACGGTGTGGCGGATGCCGATGAACTGCGCGAGCTGCTCGGGTCGCTGCGGGGCGCCACGATCGCGCTGTCCCGTGCGGTGCCGCGCGGCGTGAAGGCAGGATGGTGGCCACAGGGCACTCCCGCTCCCATCCAACCTGTTTACGACCCTGACAATCCCTCCTGGCAGAGGGCCATTTCGTACGTCATGGACCAGGAGTACCTGCCCGCCTTCCGCGAAGCGGCCGGCTTGTTCAGGTCCGGTTCCCCTGTGTCGTGGACGGACGAGAACCGCGGTGGCGTCCCGGCCCGTATGCAGGCGAACGGGACCGAGTATCCCGCCGAGCAGACGGCGAACCACGCGGATGCCGAGCACTGGTCGCTGGACGCGCCCTCGGCGCTGGCCCACCGTACCGACGCCGGGTGGTGGGCGGCAGACGATGTACCCAGCGCCCTGAACACCGAGGAGGGAGAAAACAAGTGACGGTCTGGAGTTGCGGAGCTAACCCCGCACTCCCGCAGAGTCGGCGCGGCCCGTCGGAAAGGCGGGCTGCCGACCCGGCTGTCTTCTGGAGGTCACCCGTGCTCCTCACCCCCGGCGCTACCCACTCCGTCCGTACCGCGGAGTGAGGCCCGTCCCATGTCGCTGCTCACCGACGCACTGCCCGGCCTGCTCAGCGCGACCGGCGCGACCGCCCTGGCCGCCCTGGGCGCCGCAGCCTGGCGCCGCCTGCAGTCCCGCCGCATGCAGGGGGCCCAAGGGGCCGGCACCACCGCCGCACTGGCGGCATCCCGTACGTTCCGCCGCTACACCCTGCTGCGCACCGCTGTCGGGGGCGGTACCCCGGACCAGTACGAGACGACCCGGCCGCCCGGCACCGTCATCACCTACCGGGTCAACGGCCATCCCCAGCGCTTCGAGCTGACCGACGCCCCCTTGGGCGACGGTACATACGCCGCCGAACCCCTCGACCACGGGTGACGCCAAGGCGCTGACCAGCACACAAAGTTGCTGAACACCGCCGCCACCGCCTACTTCTTGCGGGTCACGTTTCCTGCCTGGCACGGAAAGCACTACGTGACTCTGGCTGAGCTGCTGGTTCGTCTCGGGAGCTTCGGCCTGGACCTGATGTGGCACGTCGAGTTCGACGAGATTGTCGATCCTCGCTGTGTCGAGATGGAGAAGAGGTCCGCCGACGCCGGCATGAACACGTTGACGCTGTTGTCGTTGACGACCCCCTTCCTGCAGTTGATCGACGCCGAAGCACGGGGGTTCGCCGGGGACGGCCTGTTGGTCGTCCTGACCGAGGTCGACAGCTCCTCGTGGGACGTCAGGGCTGTCGACGAGCGTGTACTCAGCGAGCTCCGCCACCACTACCCGGGTGCAGAGGATCTCTGAACGGGCCACTTCACTGCGGACGGAGCCATAGGCGGATCGCGGCCACGGTGACCGTTCCGTGGAAGACGTACGCCCGTTTGTCGAAGCGTGTGGCGACCGCTCGGAAGTTCTTGAGCCGGTTGATGGTCCGCTCGACTTCATTGCGGCGGCGGTAGACCGTCTTGTCGAACCCTGTGGGCCGGCCGCCTCGGCTGCCGCGGCGCCGGCGGTTGGCCCGCTGGTCTCTGGGTTCGGGGATCGTGTGCTTGATCTGGCGTCTGCGCAGGTGACGCCGGTTGCGGCGTGACGAGTACGCTTTGTCGCCCCCGACATGGTCGGGCCGGGTACGCGGTCGTCCACCAGCCTGCCGGGGCACTCGCCGGGGAGGGCAATGCCGTCGTCGTCCTGGATCGTGAACCACAGGACGGTCTCTGCGATGTCGCAGGCTCTGCGAGAGCGGACATCGGGGCGCGGCCGCATCAGATGACCGGGGGTCGTCCCAGTCGGGTCATCCGCCATACCGTCCGCCACCGCATGGGCCGCCTCGGCGGGCACGGCACGCGTACGCCTTCGAGGAAGCCGGCCCACCAGGCGGCCAGGCCGGAGAGTGGGGGCCGCTGCGCGATCGTGTACGCAGCCCAGGTACCGAGGTAGACGGGGACCAGGACGGCGGGCAGGTGTCGCTTGGCGAGCCAGACCCGGTTCCGGCCGGTGTTGCGGTAATAGACCGCGTGCCGGGACGCTGCGGTGCGGGGGTGCTGCAGCACCATGTCGGCCCGGTAGTCGATTTCCCAGCCGGCGTCCAGGGCCCGCCAGCCGAAGTCGGTCTCCTCGTGGGCGTAGAAGAACTGGGTGGGGAAGTCGCCAACCTGGTCGATCACGGTCGTGCGGATGGCGTGGCCGCCGCCGAGGAACGTGGTCACCGGCCCGGATACGAGCGGGTCCTTGCCTCCGAGGCGGGGAACGTGGCGGCGCTGGCTCGCTCCGGTCTCGTCCGCGATCCGGAACCCGGCGACGCCCAGGCGGGGGTTGGCGGTGAAGGCTTCGCGGACCAGGTCCAGGGTGTCCTTGTGGGGCAGCAGGCCGTCGTCGTCCAGGACCACGACGACGTCCACGCCGCCGTTCTCGCGCAGCCACTGCACGCCGGCGTTCCGGCCGCCGGGGATGCCCAGGTTCTCGGGCAGTTCGACGCCGTTCACGCCGTCCGGCAGCGTGGGCAGGGGGACGCCCTGGCCGAGGACGACGACGGTGGCCGGGTCGCCTTCCTGGGCGGTGACCGAGTCGAGCAACGCTCGCAGCTCGGCGGGCCGGTCGCCCATGGTCAGCACCACGACGCCCAGCGTCGGAGTCCTACGGTTCGTGCTGGTCACTCTTGGCCTTTCAGTAGTGCGGTGGCACGCTGATTCAGGGCCGCAGCCCCGGTCACGCCGCGCTTGCGGTATCCGGCCGCCGCCGACTTGATCGTCTTGACGGCCTGCCGGTTGCGGTCGGAGACCACGCCACCCATGAAGTCCAGGGAGCGCGCCCATAGGCCCACGGCTTCCTCGTGGCGGTGCTGGGCGGCCACAGCTGTCCCCAGGGTGGCCATGGTCAGCCCGTGCTTGAGCTGGTAGGTGCCCGGCGTGCGGCCGGCCAGGGCTCTCCGGAAATGCCGTTCGGCGGCCTGGTGGTCCTTCATCGCGGTCAGGGTCTTGCCCATGTGCGAGGCGACCGTGGCCGCCACCGGACCCGAGGCCGCGGCGTAGGCGGGGACCGGCTCCCGGGTGTCCGTCATCGCGTCCTCCGCGGCCAGCAGCGCCCGCGCCGCCCTGGCACTCTGGCCGCCGGCCCCGTATGCCCTGGCGCATGTCACCAACAGCAGGGCTTCGGTCTGGCGGTCGACCTTCCCCACGGCCCGGTGCAGCGCGGCTTCGGCTAGTTCAGGGCACGAGCGGGGGTGGCCCAGGTCGAGGGCCTGATGAGTCAGGGCCCGCATCATCCATGCGGCGTGGCCATTCGGGTCGGCCTCGCAGGCGAGCTGGTAGCCCAGCAGGTAGTACTGCTGGGCTGCGCCTTCCCGGGCGAGGTCGTGGTGTTTCCAGCCGACCAGGCAAGCCAGCTGGGCCGCCGCTCCGAAGGCTTCAGCTCGAACCGCGGCAGAGGGGAACCGCGCGGTCAGCATCGGTGCGACGGTGTCGGTCAGATAGGCGGTGACGGTGGTCAGGCCGTGGCCGCCGCCCAGCCGTTCGTCCGCGCTGCGGAACATCTCGGTCAGCTGCCGGACCGTCGTCACCTCGGTCGGGCCGACGCTGCCTCGGGTCTCGGCCGCTCGGAGCGTCGCGGCGACCGCTTCGTGGTCATAGGCCAGCGGCAGGCCGACGGCCGCGGCGGTGAACGCGGCGCCGAGGAAGTCGCGGCGACGTTGCATGACGGATCTCCCGAGATCGGCGATGACGGCCAGTGGATCTGCTTCCATGGCCCCGCCGCCTTCGCAGCCTAGACCGATCTCGGCGACCGTCACCCGCCGTTTGGTCCGTCTCGTCAGGGCCTCGGCAATGTAGAACGGCGTCTGGCCGGACGGTGTACCCCCGGCGACCCAGTAGGTGACGGCCGACGGGCCGGTGCTCAATCGCCGGCCGGCCTCGGCCGCAACAGAGCGGATCTCCCTGGCCAGCGCGTAGTACGTGGCCCCGGACTCGGCAATCACGTCCGCTAACGCGCTGTTCGGCGTCCGGTCCCCTGCCAACTCGGCCCCCTTACAAGCGATCTTGAACAGGTTGAACGGGTTGCCTCTCCGCCCACCGTACTCAACTTCCGTGCGGGAGGGTTCACTGTTCATCACGCCGCTCGGGGCTGCACCACCGCTCCTTCTGGTGGAGCCCACCCCTGCCCTGGGCGGTGCCTGTCGGGGTGGCGGGGAGGCGGTCCCAAGCCGGCCCGGTCGCAACCTCCCCGCCGCACCCTTCTCCCTCCCGCCGAGTCCGAGGAGACCGCCGTGACCCTGTCCGACGCCGACCTGTCTTCCGCCCTCTCCGGTTCGACCGTGGTGGTCACCGGGGGCGGGGGCCTGGTCGGCTCCCGCATCACCGCCCGCTTGCGCGCGGCCGGGGCCCGCGTGATCGCCGTGGGCAAGCTCGACGGCTACCCCGCCACCGTCTACGCCGACCTGTTCGGCGTCTACCCCACGGACCGGGACACCATCGTGGGCGACATCGCCGACGGGGTCCTGATGGACCACGTCGTTCGGGAAGCCGACTACGTGATCCATGCCGCCGCCGTGGCCGATGTGGCCGCCTGCACCCGCAACCCCATGGCTGCGATCCAGACCAACGTCATGGGGACTCAGGTCCTCCTGGACGCGGTCCGCCGCTGCAACGCCCGCGTACGCCGGTTCGTGTTCGTCTCCTCCGCGGCCGTCTACGGCAACGGCGACCCCAAGCGCCACGACGTGCAGACCTGGAACGAGGACCAGCCCCTGGCCCCCCTGTCGGTGTACGCGAACACCAAGGCGTGGGGCGAGGCCCAGACCGCGCTCGTGCTGGGCAAGGCCAACGTCTCCCACACCTCGGTCCGGTACTTCTCCGTCTACGGCGAGCCCCAGACCGTGAAGGAGGGCTCGCACTCCTGGGTGGTCGCCTGGATGGCGATGCGCGCGAAGCTCGGCCTTCCCTTGCACCTGAACGGCGGCGGCCGGCAGGTCCGTGACTTCGTCCACGTCGAAGACATCGCCGAAGCCACCGTCCGCGCCATGCTCGCCCCCGGCGCCGACCGGCAGACCCTCAACATCGGCACCGGCCAGGCCACCTCCATCGCCGATGTGGCCCAGCTCATCCGCAACCACTATCCCGACGCCGAGTTCCAGGACCGGCCGCTGCCCGAAGGCGACCCTCTCGGCGGGACGGCCGACACGGCTCACATGACCGCCGCCCTGGAGTGGGAGCCCCGGATCACGGTGGCCGAGGGTGTGGCCCGCTACGTCGGCTGGCTCGACAACACCCCCGTCGCCCTGCCCGACTTCCTGCGCCGCGAGGCTTCCGAAGCCGCCTGAACCGCCCACCCGACGACGAACAGGAGCAAGCCAGGTGCCCGAGTCCATCCCTATCGGTGACTACGTCCGCGCCCCCGCAGCGTCCGGCCTGGACGCCACCGGCTACGCCAGGATCGGCGAGTTCGAGCTGTCCGATTTCCTCACCCGCTGGGACGTCCTTCACGACGACGCCCTGCAGGTCCTGCCCGAGCGGATTCACCCCACCGCTCGGATCCACTCCACCGCGATCATCGGCGAAGACGTCATCATCGGGCCTGGGGTCCGCGTCCACGAGTTCTCGACCGTCCGCAAGCGGTCCGTCCTCGCCGCCGGAGTCTCGGTCGGCTTCGGCTGCGAAGTGACGCACTCCTTCGTCGGGGAGAACACCGTGCTCGGCCACCAGGTCGGCATCGGCCACTCCGTCATCGGGACCGACGCCCACCTGTCCGCGAACCTCGTCATCGCGGCGATCAGCCTGTGGAACTACAACATGCGCGTCCCCGTCAAGGAGATCGTCCTTCACGGCCCCGGCGACGAACCGCCCTACCGGTGCACGACGTCCCGGTTCGGGGGCCTGATCGGGGACCACGTCCAGACAGGCAGCATGATCACCCTCGGCCCCGGAATCGCCGTGGGGCGGCACTCGACCATCGCGGCGAGCGTCTGCATGGGCAGCAGCATCATCCCCGCCGCCAGCATTGTGCGGTCTGCCTCACCCGAGGCAGTCATCAAGCCCCGCCGCATCTCGCGATGACGTCGACGGACGTCCCCCGCGCCCCGCGCCTGGGGGCATAGCCGCCTCCGCCGCCCTTCCGGCGCCTGACCGGTCCCGCTCATGGTGCTGTGTCACTCGGGAACCGATCAGGCGACTGGCGGGAGCCCTCAGCTGATGTGGTCGTAGGCCCAGCCGGTGGCGATCTTGACGCGGGCGGCGAAGGTGGAGGTGCCGGTCAGGCCGGTGGCGGCGTAGCGGTAGGCGTCCCCGCCCGGCGTCACCGCGAGCAGGTCGGCGCGGCCGTCGCCGTTCATGTCGCCCGGCGTGACCAGGTGCGCGTACGCGCCCCATCCTGCGCCGATCAGCACGCGTGCGGCGAAGGGGGCCGTCGCCGAACCCGTGCCGGGGTGGACGTACAGGCGGTCGCCGTCACGGCTGATGAGGTCGGGGCGGCCGTCACCGGTGATGTCGCCGGCACCTGCCAGCTTGTCGTACGGAAAGCCGGTGCCGGCCTTCACACCGGCTCCCACCTGCGGCCATCCGCGGTCCTTCAGGCCTGGATGGACGTACAGCTCGCCCTTCGTGTTCACACCGACGACGTCGCCCTTGCCGTCCCCGGTGACGTCACCGGGCGAGAGTGACTCCCAGTACTGGTAGAAGGCCGGGCTCGTGGAGAGGTCGCCCACGCCGTCGCAGTACAGGTTCTGCGGGCCGGATTCCATCAGGCATGCTTTGTCGTTCTCACCCAGCGTGGAGACGTAGGTCAGCCTCCAGTGCTGGTCGTAGACGCCGGCGGGGCCGTACTGCCGGGCCGCGGTCAGCTTGCCGTTGGCCAGCGTGCCGTACGTGAAGGCGGTGAAGCCCTTGTCGACGGCGAAGAGACCGTGCTTTCCGTAGTCCGGCACCCCGCCCTGGTTGATGTAGTGGGAGATATTCTGGCCGCCGCCACTGTCGTACGTCCGGGCCGCGAACTTGCCGCCGCCGGTGGAGAGGTACTTGTAGAACGCACCGTCGTAGGTGCGGGCCAGCAGGTCGGCCTTGCCGTCGTTGTTGACGTCGTCGGTACCGATGATCTGGTTGTAGACGTTCCAGCCGCCGCCGACCTTGACGCGGGTCTTGAACGGCGCCGTGGCCGAGCCCGTCCCCTTGTAGAAGTAGAGGTCGCCCGAGAGCGTCCTGGCCACGAGGTCGGCGATGGTGTCGCCGTCGAGGTCATTCGTGCCGACGAGCTGGTCGTACGCCTGCCAGCCGTCGCCGACCTTGACGCGCGCCTTGAACGGGCCGCCCTTGTACACGTCGGCGTTGCCGGTACCGGAGTACAGGTAGAGGGTGCCGCCCGGGGTGCGGGCCAGCAGGTCCTGGCGGCCGTCCTTGGTCAGATCGCCGGGTGCGAGCACCTTGTTGTAGATCTGCCAGCCGGTTCCCGTCCAGAGGGTGTACTTGCTGGTGTCCGTGGTGCTCAGGGCAGTGGTCAGGCGGAGCTGCCCGTCGGAGCGCAAGGTCAGGAGCTTCGCACCCGCGGTGCCCGGGTAGCTGTCTGCGGGAAGTATCTCCTTGGCGACACTGCCGTCGAGGTCGTCGGCGCCCACGCTGAACGGCGCGGAGGTGCCCGTCTTGGACAGGATGACGGTCAGCTTGCCGGTCAGCGCCGAGCGGTACAGCCGGTCGCTGCGCCCGTCGCCGTCGAGGTCGAAGCGTGCCTTGGCGCGGGCGGCGGCGTAGTGGCCCGCGGCCGGGGAATCGGTGGCGGACACCGGGGCAGCCGACACAAGCCCCGCGCTGAGCGCAAGAGCGGTGCAGGCCGCCACCCGGTTCACGTGCCGGTGGTGCATGCGGGACACAGTCTCTCCTGGGACAGTCGTGGGACGGACAAGGCAACGCGTACGGGCCTGAATCGGGGATCCGGTCCGGTCAGGAAGCTGTGCGGTGCCGTGGCTGGAGCCGACTGCCGGGGGCTTTGACGGGCACGTCCCGTGAACGCGTTCCCTCACGGAGAAAACTCCGAGAACTGCTCGAGTACTTGAGCAACCGAAGAATAACCCTCACGATTTTCGTAAAGGAAGATCGACCCGGGGCAACCTTTCGGCTGGTCAGGCGTCTGTGGAACCTCGCGGCATACACCTGGCCAGCCAATGCTGCCGATCTGCCGATCTGCCGATCTGCCGATCTGCCGACTCAAGCCTGATCCGGTGCCGCGTTGGATGGACGGTCGTCGTCAGCCTCCGACCGGATAGCTCTGGAGACCGTTGTCGAGGACCGGGCCGCCGAACTCGTTGACGAGGACCGGCGCCGCCTCGGGCGTGGTGGGTACGTCGCGTCCGGTGCGGGCGTGGCGCACGCCCATAGGCCCACGGCTTCCTCGTGGCGGTGGCTGCACAGCTGCGAGACCTCGATCAAGGCGGATCGAATCGGGCATCGACCAACACGCCTCCTGGTGCAGAGGCCCCCGCTCCGGCACACCGCCGGTCCGCGGGGGCTTCGTCGTTTCCGGGCTCAGCCCAGGAAGGTCTGCCGCCACTCCAGCGGGGACATCGTGAGCGCGGCCTCGGCCAGTTCCCTCGCGGACGCCGACTTGAGGCTGTTCAGGGATGTGTCGATCCAGTCCTGAACGAGCGTGTTGCCCTGGGCCCGGTACTCCACCGCCTGCACCAGACACTCCAGCTTGTCCGCGTCCTTCGCCACGATCGCCTCCGGGGTGTCGTTGGCCTCGTACTCCGCCACCACCCGCTGCACACCGGCCTTGACCGCCGGGTGGGCGCGCGCTACCTGGTCGGCGGTGACGGTCTCGTTGCCGGCGACGTCGATGTAGCGGCGGCCGATGTGCGGGATGTCCCCGATCCGGGTCTCCTGCGTGTCGTGGAAGAGGCACATCAGGGCAACCTTCGCCGGATCGACGCCTTCCATCATGGCCAGGACGGAGCCGATGATCCCGACACGAAACGAGTGGTCGGCGATCGACTCGGGGTTGTTGTTGCCGGTGAACCACCACCCGGTCCGCTTGGCCTGCTTCATGACGCCCATCTCGAAGATGAACCCGGCCGTACCCCTCGCCGTCTCGTCTGCCATGGGGTGACCTCCGCTCCCAGGTGCGACCACGAAGAACGTAATGCACGGTGGTGAGTTCGTGCCGGGACCTTTCGGCGATGCCCCGCCCGTCCAGCAGCCGCTGCGTGCGTTCCGCCAGATCCCGGGCCAGCGCCTCCGATGCCTGCGGCAGCCACGGCCGAGCCGTTGGGCCGTGTATCGGAAGTGAATCCGCTCATGAGTCCGTGCGAGTACTCCGCAGGTGCGCCGGCACGGCCCACCACTGGTCCGGGCGGTCCACGACCGGGGCGTCGGGGCCGCTCTCGCCGTACCGAGCGAGGCGCAGAAGGTAGGCCGCGATGCCTGCCGCGCCCTGCATCCACGTCGTCTGGGGCGGCAGCAGCGGCGGGTCCTCGCGGTGTTCCAGAAAGCGCCAACGGGCGCCCGCATCATCCCTGATGACCCGGTCGACCAGCGCATCGCCCATCCGGTGCGCGGCCCGCAGCAGGGTCTGCCTCCGTTGCGGCGCACGGCAGTCCTGGGCGGCGTCCAGCAGGACGTCTCCGACGCCTGCCGTTCCGCAGCAGCGGCCGTCGTTGTCCCAGAAGCCGGGACGGAGGCGTTGCGGCAGGCCCGACGTGAGGATCGAGGTCATACAGCGGTGCCGCAGTTCGTCGACGTCATGGCCCGCCACCTCGGCGACCCCTGCGTGCGCCAGTGCGGTGAACAGGTGCGAGGTGCCCGCCGGGCCGTGGCACCACGTGTACGTCACCGGTTCCACCTCCCGTTTCGACGGCGGGATCGTGTGCGGGACGACGAAACCGGCGTCTTCCAAGGACCCCACCGAGAGGACGTGCCGGGCGCCTTCCACCGCGGCCTCGATGAAGTCCTGACGGTCCAGGGCGGTGCCCGCGACCGCCAGTGCGGCCGCGATGCCGGCGGTTCCGTGCGAGTAGTTCGGTGCCCTCGACGGCCTCCCCGGCGTCATGCCCCAGTCGAGGCCCGCTTCCGTACGGTCCGCCGCCCGCAGCAGCGCCTCGCCTCCCGTCGTCGCGATCGCCTCTGCGAACTCGCTCTTCGCCCAGACCGCCGTCATCACGACGCCCGCGGTCCCCATGATGACGTCGGTGAGGGGCGCGTCGGAGCCCGGTTCGAAATCGAGGGTGGTCTTCCATCCGTCGCCGGTCGCCAGGGCGGCCAGCCGCCGCAGTGCCACCGCTTCCTCGCCCGGGGCGAGCAGTCTGAGCGCCGTCGCGTCGCCTGCGAGGCCGTCGTACAGCGAGGGTTCCGTTCGCTGCCCGGCCTGTGCCGACAGCCTGGTCACGATGCCGGTCGCCAGTGCCGCTTCTCGCGCGCTCAGCTCCCGGTACTGCGCGATCTCGGCCAGCACCGGGGCCAAGCCGGCGATCCCCGCGTACAGCGAATCGCGGTCCTGTGGCGGCGACACGGTTTCCGGACCGCCCTCCACCACCGCCTGCACGAGCCATGGGCCCTCGGCCTCGCGCACGTGGTCCAGCACCCACGACCAGGCGGCCTCGCCCACGTCCCGATATACGTCGCTCCTCATCCGGTCACGCTATAACCCTCCGATCAGCAGGCCTGTTCGGCGGGGTGTCGCCGGTCTGTCGGTTCCGGCGGTCCTGGGTACCGGCTTCCGCGGCTGCCTTCAGGTCACGCAGCCCTGTTTCGAGGCCGTCGCGCAGGATCTTGGTCGCGGTGGGAACGCCTGCGTCGACCTGCGCGCCGGTGTGGGTCTCTTCCGTGCGTACGAGGACACCGCCCTTGGCCTCGGTGAAGTTCCAGATGGTGCGCAGCGGCGCGTGGATGACGGTCCCGGTCCGTCCGGTAGCGGACCCGTGCGTCGGGATCGACGCCCTGCCCCCGACAGGTGAGGGGCGAAGTTGTCGAACAGGTGCCGCACACAGTACGAGCAATCGAGCAGGCACCTTCGATGCCCTCGGCCAGTTCCGGCTTCAGCGTGCCGATCTGCTCGGTGGTGAGCAGAGGCAACGGCCGGCGTTCGAAGGTGGACGCGGACACGCGATCACTCCTTGGCTGGTGGGCCCCACGGCCCGGGGGTGCCGTTGCCATGGGGGACGGTCGGTCGGCGGTCGTCCCCGGGGCGCGGGGCCGTCTGTGTCCGGCCCGCCACCCCCGGTACGCGGGGAAGGCGGGGGCTGCGGGCCGGGGGCTCTACAAGGTGGGGCGGGCGGCGCAACGGCAGGGCCGGCCGCCCACACGCCCGCCAGCACTGTCTCGACCCGGTCCCGCGGTAACCGGGAACGGGCTCGGCGGCTCACGCCGTCACCTTCTCGATGTCCCGTATCAGGGCCTGACGCTCCCGGCCATTGTCCAGGAGCGATCGCCAGCCATCCGAGCACCCTCACGATCGGATCCCCTGCCGTGGCCACCCCGCCGCCCATTCCCGCCCCCGCCCACCTGCCCGCCGCTGCCGCGCACTGCGGCGCTCCGATCACCTGGACGGTCGGGGTCGCCCGCGCCGGCGCCGGTGGTCTCCTGGTGAGGTCACCGACCGCTGCGGGTCCGCGTGTGGAAGGCCACCGGCCCGGCCGGGGTCGCGGCCGTCAAGATCGGGCACGGCCTGGGCCAGGAGATCACCGCTCGGGAAGCCGCCGTCCTGGCCCGCCTGTCCGTCGACTGCCTCATTGCCTTCAGCCTGGAGGCAGTACGCACAACAACGGGGCTCCCCCTCCCATCCAACGCGTGGGAGGGGGAGCCCCGTTGTGCGTGACGGTACGGCCTGCGGCTACTGGTGGCAGGGGTGGGGGGCCGATACCGATTCCCGCGTGAACATGAACGCCATGATCTGGAAGCCGAGGTCATGCAGCAGGGTGCGGGCTTCGCCCACCTTCACGTCCACGTTGCTGGCTTCCTTCACCAGCGCGCCGACGTAGTGGAGGCCGGTTCCGGCGAGGGCGTACCAGGAGTAGTCCAGGGCGGTGTTGCCATGGGCGGGGGTCAGGCGTGACGCGGCGGCTTCGACCTGTGCGCGGGTCATGTTGTGCTCGCCTGTGGCGGTGGTGAAGGTGACGGTGGTGGCGTAGGGCGCGGGCATGCTGGTGTGTTCCCTCGGGGTCGGGGGGTACGGAATGTGGGACAGGTATGCCGGTGATATCACCGGCACCCGCCGGGCGGGCACGGGTTGTAACAGCCTCCGGGCGGGCACCCGCCCCTCGGCCGGGACTCGGTCGGGATCCGGTCGCCCGACCATGGACTACCGGAGTCAGCCTCCGGCCGGATAGCTCTGGAGGCCGTTGTCGAGGACCAGGCCGCCGAACTCGTTGACGAGGACCGGCGCCGCCTCGGGCCTGGTGGGTACGTCGCGGCCGGTGCGGGCGTCGAGTGCGACGGGTCCGTTCTCGCTCTTGGCGTAGACCCTTCCGTGCCAGACGGAGCTGATCTCAGGGGCATTCCGCCCGTCTTCCTGGCCGTCCTTCAAGGTCCACAGGACCCTTCCGGTCGTGGTGTCGATGCCGGTGATGACAGACCCGTTGGAGCAGACCAGTGTCTCCGACGCGTCGTGGGAGCACCTGGCACCGCGCAGGCCGGCGCCGGACAGGTCGGCCACCTCCTCCCCGGTGTCGGCCTTCACCAGTCGGTCATAGCCCTTGCCCCCGGAGGTGCCCTGCGCGTAGGTGCGGACGACGGAAGGGCCTGCGGGGTCGAGGTCCACGTTCCAGCTCGGAGTGCCCCGCCACTTCTCCTTGCCGTCTGTGAGGGCAAGGCCGACTGCCGCGCTGTACTGGCCTTCGGTGGCCCAGCCCACGGCGCTACCGGCCGCAACCGCTCCGGCAGTCACGCCGGGCGCCGTCCACCGCAGCTGGTGGGTGGCCAGGTCAATTCCGTATGAGACCACCTCGTACGCGCTCTTCACCGTCACCACCACGACACCGTCCCCGGCAGCGACGACGGCCGGTTGCACCCTGAGGCCGGTGTGCGCCCACTGGGGAAGCCTGATCGTCGTATGCCATTCCTCCTCGCCGGACTGCGCGGAGACCGAGACGACGTCCAGCACCGTCGACGCGGACTGCGTCCCGGATCCGGCCTCGGTGACCAGGAACGGCGCGAGAACCGAAGTGCTGCCGGCGCCGGCCACGACCAGCGGCGCGACTGGCTTGGTGACGTCGCTGCTCTTCGCGCTTCCTCTTGGCCTGGCGGTCGCGCGTACCTCCCCGGTGGTCAGGTCCACCGTCTGCAGCTCCTCGGAGGTGGCGATGTACGCGGAGGTCCGGTGCAGTGCCACCGACAGATCACTCATCAGGGTGCCGCCCATGCTCACGCGGCCTTCGGTCGCTTCCCGGGGCAGCGCGACCGCGCCCCGGGCGTCGAACCAGCCGGGAGGGTCGTGCGGCGTACGGACCGGTCCCTTCGCATCCGCCGTCGGGCGGCCCGGGGCGGAAGGCGGGGCGGACGGTTCTGCGGGCTTTCCGCCTTGGGGTGAGCCACAGCCCGTGACGACCGCAAGGGCAGCCGTGAGCAGGACCAGTCGTAGAGACGTCCTCATGGCGTCCTCCCCTGATTCCGGCGGACCGACGCGCCCCGCCCCCACTAAATGATCAAGAGCAAGAATCTCACACCCCATCAAATGGGCGCACCATCGTCCCAGGGGTGGCAGGTGTACGGCCACCGGATGAGCGGGGGTCGCCCCGCCCGGTCGTTGTCCACAGGGCGGGGCCTGTCCACAGGGCGGATCGTCAGTCGTGCCATGAATGGGACGATCACCCTGTTCCGATACGAAGGAGGGGATGTTGATGACTACACCGGCGTTGCTGGGGCTCGACGCGCAGTTGGATGCCGAGGACCCGGATGCGGTTCTCGCGGCGGCGTGGGACATCCTGAGCACGAGCACCGCGTTGTGCGACGGCATCACCGACGAGGACAGCGACGAGCTGCAGGCGATGATCGCCGCGCAGAAGTGTTCCGAAGGGCGGGACAGGCTTCCGCTGCCGGAGACCGGGCGGACGGTGCAGGCGCCGCCTCTGGCACCCGGAGCGGCCGCCCTCGTCCCGTACGTGCGCCTGCTGGAGCATGTCGGCGCGGCACTGACGCGCTTGTCGTCGACCGCAGCCGCTGACGAGGACTCCGCGCGCCGCCTGCTTCAGGTCGCCGATCTGGCTGTCGGCGCGGCCGCGGCGCTGACCGCGGTCAGGGAGCGTTCATGACGACACTCGGGGAGCTGTTCGACGTCGCGGTCGATAGCCTGACCGATGTGGCCAGGGGACCGCTCGCGCCCGACTCGGCCGTCGATCGCGCCGCTTTGGCCGGAGCGGTCGACAGCCTGCTGTTACAGGTACAGAAGAGTCTCGGACCTCAGGCATACACCCCCGTTGCCACGGCTGAGGAGCGGCCCCTGACGGTCGCCGAGCGGAACCTCGACGACTGCATCGGGCAGGCCCGGGAGCATCTGGTGACCGCTCGCAGATATCTGTCACCCCGCGAGGCCGACGGCGTGCGGGCCGACGGGCGGATCACCTCCGCCGTGCAGGCCGTGGGCGCCGTCCGTGACATGATCAACGGCCATCTCAGCCCCGACCGTGCTCCGCTGACTCCGTACGCCTACCTCGTGCGGCACCAGACCGCCTTCGACTACCTCGCCCACCGCTACTCCGAAATCGCCCGGGCGGCCGGCCAGGTCGTGCACCGTCTGGCCCAAGGGGCTGAACACCCCGGCGCCGTCGATGCCTTTGCCAAGGCCAGGACATCCCTCGATCACGCGTCCGTCTACGCCCGGGCGACGGCCAGGGATGCCGACCATGCTTTGGCCGCCTTTCCGGCGGCGCTGCCCGTCGAGCCTGTGCAGGCCACGGCGGCCGACCCCACCAGGGCTGTCACCGCTCATCTCGCCGACGACTGCGAGCGGCTCTCCCGGGCCGCCTACGTTGCCCTGCACGACCGATCCGACCATCGGCTGAGCGGCTCCGACCTGAAGCAGATGTCCCGCTGGAACGGCCTGGGCCGACTGCTCGCAGGGCGAGCGCTGCTGCACGTGTCCGAGAACTTGGAGGAGGGGCCGGTACGGGACGGTCTCAAGAGCGCGGCAGCGGCACTGCGGGAGTCGTCCCATGCCTGGAAGGCGGCAGCCGCGGTCTGGGAACACATCGCCGACCCGGGCGATCCCCGGGAACACCCTCCCGTGCCGCCGCCGGGCTATCCGCAGGTCCGGCAGGGGAAGGTCGCCAAGATGCCCTCGGTCGACCCTCACCCCGCTGCGGTGATCTCCCGTACCAGCGTCGTGCGGCTGGGCCAGCTGGTGTTCGGTCCGCAGTGGACGCCTGAACAGCCACCGGGGGCAACCCGGCCGGCGGTCGATGTCCTCTCGGACTCCGGCGGAGTGGGCCGTCTGGCGGTCTCGACCTACCGTCTGTCTGCCACCGGGTGGCAGATGGCGGCCGCCGCCCCATGGGCGGCCCGGCGGGCCGGGCTGGTGACCAACGCCGACCGCTACCGGCCTGCCGACCTGGACGAGGCCCGGCGCTTCTACCCCGTACATCCCCGCCAGCTCGAGGCGCTGACCGTGGCCTACTCAGCGGTGATGGGTGCCGAACAGAAGAGCGCGGCCGCTCTGCTCTCGGTCGCGCAGAGCGCGGGTACCGCCGTGCCGCGGGCCGCGTTGGATGCTGCCGCTCACCGGACGATCGCCCAGGAGCAGAAGTGGGTGACCGCGCAGCCGACCCAGGGCCCGCCGCGCGACCTCCCGCGGGCGCACGTGCCGATCGACCTGGTGGTGGGGCGCCGCCCGGGAATGCGCCGATGAGGGCGTCCCCACGAGGGCCAGGCTCCGCCGCGTAGTCCTCAGCCGTCGTGTCGGGACCGCCCGACACGACCGGCGGCCCCGACGCTCGGGCGGTACGAGCGGCAGCTTCGCAGGGTGCGAGGGAAGGCGGCGACCGAGTGGCCTCCGCTGTTCTACTTGCCAGGGCGTCCGAGCTGGTGGACGATCCAGCCCGCCCAGCGCCAGGGCTCGGGATCGATCGCGGTACGGCAGTCGACGAGCAGGGGGTCCGCGGGGCGGTCCACGAGGGCCTGGGGTGGCCTGCCGCTATTCGGGCCATTCGACGGGGAGCGGAAGGCAGCTCGACGTGGCTGACGATGAGAGTGAGAGCCTGCCCAGCTTCGAGTGCCCGTGGACCTGTTCGAGGACATGAAGGACTTCCAAACCGAGGAAGCCCGCTTCTCCGCGCAGCCTGCAACACCGCTACTGCGGCGGCGCCACCAACGCCGCCACCCTCTTCCGCGAGATCCGGAACGCGGCTGCCCCGGCAGTCGCGCCGTGTTCACCAAGTACATCGCGACTCTCCGCGTCGGCGCTGCCGCCCCGGAACCTCCACGGCCGATCCCCCAGCCCCGCCGGAGCGCCACCCGGACGCCCTGACCGATGCCAGCGCGACCTGTTACGAAAGTGGATCTTGGCGCTTCTCCCCGTTTTACCTGGGAGGTAATGGCGCCGTTCTGTCGGCGCTGGCAAGAATGTCGACCTCACCGCGTCAGTCGGATGCGGATTCGGATCGGAGTGATGAGTCATGTCCATAGCCGCACCCGTGACCACTCGCGCTGTCGTGGACGAGCTGTTACGCCGGATCGGCGAGGGCCACGATCCCGAGCACATCGCAGAGATGTATGCCGAGCAGGGCGACTGGAAGCTGGACTGGCCGGATGCCGAGCACGGTCGAACCGCCACCCCATGGATCCGGCACCGTTCCACCCGCGCCGACGCCGCCCACTACCGCGACCTCGCCGAGCACCACGTGCCTGGGCAGGCGGCGACCAAGATCGAGCGCGTCCTCGTCGACGGCCACGACGCGGTCGTGCTAGGCGAAATCCGTCAGACCGCCCGCTCCACCGGACGCGCTTATCGTGCCCGGTGCGCCTTGCACCTCACCGTCGAAGACGGCCTTGTCACCCGACACCATGTCTACGAAGACAGCCTTGCCGTCGCCCAGGCATTCGATAATTGATGAGACGAGCGAGGCTCACTGAGGCATCTGCGAAGCCAACGGTTACAGCCAGGCCACTGGCCGTTCGTCAGATCACCACGCCTCACAAAAAGTGATCATTTGCGACCAAGATCCACTTTCGCAACAGCCCTGGACCTCCCGCCACCTTGCCGAAGAGACCGACACCTCGCCCACCGTCACCCCGCTGGGGCCAGCCCAGCGGGGCGATCCCGTTCTCACTCATCGGCACCCCAATTACCAGACATGTCAGCATTTTCAGTGACGGCTAACATCCAGTGGGGGTGCAGCGTGTGCCAGCTGTAGGTGTGGTGAGCACTCTGATGAGTACGCGGACAACACCTGCAACACAGGCCGCACACCGGTTCCGGCGATCATGTGCAGATTCCGGCCAGAGTCTCCGAGGCTCCAGACGAGAGAAGCTGCCCTCGGGCATGCTGGGTGCATGCAGAACAAGCAGAACCGGGCGAGAATTCACCGGGAGGCGTCGTGAAGATCACCATCGAGGGCGCCTCCCCGGAGTTCGAGCGGAAGTTCCTTGCGCTCATCGAGGACCACCGCCACGAGCTGGTCCTCGCCGCCGGTACCGAGTGGGGCGTCGAGCGGGCGGTGCGGTACCTGACGTCCCTGCCGGCCAACGCACGTCAGTTCGCCGAACTCGTCGTGCAGGCCAACGGGACCAAGCCCGCTCAGGAGCTGCGCGATTACTTCCAGGGTGAACTGCGCGGGCCGACCATCGCACTGTCCCGAGCGGTGCCGAGGGGCGTACGCATGGGCTGGTGGCCCGAGGGAACCCCGGCTCCCATCTCCCCCCAGTACGACCCCGACCACCCGTCCTGGCAGAAGGCCATCGCCTACACGATGGGCGGCGAGGACCTGCCCGTCTTCCGTGCCGCCTTCGAGCAGCTGGCGGACGGCACCGCGCGCCGCTTCCTGACGGCTGAGGCGTTCGGTGGGCGCACTGTGCGGCGCGCTGACGCGGAGCCTACGGGCGAAGTCACACCCTCATCCATCAAGAAGGGAAGTAGATGACCGGCCCCGAGAACGGCATCTCCATCACGCACCAGCTGGAGCAACACGACTGGTCGAACGAAGAGACGGCGGCCTATGAAGCAGCCATCGAAGCGGTGAACGGTGCTGTCGGCGCCTACAGCGCCCGGATCGCCGCAGAGAAGGCCAAGGCCAACCCCGACCAGGAAGTGATCCGGCGTGCTCGCGCCGCACGTTCTCAGCTGGCCCGGGAGCGTGAGGGTTTGTGTTCGAACGACCGCGAGCAGATCGCCGAGGCCCGCAGGCACTACGCGCAGGTCGCTCGCGACGTCCGGGAAGGCAGAGCGTGATCGACCCTGCCGAGGTTGAGCGATACCGGTTAACCCCGGAGGAGAACCGGCAGATCTTCCAAGAGGAGATTGTCCCGGAGCTACTGGAAGGGCGCGCACCCCAGCAGAAGCCCACAGTGGTCTTCCTGGTCGGACAGCCCGGCGCCGGCAAGAGTCGGGTGACCGAGATGGTCGCCAACGTCCTCAATCAGCACGGTGGCTTCGTCGATGTCGACAGCGACCTCTACAAGCCCTACCACCCTGCGTACGACACCCTGATGGCGCAGGACGACACCCTCATGGCCGCCTACACCCGGGCCGACGGTCGCGCGTGGATGGCACAGGCCGAAGAGTACGCCCGCGCCAACAAGCTGCACGCGATCATCCAGGAAACCTCCCAGAAGGCGTCGGCCGTGGAAGACAAGATGCTGGCCTACCGGCAGTCAGGGGCGCGCCTGGAAGCCCTGTTCATGGGCGTCCCGCAAGCCATGAGCAACCAGGGCATCGTCAGCCGCTACTTCGAGCAGCTGGCCGACCGGGGGCAGGGACGGCTCACCGTGCAGGCCAACGCCGACGAGTCCTACCGCGGCATCCTCGATCTGGCCGAGGGCATCGACGACGGTGTGCTGGTCGACCTGGTCGGCGTCTACCGGCGTGGCGAGAGCAAGCCGCGATACAGCAACACCGTGGCCGGCGGCGACTGGGCAACCCCGGCGGCACTACGGGAGGCCCTCGAGACCGAGCGAAACCGGCCCTGGACGGTCATCGAGAGCGAAGCGTTCGTCGCCACGCAGAAACGGCTCCGCGGGGCGATCGGCGGTCAGGGACCCGAATGGCCCGAGCGGCTCACCTTGATCGAACAACAGGCCGCCTCTCTGCTGACTCCATCCGCCGCACAACAACTCCAGCCGGCTCGGCCCGGCGAAGCCAATGCAGCCAGCACGGCTACGGCTGCCCTCTCCTCAGAATCGTCAGAGCCTCCGGCACCTGGCGTCCGGACTGAACGTCATGTCCCCACTGCGGAGGCAGAGTCTCGCCACCCAGTACCGGACCAGACCGATGCCGACCGCGCCGCTCCGACCGCATACGCCACGCTCTCAGCCGCGCGACAGGCAGGCGAGGAGGTCACCCGGTCCTTCCGGACATGGATGCAGAGCAACATGGGCCGAGAGCTGGCTTCCTCCAGCCACCCACGGATCAACGCCCTGCGTGAGGCGTGGCAGCAGCTGCCCCCGCACGACCTGCCTCACGGTCCTGGCTCGGCCGCGACACCGTACCGGGCCGTGGCCGAGCGGGCCCAGGCGGCGGCTACCGCCGCTGTGATGGCGAACCGCTTCGATCCGGCAGATGTGAAAACCCTGCAGGCCGTTGCCCAGGCAGCCCATGCCAACTCCACACGTCTCGCAGCGACCCAGCCTGGCTCAGCCACCAGCGGCCAACGAGCACCACAGGCGGCGGCCTCGACACCGCGCGCCGCGACGCCTCCGACGGATACCCCCCGTCCCCCACACCTGGGGGCATAGCCGACCACCGACCGGGGTCAATGGAGGGCGCCCTGGCAAAGCCGGTCTCCGACGGCGCGGGGCGTGCGATGCTGCCACAAGATCATCGGTGTGCGGGCGCAGGACAAGGAGTAGACATGCAACAGGTCCGGCGACGGTTAGCACTCGTGGCGCTCCTGGCCGCCTTCGGTACGGCGGGATGCGCGTCGAACGAGGGACAGCAATTTGACGATGCCGTGAAGGTATCCGGGGTCGGGGCGCACGCCGGCGTGGCGGTGTTCAGCGTGTACAACGAGCAGTACTCCGTCTCGTACGGCATCGATCTCACCACCCATCAGCTGCGGTGGACGCTACCGGACGTCGTCATCGGGGCCGTGGCCGCCGGCACGGCCGTGGGACTGGCCCCGGCCGAGAGCGACAAGCAGGTCATTGCCGGATGGGAGGTCGGCCGCGGCACCGAGCGATGGCGCGGCGAACCCAGTACTGATGTCTCCGTACAGCCGGCAGGCCCTTCCCTCACCCGGGTCCGGGGCTACCTGGGACCCACCCGCTTCGACGACCTCCTCGTCGGCGACTCAGGGCAAGTCCGCCAGAGCCTGGGACCGCAGATGCGTGGGATGAGCTGCATGCACGACGCCGCGGCGACCCTGGTCTGCGTGGACGGCTTCTCGGTCGTCGCTCTGGATGCGGCCTCCGGCAGCCAGATCTGGGACCTGCGAATGGGATCCGGACGCATCGCCCCCACGGTCACCACGGCCTGGCACGGCCGCGTGTATGGCAAGGTATCCAAGGAGGCAGTAACCCTGGATGCGCTGACGGGGAAGGACATGCCCACGCGGCCGGAGGCCGCGCCGGTCGCGGTCAACGAGTACTTCGGCCTGGTCCTCGTTGACGGTCGGCTCCTGGCCTACCCGAACGGTGGCTGAGGCCGGGTGAGGCTCGTCCGCTGCCCGGCGTGCCCCGGCGCCACCGCGGAACCACCCGCCGGCGCCGGTGCCGATCGACCTGACGCTCGGGCAGGCGCTGGTGATGCCGACGGCTCCGGGCGGCCTGCAGCCAGGCACGTCAATCATCATGCCCTCCGCGAACACTTGTTGCACCACGGCGTCCAAGCCGGGGGCAGGACGTCCTTGAGCATCTCCACCTTCATGGCGACGTGAACTCCTGACGGAACGGTCCAGGTGCCGCACGCAGGAGCGGCGGGCTGCTGCAGCTGGGCGGTCAGGGACCCACGTAGAAGGGAGTGGGTATGTCGTGCGCCTTCAGAGCATCCGTGTAGCGGGCCAGCAGCTCGTCAAGGCTGGAGAGGAGGATGGTCGCCGCCTCGCGTGCTTCATCCGCGTCCCCGCGGTCGCAGGCTTCCACGATCTCGGCGACATCTGCGCGGATGATCGACAGGGAGTCTCCCTGGATCAGGACACCCGGAAAATTTCGCAAGGGCAGGCGGACGACCGCGCCGTTCCCTGGCTCTGTGAACAGCTCAACCTCGATACGTTCCATCTGGTCATCCAACCTCAGCCCTGCCTCCGTCTCCAGGCATAGCTAACGAAGAGCGGTCCGAACCTGGCCCCGTTCTCTCGTGGTTCCACCTCGTGGCAAAGTGATCATGTTCGGCTGTCTACTGGGGGAAGAGACATGAATCGGTATATCGGTTCGGTGGCGGTTGCGATGGCCATGGTGGCGCTCGCCGGCTGTGGCAACGGTAAAGAAGGCGAAGGCCCATGGGCGAGCGGTCCGGCACAGGCTGTCCCCCTCTCGGGGCCGTACCGCTTGAAGATGCCCAAGGTGGTGCTTGAGGGAACGTTCGAGGAGTCCGATCACGCCCTGCCCGATCGGAACATCCCGTTGATCCTCTCCGGTCAGATCGAGAACGGGGTCCCCGCGTTCGCCACCTATCGTCCCGCCGACCGAAAGCCGGAAACTTCGGGTCCCGTACTGGCAGTGACCGGCGTGTACGGAACCGTCCTCAGCCCCGTCACGGCCCGAGACGAGCTTCTGAAGTACCTCGACGGCCGGAACAGCGTCCCCACGCAGTCCACGGTGATCATCGGTCCCCGCACGATCACGCCCAAGGGCTTCTCTGAGCCTGTCTCGTGCCGCATCGTTCAGGAGACCGATCAATTCGGAACGACCTAGGGTCCGGACTGCTCCTGGGCGGACGCATCAGCCGTTGTCGACGTCACCCAGACCGTGGACTTCACCAAACCCCCTACCGAATTCGATCTGGAAGCCTTCGCAGCCAAGACTGCGATCATCCGCAAGGAGGTCCGCTCCCCTGCGACGTCGTAGCCGATCGAGCCTGCGAAGCCGGCCCGACGCGACCTCCAGCTGAGCGCGTCCCGGCTCGCACTGGAGGATTAACACCAGTGGGATTGTCAGTAGCGCCAAGCACACTGCGGCCATGAGTTACGACTTGGCTGTTTGGGAAGGCGTCCGGCCCGCCGACGATGCGGCGGCGACGGCGGTCTTCGAAGACCTTTACCGCGAGCACATGCAGCACATGGGGGGCCAGAAGACTCGCCCGGCCCATTTGATCAGGCAGTACGTCGAGGCGCTGGTGGCACGCTGGCCCGATCTGAGTCCCGATGACGACGAAGAGGACGAGGACGCCAGCCCGTGGTCCGACGGCCCGTTGATTAACAACGCCAGCGGCCCGCTGTTCTACTTCGGCATGGTCTTCAGCAGGTACCAGGAGGCAGCGGCGTTTGCCGCAGATCTCGCCCGGACACTCGGTCTCGTTTGTTTCGACCCCCAGGTCCAGCGCCTCACCGCCTGAGTGATCTACACGGAGGTCCGGGCAGTGCGGGCGGGGCGGAGGGAGCGGCGGCACGGCCTGCGCCGGTGCCGAGGTCGCGGTTCCGGGGGGGGGCAGGGTCACCGCGAGGCGGGCTGCGTGGTTCTCCGCCACTTGCGCCAAGGCCTGGAGGGGCCTGGATTTCCGCCGGTGCGTGGCGGGCGGACCGTACGGCAAGATTGACCAGGGACTGTGCTCGCTCGGCCACGTTGCCGTACGCGCCGACGGCCGGGCCGGATGCGGCCTCCCGCGCGGGCGGCAGGCTTCGCCACGCCTCTCGGAATGCCGCCACTCGCGGGTGGGTGGATTCGGCGACCGCTTGTCCCATGGGGCTCTGCATCCAGTGCCGGAACCGCTCGGTGACTTCGTGGGCGGCCCGTAGGGCGTCGTCTCGGGTGGCGTATGCCTTTGGGGTGGGCTGGTCGACGAGTCGCTGCATGGGTGGTGTTGGCGTGACCGGTGCGGCGGCGGTCCGTGGGGTGGTCGACGTTGCCGCCGCCGTTGCCACCGTGCTGTAGGTGATGGTGGCATCCGAGAGCTTCAGCAGGGCGTCGGCGGTGGGCAGTGCGGGACCGAGACGCTTGGCCAGTGCTGCGGCCGCGATCGAGATGGCCTCGCAGGCGCGGATCGAGGTGGTCCTCCACCACCCTTGGACGCGGGCGTCTGCACGGAAGCTGTCCCAGGCAGGGCCGGCCTTGTCCCTCATCACCTCCCAGACGTTGCTCAGGGCACCGCGGATGGTCTTGATCTTCTGCCACTCCGGATGGTTCTGAAGGGTCTCCGAGTGGGCGAGTGACACCCCCGCAACCACCCCCAACGGCACCCCGCCCGCCGATAGCGTCGGATCGGTGAACACCGACACACTCACCACCCCCGACCCGACCGCGGAACAGCTCCGCAACGCCCTCGTCGACCAGATCCGCCAGGAGGGCCACGCCGCCAATCCGGCCGCCGAGACCGCGCTGCGCACCGTGCCACGGCACCTGTTCGTGCCCGACGCCTCGCTCCAGGAGGCCTACGCCAACCAGCCGGTCCACGTGAAGTACGACACCGACGGCACGTCCATCTCCTGCGCCTCCCAGCCCGGCGTGGTCGCCCTCATGCTCGACCAGCTCGACGCCCAGCCCGGCGAGCGCATCCTCGAACTCGGCGCCGGCACCGGGTACAACGCCGCCCTCATCGCACACGTCGTCGGAGACACCGGTCACGTCACCACCATCGACGTCGACGACGACCTCGTCGACGGCGCCCGCGCGCACCTGGCCGCCGCCGGGTACCCGAACGTCGAAGCCCTGACCAGCGACGGCGCCGTCGGCTACGCCGACGGGGCGCCGTACGACCGGATCATCGCCACCGTCGGCGCCCACGGCATCCCCCACGCCTGGCTCGACCAACTCGCCCCGGGCGGACGGCTCGTCGTTCCCCAGCGCATCAAGGGCAGCGTCTCCCGCTCCATCGTCTACGAACGCCGAGGCGACCGATGGGTCTCCCTCGACAGCAAGATGAACACCTTCATGCCCCTGCGCCGCGGCATCGCGGACGACGACCGGCGGATCATCTCCCTCGTCACGGACGGGACCGTACGCCTGCAGGCGCCGGCCGGAACGCCCAGCGACGCCCAGGCGCTGACCCGAGTGCTCGAAGAACCGCGGGTCGAGGAGTGGACCGGGATGACGGTCCGCGCCATGGAATCTCCCGAGTGGATGGAGCTCTTCGTCAGCTGCTCCTTCGACTCCGGCCTGATCAGGATGCTGTTCCCGGCCGCTGCAAAGGGCACCACCCTCACCGAGGACCCCTACCCCTCCTCCACCGCGGTGATCGACAAGGGTGCCCTGACCTACCTCGCCCGGCACCTCTCAGACCAGACCACCCACGAGGGCGGCAAGCTGTGGGAGTTCGGCGTCATCGGCCACGGCCCCGGCAGTGACGAGCTCGCCACCGAGGTCGCTGAGGCCATCCGGACCTGGGACAACAACTACCGCGGCCGGGAAGCCAGCTTCGAGCTCCAGTCCCTCCAGGCGCCGGCCCCCAAGGTAGGTCCTGGCCAGTTCGCCGTCGACACGCCCCTGAACCGGATCGTCATCGACTTCAACTGACCGTACGCCCATGACCGTGCGGTGCCCGCTGCCCCATCTCCGGCAGCGGGCACCACACGTCGGGCCGACCTCTCGGAGAACTTCATGGACCCGCACGGCCAGTTAGCCCGACGCTTCCCCCTCGTCTCACGGTTCCGGCCCGCCTGCCTTCCCCTCCCCGACCGCGTCCAGGCCCTCGCAACTCTCTCCGAGACCGCTGCCGCCCGCGCGGACCAAGGACTCGCCTCGGCCGTCTACAACCAGGCCGCCCTGATCGCCAGCGACGTCGGACTGCCCGATCTAGCCCGCCAGCTATGCCACCAGCACGCCGACGCCTACCTGCACGCCCCCCCACTCACCGCCACGGCCGCGATCCGGGCCCTCGAGCCCGTCGTCAACCTGGCTCGCCTGCAGATCCGCGCCGGACACCCCGACGAAGGACGCAACCGTCTACTGCGCCTCTTCGACGTCGTCACAAACGGCACCGCCGACCAATTCGACGACGTGCACATCCCACCCGCCCTGGTCCAGTCCGAAGACGGCCGGCAGGAAGTACGCGCCTGGCTGTGGCGAGTCCTCCTCGCCGACGGCTCACGCACCCTCACCGGCAGCGGCCGGTGGGCCGAAGCCCTCGCGCACACCCGCGAACACCAGGGCATCGGCAAGCGGATGTTCGACGGCCGACAGATCGCCGTCGTCGCCGCCCTCACCAGCGGCGACACCGAGCACGCAGCCGTACTCATCGCCGACACCGCCGCCGGCGAGCCGTGGGAACACGCCGTCACCGCCTGCCTCCACGCCCTATGCCTCCGTGCCCGCGCAGACTTGAACCGCACCCAGGAGAACGAACTCGAAGCCGCGCTTCGCGCCGTCCCCGCCGAGCAGGGCATGACGGTCTTCGACACCCGCCTGCGCCTCACAGCCCTGGACACCATCACCTCCCCCGCGAGCCCGGCCGCATACCGCATCACGAACGAGTTGCACCGGGGCATCGTCGGTACACGTGACGGCTTCGCCGCCCGCGAGGTCCTGGACGACTCGCTGTTCACCGAGCTCGCCGCCCCGAGACAGCTCCAGGACTGCCACGACCTCGTCGCAGCTTGTGCTCTGAGCTCCGGCGCCGTGCCCGCGCGCCTGCGTAGTGCCTTGGACGCGGCACTGCATCGGAGCGACCGCGTGATCAGAGACAGCCTGTCGGCCCCCTGAGTCGCCCAAGTGTCCGAGCCGGTCTGGCTTACGTACTCGGTCGGCAATCCTCCGCCCGGGTGACACGCCCCTGTTCGAGCGAGTTTCAACGCCGTAGACCCAGACGCGCCAAGCCCACCCAGCCAGACGAGAACATTCGTTCCCCTTTTGCCTCTAATTCGGCCGTGACGGACCCGGATCGGAGCCGTTCTTAGAGCACCAGTACCAGTCGTGCGCCCATCCGGAGGACCCCGTGAATCTCCTACCGAAACACCTCAACACCCTCCCATTAATCGAACACGGCGAGCCCGCCTCAGGCCTGCGCCCTGCGGATGGGAGTCGTGTTGACGCCGCATCTGCCTGCTGCCGCGGCTCACGAACGGTTTTCGGGAGGGCTGCGTGAGCAAGGACTCGGCGAGTGGATCCGGCGCCGCGGGGGTGTCGGATTCCGAGCGGCTGCTCTTCGGCGGCGAGCTGGCGTACGACATCGGGTGGGACCAACACGAGGGCGCCTGGCTGGGGCTCGGGCTCTGGACGATGGCGCGCCAGCTCCCGCGTCTGGCGGGGACCGGCCTGCGGCTCGCCCACCTCGCCGACGCACGGTCCCTGCGGGTGGTCTTGGCCTCGGAGGCCGGGCGGGGCGTCGCGCAGGCGGTCGGCCTGGTCGCGGTCAACAGCGTGCTCGGCCACGTCCTCGCGGCGGGCAGCACCAACGAGCGCCTGACCCAGGCGCTGCCCGCGCTCGCGGTCGTGGCCATCACGGCGTTCTTCGCGTCGCTCCTGCGCTCGGCCTCGACGGCGGCCACCGGGGCGCTGGAGCCGAAGGTGCAGCGAGTCGCCACCGAGCAGTACCTCGCGTTGGTGCACCGCACGGAGCTGTCGGCGATCGAGGACGACGAGTTCCACCGGCTGTTGGACGCGGCCCGCTACGGCGCCGACTCGGCCCGGCGGATGATCCGGTACTGCACCAACACCCTGAACTCCGCAGTGTCGCTGATCGCAGCGGCCGGCGTGCTCACCGTCCTGCACCCGGTGCTGCTGCCGCTCCTGGTCCTGATGACCCTGCCGAGCGCCTGGAGTTCGCTGATGATCTCCCGCCAGCGGTACATCTCCTTCCACGCCTTCGTCCAGCACGCCCGCGCCGGGCACCTGCTCGGCCAGCTGCTGACCCAGAAGGAAGCCGCTGCGGAGGTGCGCGTCCACGGCGTCGGGCCGTTCCTGCTCGGGCACTTCCGGACCATGGCCGAGACCAGCGAGCGCGAGCAGACCCGGCTGGCCCGGCGCGCCGCCCGGATCGGGCTCGCCGCCGACGGCGCCGGCGGTCTCGCCACCCTCCTCACCTACGGCGCCCTGGGCGCCCTGCTGTGGGGCGGCGCGATGGAACTCGCCGTCGCCGGTACGGCGGTCCTGGCCATCCGCACCGGCGCCGCCAGCCTCGACAGCCTGGTGCTCCAGGTCACCGAACTACACCAGGAGTCCTTGTTCGTCGCTGATTTCGAGCGGCTGTGCCGGGAGGCGAAGACCCGGGCCATCCCGAGGGGCGGGCACCCGCTGCCCGAGCGGCTGCGGGAGATCCGGTTCGAGAAGGTCACCTTCACGTACCCGGGCAGCGGCCAGACCCTGCCCGAGCCCACGCTGCGCGAGGTGTCCCTGGCGTTCCCGACGGGGAAGATCATCGCGCTGGTGGGCGAGAACGGCTCCGGCAAGTCCACCCTGGTCAGGCTCCTCGCCGGCCTCTACCTTCCGGACGAGGGCAGTGGCACGATCTGGTGGGACGACGTCGACGCCCGAAATGCCGACCGCGACCAGGTCTTCGGCCGCGTCGCGTTGATGTCGCAGGACTTCTATCACTGGCCTTTCACGTTCCGGGTGAACGTCGGTATCGGCCAGCCCGGTCAGGCCATCGACGACCGGGCGGTCGAGGAGGCCTCCGGATTCTCCGGTGCCGACGAGGTCCTGGGCGGCCTGCCTCGCGGGCTCGGCACGCTGCTGGCTCGCGGCTACCGCGGCGGGCACCAGATCTCCGGCGGGCAGTGGCAGCGCATCGGCATCGCGCGGGCCAAGTACCGGCAGGCCGAGATCCTGATCGTGGACGAGCCCACCAGCGCCCTTGACGCGGTCGCGGAGCAGCGGGTCTTCGACCAGATCAGGGCGCTGGCCGCGACCACCGGGCAGACGATCGTGCTCATCACCCACCGCCTGCACTCCGTGCGCCATGCAGACCTGATCCACGTCTTGAAGGACGGCCGGGTCGCCGAGTCGGGCACCTGGGAGGAACTGATGGACCCGGCTACAGGCACAGGAGACTTCCGCGACGCCTACCTCGTCCAGGCCTCAGCCTTCGATGCCACGATCCCCACCCAGTCAGCCGGCGACCACGACACTCTGCACCCCCAGGACAACGCATGACCGCCGCCGCGCGCCAGGAACAGGCTGGCGGGGCGAACGTCCGCCCGACGTCGGGACGGGACGAGGCCCGACCGCAGACCAACTCGCAGACCGAGTGCCGTCCGCCTGCCCCCGTTGCCGCTGCCCTGCCCGCGGGCGGGCTACTGACGGAGGCCGTCCTGTGGTGACGCTGCCCCGCCCACGGCCTTCCGTCCGCAAGAGGGCACCGGTCCTTGGGACGGGGTTCCGGTTGTACCTCGGAGGGGAGTCCGCTGGCCTGGTCGGGACGTCGGTGCACCTGGTGGCGCTGCCCACCCTGGCCGTCCTCGAACTGCATGCGACGGCCGGGCAGGCCGCTGCGCTCGCCTCCCTGGCCCACCTGCCGACCTTCCTCCTGGCCCTCCCTGCCGGCGGCATCGTCGACCGGTACGCCAAACGGGCTCTGCTGGTGGGGACGGACCTGGCGGGGGCCATCGTCGTCACGATGGTTCCCGTGACGGCGCTGGCCGGGGTGCTGTCGATGTCAGTGCTGTACGCGGTCGCGCTGGTCCTAGGTGCGGTGACCGTGCTGCACCAGGCGGCGGCCATCGCGATCGTCCCGCAGCTCGTCGAACCCGCCCTGCTGCACCGGGCCAACGCCCGGGTGGGTGCCGCGTTCGGGGCCGCGGACACGGCCGGAACCTACCTCGGCACCGCGGTCGTCGCGGCCGCGGGCGCGGCCAAGGCCTTCTGGCTGGACGCCCTGTCATACCTGGTGTCCGCCTGCTGCACAGCCCGCCTTCCGGAGCCCGGTCAGCCGGCAACGGGCGAGGAGCGGCCCAGGCGCCGGTTGACCGGGGAGATCTGGGAAGGCCTGGCCTACACCGCGCGGACTCCGCTGGTCCGGGACCTCGTGCTCGCGCTGACCCTGACCGGTGTGGGCGTCGGTGTGACTGGCGCGCTCTTCGCGTACTACCTGCTGACCGCACTCGAGGCGGGACCAACCGGCCTGGGGATCGTGATGGGCGTCTCCGGCACCGGCGCGCTCGCCGGCGCCCTGGCAGCGCCGCGGATCGTGGCCCGGTTCGGCCCCGGCCCCACCCTGCTCGCCGGCTTCGCGACCTGCCCAGTGGCGGGCGTGCCCCTGCTGTTCGCTCGGCCGGGGCCCGTCTGGCTCGCCGTCCTCGCCGCGGCGGGCGGCCTCCAGCTCGCCGCCGCGGCGGTGGCAGGTACCACCCAGCGGTCGGTGCGCCAGCAGATCTGCCCACCTGACCTGCAGGCGCGGGCGCAGCAGACGTCGACCTGGCTGGTCTCCGGGAGCAAGCCGTTCGCGGCCCTGGCCGGCGGGCCCGTAGCCACTTCGTTCGGGGCACGTACCGCTCTGGCCGTCGGGACGCTGGTGCTGGTCTTGCCGGTGATCGTGCTCTGGCGCTCCCCGGTCAGCCGCCTGACCGTGATGCCCGTCCCCGCACCTCCCCCCGACGACTCCGCCCTCGCCCGAGGTACACGTCCACCCGCTGATGCCGCCGGAGCGGACCCTCACCCGTGAGCTCCGCCGACACCTCCATCCCGCCGTCCCACCGACCTGTGAGGCCCTCTTGCCACCCGCCCGCGCACACATCCGCGATCTCGTCACCGCCTACCTGGAAAGGCACCCGGCTGAAGTTCCCTTGCTGACACCTCTGTTGCGGTTGCTGGACGAAGACGCCGAGCCCACGAGCCGCTCGACCATGCCGGGGCACATCACGTGCAGTGCGGTCGTCGTCGACCAGGATCGCCGGGTGCTGCTCGTCCACCACAACACTTTCGGGCTCCTGCTGGCACCCGGCGGGCACGTCGAGGCCGCGGATCGCTGGCTGCTGGAGACGGCGCTGCGCGAGATCCACGAGGAGGCCGGCATCCCGCCCGGCGCCCTGTGCGCCACCGCCGCCTACGGGGACCTGCCCATCGACATCGACTTCTTCGACATCGACGCCAACCCAGCCAAGGGCGAGGCCGCGCACCAGCACTGGGACTTCCGCTTCGTCTTCCAACTGGTGGACAGGGACGTCAAGGTCACGGTGCAGCCGGAGGAGGTCTCGGCCCCACAGTGGGCCGCCTTCGACAAGGTCACGGCCCCGCAGCTGCGGGCGAAGCTCACCGCATCCGGGCTCGACGGCCGCATCGAGCCGGTCAACGCCTCGGCGCTGATCCACGACGGGCACGGCCGCTACCTGCTGCACCTACGCGACGACATCCCCGGCATCTGGGAGCCCGGGGCCTGGGCGCTGCTCGGCGGCGGCCGCGAACCCGGCGACACCTCGCTCGACGACACCGTCCGCCGTGAACTGCGAGAAGAAGCCGGGCTCGAGCCGGCTGGGCTGGAGCCGTTCGCCGTCGAGCTCGCCACCGGCACCAACGGCCTGACCGTGCCGGTGCAGGTGTTCACCGCCCAGTGGAACGGCGACCCCGCCCGACTGCCGCTCACCGAGGGCGTGATGCTGGCCTGGTTCCACCCCGATGCCACGGAGCGCCTGAGGCTGAGCCCCTCCACCCTGGAGCTCGTACGCCGGCACGCCCAGCACGCCGCCCGCAGCACGACGGCGCCCCAGGGCGGAGCCCTCGGGCCGGACAGGCCGAAGGCGGGCAGCACCAGCGTTCCGCACATCGTCGGCGTTCACCTCTATCTGGAACGCGACGGCGAGGTGCTGCTCGGCCTGCGCCACCCCGGCTCTGCGTACGCCGGCGGCACCCACCACTTCCTCGCCGGGCACTGCGAGCAGGAGTCCGCGGTGACCTGCCTGGTCCGCGAGGCGCAGGAAGAGGCCGGACTGCTCATCGACCCGGCCGACGTCGAGCTCGCCCACGTGGTGCACATGGTCGACAAGCCCGGAGACCAACCAAGAATCGGGTTCGTCTTCCGCGCCCGGCAGTGGACGGGAACCCCCGAGGTCCGGGAGCCGGACCGTTGCGTCTCCTGGGGCTGGTGGCCCGCCGACGCCCTCCCCGAGCCGATCGTCCCCTACACCCGCGCGGCGATCGAAGGCATCCGAGCCGGTCGCCCCTACACCGAGCTCGGGTGGACCTGACCGCCCCGCGCTTCCCGCCCGCAGTCCCCGTCCCCCTGCCCAAGGAGTCGTACGTGCCCGATCCCCTCGTACCGCCCGCCCGGACCGAAACTTCCCCTGAGGAGCGAGCGAGGGTCGCGCGGGCGGAGATGCTCGCCGGGCTGGAAGCGGCCGGCCATCTCCGGGCGGGCCCGGTCCGGGACGCCTTCCTCGCGGTGCGGCGGGAGGTGCTGATGCCGCAGGCGTACGTGAGGCGCAGCGGCCCGGACGAGACGCCGCCGCGCTGGGACCTGCTCGACTGGGCCGTGCCCGCGGACCGGCAGGAGCTGCTCGGGCTGCTGTACGGAGGAGAGAGCGTGCTGGTCCAGCACGACGGCGAGCCGGTCCTGGGCCGGGTGCCGACCCCGCGGTCGGGCGGGTCGATGACGGCGATGTCCAGCACGGCCGGCATGACCGTCGCGCGCCTCCAGCAACTGGATCTGCGGCCGGGGCAGCGGGTCCTGGATGTCGGGACCGGTGCGGGAGTGACCGCGGCCGTCGCGTGCGTGATCGCAGGTGATGCCGGGGTGGTCACCGTGGACCGGGACGAGCACGTCACCGCCGCCGCCCGCGAGCGGCTGGCGTTGCTCGGCCACCGCCCGACAGCCGTGACGGGGAACGGGCAGAACGGCTGGCCCGCCGGCGCCGGCTACGACCGGATCTTCGTGTCGTACGCGGTCACCCGGGTGCCCGATGCCTGGCAGCAGCAACTGGCCGCCGACGGGCTGGGGCTGGCGACCTTGTCGACGTCCTCGCCGTCCTGGCCGGGCCTGGCCGTCCTCACCAGGACCGGCAGCGGGCGCGTCCGGGCCCGCCTGGAAGCGGTGCGCCTCGGGCACCGGGCGGGCCACGGCTGGAGCCAGCTCTACCTGAAGCCCGGTCTGCGGGGACGGATCGAGGCCGCGGACGGGGGCAGCACCCTCACCACGCACATCGGCCCGCCGCTGAATGATGCGCGGGGTCTGTGGCTGGCCCTGGACCACCTGCACCCCGGGCTCGTACGGAACTGGGCTGCCGACCACCTGGTCATCGGGGCCCCCGACTGCGGGTCGTGGGTCACTGCCCGGCCGGACGACTCCGGGACGTGGACGGTCACGGTCTGCGGGCCTCGCGACATCTGGGCGGAGATCCAGGACACCGCCACCCGATGGCAGGCGGCCGGAACACCGTCCTCCTACCGGCTGCACCTCGAACCGGACGGAACCCAGTGGGTCAGCGCCGGCAGCGGGCCGAACGAGTTGTCCTGGCCACTGCCCGCCGCCCTCCAGTCGGCAGGGACCGTCCCGCCGCAAGCCCCCGAACCCACCCTGGTGCCGAAGGAGTTCACCTCATGACCTCACCCGCCCCCACTTCCACCGCTGCCCGGTCCGGCGGCTGCCTGTGCAGGAAGGTCCAGTTCACAGTCACCGGGGAGCCCGATTACCCCCACCTGTGCTTCCCTGATGATTGAGTGAGTTCAAGGGACTCACAGGGGTGGCAGATGGACGAGTGGTGGCTGGTGTTCGTGCCAGATCCGGAGCGGTGGGGGCCGCTCCCGGAGGAGGGGGTGCTGGGGGTCCGCGACTTGCCGGCAGCTGTGGCCGCGGTGGGGCTTCAGCCGGGTGATCCGGTCTTTGCACGGCCTGATTTCGCGGTCGATTCCGAGCTGCTGGAATTCGTACTCTCTCCGGAATTCCATCCGCTGGAGCGGGAAACTCGACGGAAATTACGCGCTGGATATCCGACTGTTGCTGACTTGGTTGTGGAGACGTGGGATCCCGTGGCGGCAGGCGACCGGGAGCGACTTGCGCGCGTACCGGGAATTTCGGTGTGACTCGCCACTCAACCCAAGCCGAATCAGCGGGGCGAAGTGGGATCGGGAGGCGCCGGCTTTCACGCGGCTCTACCGGTGGGCGAAGGTCACGCCGTTGCCGGTGGACAGCCGGCGCCGGGCGGACCGCGCCGCGGACGCCCGCAGCTCGCGGGTGTCGTGGCTGACACCGAGAACCTGGGGTCTTTGGCAGGATGTTGGCCTTCGCGGCCTCGGTCCCGACGGGACACCGGTGCCGGGCTGGGACGGACGGACCGAGCTCCGGAACACCTCGTTCGTCGGGTTCACGCTCAGCTCGGGACTGCGGCGGCAGGAATCTGGCGCCATGTTGACGTTCGAAGTGCCGTCCCGCCCGCTGCGCTCGGGCCGCTACTGCCACGGGCAGATGGCCCGAGCGCTGTCCCGGTCGAAGCGAGACCGGACCTTCTACGCGTCGGTCGATTCATTGCGCCAGGTCAGCGCCTACGCGGAGTCGGAGCGAGCCTGGGCGGTCGAGCGGGCCCAGGCCCAGGGACGCTACGAGAAGTTGCCGCAGATGCGGCTGATCACGAAGGTCACGACGGGCCGCACCTCGATAGTCCACTGGGTCGACCGCGACGGCGTCCAAGGCCGCCATGACCTGAACCTGCTCGACTGGCGCGAGCGGCAGTGGCTGTTCGTCGAGGGACCACAGGGCCCGGAGCCGGCGTGGTTGTGGCTGACTGAGCAGGGCCTGCCCATGCTGCCGGACCGCTGGAACACCGTGTTCCGGCAAGCCAACCAACGTTGCGAACAGGCTCTGCTGACCCCGCAGGAACGAGAGACGCCCCGGCTGCTGCGGGTCGCGGAGATCCGCGGGAAGGTCCCGTACGCGACACCCCACTCCATGAGGCACTCGATGGCGCTCTACATGTTGATCCTGCTCAACGAGTTGATGGACAAGAAGTACGGGCTGAACGCTGCGGACCGGCGCGACTTCGCCCAGCTCTACGGCGACCCGTGGTGGCTGGTGAAGACCCTGTTGGGACACAAGGACGTTGAGACGACGAAGGAGCACTACCTCCGCCCGGTCATGCATCTGCAGCTGGAGTCGATCCTAGCCTTCGATACCGAAGACGGACACGGGGAGGAGACGGACGAGGCGAAGGATCTGAACGGTCTGTTCGCCCGGCTGGCCCGGGAGACCTCCGGGATCCAGGACATCGAGGTGCTGGTTGACGCCCTGCCCGTCGCGGAAGCGTCATGAGCGGGCGGGGACGCCGGGCGGTCCTGCCACCGTCTGACTTCCAGGCGACCCAGCGAATAGCCGCCGACGGACTGCAGGTCACGGTGGTCAACAAGGAGGGCTACAGGCGGGTCTTCGACTTCGCCGAGATCTCCGTACCGCAGCCGATGCGCGCCTCACTCGCGCGAGCGTTCGCCGCGCAGTCCATGGGGTGGAACAGCCACGCAAGCGGCGAGTCGTATTGGCGGTCCGTGGAGGTTTTCGCCCGGTTCCTCAAGGGCCAGGGGCACCCGGCCGAGGATCTCGGCAACCTCACCTCGGCCACGCTCCGGCTCTGGCGCAACAATCACAAGGACACCCCCGGCGGGCGTGAGGCCCTCGCGAAGGTCCGTACGCTGCTCGAGCGGGAGCCGCGGCTGTCCGAGGGCCTGGCCGCCGAGGAACTGGCCCGCCCTGTTCCGAAGAAGGGCAAGCCGTCCAAGCAGTCCTACCGGCCGTCGGAACGCGACCAGATGCTGCAGACCGCCGAACGGCAGTTCCGGGCCGCGCTGCTGCGGATCCGGGAGAACACCACGCTGCTGGACCGCTACCGGGCGGGCTCGCTGGACCCGGCCAGCCGTGAGTGCAGGGTCGCGTCCGTCCTCGAGTGCTTGGCCGCCACGGGCGAACTGCCCGGGTACCCGGACAAGGAGGGGCCGGTCTACACCCGGGCCGAGCATCTGCTGCGCGGAAAGAACCGCGGGAAGACGGCCGGCCGGCTGTTCCTCAGCCGGGCGGAGCTGACGGCGCTGGCTGTGATGATGACCGACCGCTACGGCTGGAACCTGTCGGTCTACGACCGTCTGCACGTGCCCGTGATCACCCCATCTGCAGGAGAGAAGACCACAGTCACCTACGAGGTCCTGGTGGAGAAGCGCCGCTCCGGCGAGGGACGGTGGTTCGCCACGGAGAACTACACCGACTCCGGCGCGGACTCGCCAGGCCGGCTCATCACCCAGGCCCTGGAAGCCACGAATCACGGGCGGACCCTGGCCGCCGCCCTGTCACCGGGCCACGACCTGCTGATGGTCGCCCGCAACCGGCGCCGTACGGACGTGGACTCCAATCTGGACCGACCCCGGAACGTCGGCCCGCTGTGCTTCGGGGTGTCCAAGGCCGATGCGCGAGTCTGGGCAAGATCCCACAACATCGGCTCACCCTTCCAACGCGCCCGCAGGACCACCGTCACCACGACGGGAAAGCCGCTGCAGCACAAGCCCGGCACCCACGAGAGCATCTACGTCCTGCCCGACGAGAACGTCCAGGAAGCCGCCGTGGACGTAATCGCGGCGGGAGCCGAGGAGGCCCTCGAACAGGCCCGCGACTACACCTTCCACGGGCGCCTGACGGACACGGCCAACGAGGCCCACCAGGAGACCGCGACGGCGGACTGCGCGGATGAGGACAACAGCCCCTGGCCGGACCCGAACGGGGGCTGCGGCGCCGACTTCCTGCTCTGCCTGTCCTGCGAGAATTCCCGGGTCCACACCGGCCACCACCCGCGCCTCGCGCTTCTGCGCCGGCAGCTGATCTCGCTTCGCTCCGCCTGGCCCAAGAAACTCTGGCGCGAGCGCTGGGACGAACATCTCCAGCGACTCGATGACCTGCGGTCAAAGGTCAACGAGAGCACCTGGGATGCCGCACTGGGCCGGGTAACCGACCGCGACCGAATGATCACCGACCACCTGCTCGAGGGAGACCTGGCCCCGTGACGACCGCACTGTCCATCGAGGCCGATCCTTACATCCTGCCGCTGCCGGAACCAGACAGGCCGGTCGTCATGGAACGGTGGATCAGCGCCGGCAACACCCACGCCAACTCCGTCTACAGCGACGACATCTGGTCGCTGGGCCCGCTGACCGACAACCCCGGGGACAGCATCCACAAGATCAATCTGAGGAAGTGCCCGGCCACCTTGCGGAGCGAGGTCCGTCGTGTCCTCTGGGGCCTGATCAACGGCGAGCTGCGCCCCACCTACATACGGGAACGCGGCTTTCAGAACCGGACACGCGACGGCGTGACCAGCATGCGCGACAACATCATCCAGTGGATGAAGTTCGTACGCTGGCTCGACCGACAAGGCGTGTCCCAGCTCAGCGACTGCACCACGGAGCACTGGAAGGCGTACGCAGCCAAGTACGCCAGCGGCTGTACGCGCGGTCATGCCCTGACGATTCTGCGCTGGCTCTCGGACCTGTGGGCCTTCGACCAGCTCTCGGTCAGTCCTTGCGGCATTACGCGTCCTCCCTGGGAGGACGAGGGCATCGACGACTATCTGCCCGCCGCGACCGCGGAGGCTGGCGGGGAGAACAAGACCGAGCCGCTGGATCCGACCGTGATCGGCCCTTTGCTCACCTGGTCGATCCGTCTGGTCGAGGACTTCTCCGGCGACATCCTGGCTGCCTGGGACGAACGCCGCCGCATGCACGCACAGGTGAAAGCCGCCAAGACCACCCGCGAGGGCCTGGCAGCTCTCAAGAGCTATCTGCTGCCTCTGATCAACTCCGGTGCACCGCTGCCCGCCACCGTGAGCCGGATGCACGGTGTCACCCTGGCGCACCACTACGTTGCCGCGGTCACCGGGTGCAGCCGGACCCAAGTCCAGACCATCGTCGCCCGGCGCGGACTCTACCGACTCGCAGCTCAGCGGCCTGGCCCCAGCCCGATGCAGGTGCCGGTTACGGGCCGGATCGAGGGACGGCCATGGCGCGAGTTCATGGACTACGAGGAGACGCCGATCCTGGTGCGGCACCTGGCTACGGCAGCCGCAATCGTGATCTTGTATTTGACCGGGATGCGCTCCCAGGAGGCACGGTCGCTACGATCCGGCTGCTGCCCCGACCCGCAACCGAATCCCGACGGCTCCATGCCGCGGCATCTGATCCGCTCCCACCACTACAAGAACGTCCGTGACTCCGACGGGCACCATGTCTCCGCCGGCGAGGAGCGGGCAGTCCCATGGGTCGCGATCACTCCGGTCGTCAACGCCATCCGCGTCCTGGAACGCATCGTCCCCAAGGGCGAGCTCTTGTTCAGCTCCACCCACCACGACATCATCTCCCAGCGAAGGCACCACGGTGCGCTGAAGCGGGCCACGCTGGATCGCCGCGTCGAGAACCTCGTGTCGTGGATCAACCAGGAGGCCACTGCTCAGGGCCTACCAGATCAACGGGTACCGGAGGACCCGCACGGCAACCTTGGACTGAGCCGTCTGCGCAGAACCCTGGCCTGGCACATCGCCCGCCGGCCCGGCGGCCTGGTCGCCCTCGCCATCCAGTACGGACACATGCGCACCGCCCTGGACGCCCGCACCTCCACCGGCTACGGCAGCCGCGAGCGCAGAGGCTTCCACGGGGTGCTCGACGTCGAGACCGCCCTCGCCGCCGCACAGACCGCCGCCCGGCTGCGCGATGCCACGGCGGCCGGCGAGAAGATCTCCGGCCCGGCAGCGCGGCGGGCAATCGTCGGAGCGACCTCGATCCCCAGCTTCGAAGGCGCCCTGACCACCCCGAAGGCCGCCGCCAAGTTCCTCGAACGCGACGGCCTCGTCCTCTTCGACAACCCGGACGCCTTCCTCATCTGCGCGTTCAAGCGCGACACTGCCCTGTGCGATCCGGACCCCGGAGCGACGGCGCCGAACCAGTTCGCCTGCCAACTCGGCTGCGGCAACGCGGTCCGCACCGACAGCCACGCACACGCGGCACGAAAGCACGCCGATCGGCTCGACGCGAAGACAGCCAGCGTGCCCCAGCCCCTGGGCAACCGGCTCCGCCGGACCGCCGACCGCTTCCGTGCACTCGCCGACGCCCACGACTCCGCCGCCCAGACCGCCGAGGAAACCGTCGCATGAACGAACAGCACCTTGACGAACGCACCCGCATCCGCGCGGCCATGGACCGCCTCCTGGCCGGACAGCCCACTAGCTCCAATGGCAGCCTCACCGTGGTCGCGCTCGCTGCGGAAGCCGGTGTTCACCGCATGGCTCTGCAGAAGCGCCACGCCGACCTCAAGGAGGAGTTCTACGCGCGAGTCCGCGCAGAAACGCACCAGACCCCGGAGGTCGAAAGGCGGCTTCGCAAAGAGGTCGTCCGCCTGAAGGAAGCGCTCAAGGACTCCCGGGCCGCCGAGGCCACGTCCCGGCATCGAGCGGAGCAGATGGCCCTCGCCGCCGCCGTCCTCCTCCTGCAAAACCCCGACGGCCAGGACCAGCTTGTTACCGACAACGTCATCCCGCTCCGCCCGTCCGGTGATTAGAGAGAGCGAGCTGTCACGCGGCGACGCCGAGTTCTTTGCGGGTCCGCTGGACGAACTCGCGGACGGCTGGCTCGCGCCGCCAGGGGGCGAGGGCCCTGTTGAACTCGGCCACGTAGTCCTTGGCCCGGCTGGACTGGACGCGATCGAGGATGTCGACGCTGCGGTTGCCGAGTTCGAGGCCGTGGTCGAGGTCGCGGGCCTGGAGGTAGGCGGTCCCGACGATGGCGAGCCGCATGCCGACGGAGCGGGTGAACACGCCGGTCGGCATGGCGGCGGCCTGCTGGTTCCAGGCCAGGGCCACCTTGGGGTTCTTCAGGTCGCGGAAGATCTCGGCGGCGTCTGCGGAGAGACGGGCGTGGTGATAGGAGTCGATCCACGCGGGCTCGTCGCCGCTGTCTTCCTTCGCCTGATCCAGCAGGTCCTCGGACGCCTTCAGGGCCTTCGAGGCCGCCCGGGGTCGTTCTCGCGCGCATGCACTCGGGCCTCGATGAGCTTGGTGAACGCCAGCACGCGGGGGACGGCCTGGCCCTTCGCGCGGGTGAAGGCGCCTTGGGCCATGTCCACGGCCTCGGACGCGAACCCGCGCATGAGCGTCTGCATGGCCATCGTGGTCAGGACGTAGCAGCCGAGCTGCACGTCTCCGCCGGCGCGGGCGAGGCGGAGGGCCTGGATGAAGTGCCGCTGGGCGGCATCGTGCTGACCGACGTCGAAGGCCGTCCACCCGGCGAGCCGCGACAGCTCGGCGGTCACGGAGAAGAGTTCACGGCCGATCTCGTCCGAGAAGGAGCCCTGCAGCAGGGGGCCGGCGCGGTGGTCGAGGCAGTCGGTGACGGAGTTGGCCTTCCAGTTCCCGCCGCCGTATTTCGAGTCCCAACGGCGGGCGTCGTCGGCGGCCTCGCGTAGTTCGTCGAGGTCGGCCCGGCCGACCTGGCCGCCGCCCTTGTGGTCAGCGGTCTCGTCGGCGGGGGTGACGAGCCATCGGGGGACGGGGGTGATGAAGGCGGAGGCGGTGAAGCCGGATCCGGCCAGAAAGTCGTGGCGGTTCACGGAGCTCCAGAACGAAGTGGCGACGTGGACGGCGTCGGCGGGGTCTCGCGGGAATCCAACCCCACATCCGCGTCGATTGTCTCTGCCTCGCCCATACCGATCTCGCCGAGGTTGACGGGCCGGCCGAGCCTCTCGCCGATGGCCTGCGCCAACAGCTTCGGGACCGGGCCTGTCCAGGCCAACGGTGCAACTCGCGTCAGACTGCGATAGGTGAAGGGGGCCCGCGGTGAACAGAACCCAACCCGCCTCACCGGGCCCTACCGGGCAGATCAATTGGGTCCAGGCCATAGCGCGCCAGTACGGTCAGGTCTCTGGTGCGGCGCAGCGCACATCGCGCGATGCATGGAGGCAGACCGGGCAGGATGGGACGCCGTGGGGCTCACGGACCAAGGCTGGAATCGGATAGTCAGTCGGACGGAGTCGACTGCCTCTCTGGGCGCGCAAGGTGCGTGATCCCGAGGTCCAGGCGCATTTCATGGCGGAGATCGTGCAGGAGGCCACGGGCGGCTTCTAGATGCGCGCGAATGCGCTGTGGGCTGTCCTGTTCCCGCGGGGTGCGGTCGTGCAGGCGCTTGAGAATCCCGTACGCCTGGTTCAACTCACGGTTGACAAGAGAGGCGACGGCTAGGACCGCGTCGGGCACGACCATCTGGGCCTCCGCGTAGCAAGCACGGTACTGGATGCGCACCTCATCCAGCTCAGCGCCCTGCGCGTCCAGATCCTGGGTGGCCTGGCCAGACGGCATCCGATGAAGTCCGTCGTTGAGCGCGCCGAAGTAGCGGCGCGCAGCCTGGTTCAGGGCGATGTAGTTCGCGCGGCGCAGATCCAGGACGCGCTCCTCGCTTCGGGTGCTCTCCTCAAGCTGACGCAGCCGCTCGGCGCTGCGCCGCTCTGCAGCCAGCGCTCGCTCTCCGCTGCGCTGGGTCAACCAAGTCGCGCAGAGCGTTCCGCATACGCCGATGACCGCAGCGATCAGTGCCTCCACCGATGACTCCTTGCTGCCGCGAGTGCCCACCGGAAGCTTACCCACCGTCCCCTCCCGCTTGCCCGGTCCGGCTGGCCGCTGTGCCTCGCTGGAGCAGGAAGTCATCGGAAGTTGCCCCTGTTGGGGTGGTCGTTGTGAGAGATGGTGGAACTTTCGGTGTGATATGTGGTCCACATCTGTAGTCTTCGGCCATGAACCGCAACACGGCGAAGAGCGACGGGGGACCCGGCCGTGATCTGTTGGAGTCCGGCCTGGCACTGCTGCGGAATGGCTTACCTGGCAGCACTTCCGTAGAGATCGTGAAGTCGCTTGCGGGCGGCTACACGGATGCCCGGGTGATGCTGTGCGACATTAGCCATGCGTCGGGCTGCGGCCCCGGCGCAGTCCTGAACGGCCAGTACATCCTGAAGGTCGGATTCTCCACCGGCCGCCCCCAGTCGTCAGCCCACAATGCCTTCACCACGGGACTCGGGGAGTTCGGCCAGGCCCGCGTCCCGAAACTGGTTCAGTCGCTCCAGGGCCCCGGTACCAGCGTCGACGTCTACGACATCGCGGGGCTCAGCCTCGACCGGCTGCGCTCGGCCGATCATGTCGATGCCGAGGACCGCGAGGAGATGCTTGCCCGGGTCTCCCGGGACCTGCTGAGCGCTCAACTCTCCGTCGCGGGCCCGCCGAACTACCAGGGCACCGTGGGAACAGTGCTACGTGAATGGCTCGGCAGCGACTTCCCGGACGGCCAGCGCGGTTCCCGAGTCCGCGAGGTACTGGACCAACTCCATGCGACAGGCCGCGTCTTCCGCCACGAAGGCGAACTCCTGCCGGATCCTCTCGTCCTGCTCGACGTCGACCTCGGCCTGACCGGTCACGACCTGGCGTGCTTCCGTGGGCCGACCCACGGCGATCTGCACCTGCGTAACGTCCTAGTCCGGGGCTCCCGCCTGACCAGGAACCTCACGTATTGGCTAATCGACGTCCACTGGGGCACGCCCACACCGCTCTTGTACGACCACGCGTACCTGGAGCTGTCTGCCCTGCTGTTCGGGCTGGGCGCGTCCACCAGCGGCCGGGTGCTCCCCTTGCTCGCCAGGCTCGACGACGAGGGCCTGACGATCCCCGTCGAGCTGGACTTCAACGACTCCGGGCTCGTCAACCTGCTGCGCCGAATCCGCCGCGAGACGGAGAACGTACTCGCCACCCGCGAGCACAAGCGGGTGGACGTCTGGCGGCACCAGATGCTCATGGCCCGGATCGCCGCCGGCCTCAACTGGGCCGCGAAGCCGCTCGACGACATGTCCCAACGTCGCGCCGCCCTCGCCAGCGCGGGCTGGGCGGCCCGCCTTCTCCTACGCGAGCGTCACCCCGAGGTGTGGGTCAACATCGCAAAGGAGGACCGGATCGGCACAGTTGGCCTGGCTGCCAGCACCAGTGCCACCCCGATCACCGCAGAGGAAGCCCTGCGCCGCTGGAAGCCGTTCCGGCAGACGTATGGGGGGATGGACGTCTTCCTAGTCGCCGACAGTGTGACCGCCAGTCCCGAACTGGCTGCGCTCGCGCACTGCGGCTGGGCTTCTGTGATCGACCTAGATCCGGACAGCGACGACACTGGCCTGTCCAGTGTCGTTGCGCCCGACCTAGCGGAACGGCGTCACGTCAGTGTTTTCGGCGACAACCGCAGGCTGGTCCCGCCCGACTCCGCAACGAACTGGCTGATGGCAAACGGTTGGACGACCCACGACGAGCCGACCTCCGAGTCCGACGACCAATGGCGCCGACGAGGCCACCTGCAGCGAGTACGGCAGCTGGTCGACGAGACCCACGACGGCACCCCGCACCAGTCCGCGGCCGTCCTGGTGCTGCGCTCTGGACGGCGCGACCGGGAGATCGACCGCGTGATCGACTACATCGACGAGCGGTACGACGGCATCGCCCAACGTCTCGATCTTGCGCAGGCCCCCGCCGTCAACGGGATCGACATCAACGCGTTCCTTTCCGTCGTTGCGGAGTCCCTGCCGCCGGACGCGAGTGTCGCGGCGCCCTCACTGCCCGGCCTTGACGGGCGGCGCTGGGTACTCAAGTGGTCCGATCTCCAGAGGCTCTCGGTTGACCTGGAGGTGCTGCACTCCGAGATCCTCTCCGGCAGCGGGTCTGCCCAGCAGCTGACCGACGAGTTCTGGCGTGGTCGGCCACCCACCTGGCAGGAACTGGAAGTGCCCATCGACGTCCAGCGGGACGCTTACCCGGGCCTGTTGGAGGACATTACCCAGCGCCTCAGCGACCACCAGCTTGCCACCGTCCACCTCGATCATTCCCCGGGAGCCGGCGGCACGACGCTCGCCCGTCGCGTGGCGTGGAACCTGCACCGCACCCATCCGACCGTGCTCCTGCGCAACTACTCGGAGACCACGGCCGACCGCATCGATGAGATCTACCAGGAGACCGGACATCCCGCGCTCGTGATCGCGGAGTCGGCGATCCTCCCGGACAACGACCGAGACGAACTGATCCACTTCCTGGCCCAGAGGAACACGCGGGCCGTGTTGCTGTGGGTGAACCGCACGAACGTGGGCCAGAGCGGGACCAAGCACCAACTGCTCGACCCGCTACAGGGTCCAGAGCGCAAACACTTCATCAACAAGTTCCGGGAGCGCGCTGACACGGATCGGGCACGTCGGCTCCTGGACGGCCTGGCCGAGGGGGCCACCGATGTCGTGGCCGCGCAGAAACTCTCGCCATTCTTCTTCGGTCTGTGCGTATACGAGGAGCAGTTCGAAGGCATCGCCTCGTACGTAGGCAACCATTTCGCCGGGCTGAGCCGGGAGCAGAAGGAACTCGCCCGCCATCTGGCACTGCTCACACGCTACGGCCAGGAACTCGGCCTGCCGATCGTCATGGTCGAGTCCTGGATGGGGCGCAAGCGGCCGGTCTACTCACCCCTGAACGACGCAGAGCTCAGCGAGCTCCTCGGTCCTGACTTGCGCCACCTGGTCGTTACGGAGCGTGGCGCGCTGAGGCTGCTGCACCCCCTGATCGCGGAGCACATTCTGAATGGCGAGATCGACGGCGAACGGTACAGCCTCGGCAAGATCTCCGTGGATTTCATCAGGAAGACGACCTCCCTGCTCGGCTCCGAGAACAGGACGACCGCGCGCCTGCTGAACGAGCTGTTCATCAGGCGCACCAGTTCATCTGTGAACGGGCAGACGCCGGACAACTTCACGGAGCTGATCGAGAGCATGTCTGTGGAGGCTGGCGCGGAGGTGTTCGAGGTACTCACCACCCAATGCCCAAACAACGCCCACTTCTGGAACCACCGGGGCCGATATGATATCTATAAGGTGAAGGCCGACTTCGCCCGGGCCGAGGGCTTCGTCCTCAAGGCCGTGGAGAAGTCCCACGGCCGACACCCCACCCACCTGCACACTCTGGGCATGGTCCGCCGGTTCTGGATCGAGAACAAGCTCAGCCAGATACTCCGGGACGGCGAACGCCACACGCCAGAAGAGCTGCTCGCGTCCGTCGAGCCGCTGTTCGACCGTGCGATGGAAGCCTTCACCGACGCGGGCAAGTACAGGAACACGGACTACACTTGGTCCACCCCCATCCAACTCATCGCGACCGTAGTGGAACGCCTCTGGCAGGCCTCGGGTGAAGAGAGCCTCGCGGACTTCATGGAGGGCGACGACCCTGCGGCCGTATGGGTAACGGAGCAGATCGGTCGGGCCGAGGAACTGCTCGACAACCTTCGGAATATCAACGCCGAAGGCAAGTATTACCGGAAGCTCGATCGGCGGCTGACCGCGCTCTACGGAGACGTCGAGAGGCTCGTCGAGCAGTGGCAGGAGTTGCGCCGACGCGGCGCCAACTCTGAAGTGGACCTAGCCATCGCCCGCACCCTGTACGCGAAGGCTGGTCGGGACTGGTCGCGGCTGACTGAGGAGCAGGCGCGGACCATCTCCGAGATGACCGAAGGGCGGGTCAACAACGGCCAGGCCACCGACGCCGACCTACGGCTATGGTTCCAGTCCTACAGGAAACTTCCCGAGTTTTCCGAGACGCATGCCCTTGAGCGGCTCGCATGGTTCGCCTCCGAACGAAACAGCCTCGATGCGAACTACTATCTCTACATCCTGCACTTTCTCATCTGGTACCGGGGCGACGCGCGGGACGAGGAGCGCATCCGCTACCACCTAGAGGAATGCAAGCGTCTGAGCCGTCAGCACCGCAGGCAGTGGAGCTTCGAGTGGCTCGGAGGTAACTCGCGCCCGCATCCGCTGGTGCACTTCAGCGAATTGGGCCGACAGCGCCACGGACCAACAGGCTTTTGGAGTCACCCACAGGAGCTGGTACGCGTCAGCGGGATCATCGAGGAAATCAAGAGCCCCCAGTCCGGACGGCTGAGGATCGCCCGCAGCCAGTTGTCGGCCTTCTTCGCTCCCCGGAACCAGTTCCGGCAGACCCGTGACATCAACGAGCCCGTTGAGTTCTACCTCGGTTTCAGCTACGAGGAACTGCGCGCCTGGGAACCCACCTATCCCGGTGAGACACCCGCCGCGCTGATCAACGCCGTGCCGACCAAGGCGGTCGCGCCCCTGGGCACATCGAGACTGGTCACCCCCTCTATTCCTGCACACACGGGCACGGCACCGGTGCCCGAACCGCAGCCGGGCGAGTCGGAAGCCGGGCCCGCGGTACCCGCTCCCGCCCCCGGGCCCTATCGGGTCGATCCGGCGGTGCTGCGTTCGCTCGCCGGCCGTCAGCGCGGCCACGGGGAGGCTGAGGACTTCCAGGGGGCCATTCACGACCTTCTGAAGCAAGCGCGCGGAGAGGAACGCCGTCTAACCTCGTTGGAGTTGGGCAAGACATTGCAGACCTTGTTCGGGATGGACGCTTACAACAGGTTCCGCAGAGAGAAGGGGAGGGGAAAACTCAAGCTCGCCGTCGAGACCCTCGGCTTCAGGACCCTGCCGACTCCGCAGGGGTTCGACGTCGACCTTCCTTAAGACCCAGACTTTCACAGGGTGGCTATCCGCGGCGTGATCAAAAACGCCAGAAGTGCTCCTGGCAGGCTCAACGCAGCGGGGAATGGATCTACGGACGAGTCGACGACTACATAACTCCATCCTTGTACGAGCCCCGTCGGTCGTGCTGTCGCAGGTCAGGCCGCTCTACATTCTTGATCGGGTTGATCGAGCCATTCGTAAGGTTGGATCGTCCAGGAGTGCTGGGTGCGGCTACCAGGCTGCTGCCGCCTCGCGGCTTCCGTCGCTTCGCCGCCCGGCACATCATCACGGCGATCCGATGCAACCAGCCATGGCGAACGGCCTCCCCCGGCCAACCGCTGTGTGCCGCTCGTCAACATGCTCGATCAACTCATCCACAAGCCCCGCGATCCCACGCCCGGCATCCGTCGGGGGCACTCGCTCAACCTTCGGTGAGAAACGCTCAACCTTCGCTGCGACAGGTCACCAGTAGCTGCCTGGCGATCGTGGAAGCGATGGCACACTGATCTGCCCAACTTGCCCATCACGTCTGGGAGATCACCTGATGAACGCCACCCCCACCGCCGACGCCAAGCGCTCCGAACCAGCCGAGGATCGCACCGGCGGCTGCCTCTGCGGTCGCATCCGCTTCACCGCCCAGGGCCCCGCGGTGTTCCCCCACACCTGTGAGTGTGAACATTGCCAGAAACTCGGCGGCACCCCCGTGATGTGGTGGGTGGGCTTCAAGACGCTCACCTGGATCGGCGAGGGTGGCGAGCCGACCTGGTACGAGACCTTCCCCGGTGAGGCGAAGCGCGGCTTCTGTCCGACCTGCGGCAGCCGCGTCGCGGCGATCGACAGCGACATCCCGGAGATCGGCATCAACGTCACCGCCCTCGACGACACCAGCGGCGAAGACCTCGTGCCGATCCACGCGTCCTTCCATGGCAACGCCGTGCGCTGGCTGCCCTCGGTGGCACAGACAGAGCCCAGCGCGACCGGGTGACCTGAGACAGTCCAGGGACGCTCCGGGCACTTCAATACGCACAGGGCTACTTCCTCGACGAATTCGAACTGCCGCCCCCACCGAGAGATGCGAAAGCGGAAGTGAGAGTCAGGGCCTGGAGATTTCGGGTGGTGCCGGTTTCGAGGAATCTGGGTGCGCCGAGAATCGGGGCATCGTGGATGAACTGCGAGCCGCTCGCGAATGGGCTTACCGATATCATCGAAGCGGCCCTCAACGCACCCGCAAGCACGGCAGAATTGGCCTTACAGGAACTGCTCATCCCGTCCGTCAGATGGCTGTCCCAGTCCTTCGACGGCCACTACCGCGGCGCCACCACGAAGAGGGGGCACAAGACGTGAACACAAGCACTTGACAGGGAAACCTGCAGTTGCCGGGACTGTCAGGGCCTGTCGGGGGCACCGATGATGTCGTGGGTCTCCTTCCCGCTCGACGGTTTGACCTGGTCTGGCGCCGAGCCGTCGTGGCACTACACGTGGCCGGACTCCAAGCGCGGCTTCTGCCCGTCCTGCGGCAGCCAGATCTACGCCCTCGACGACGGCGCCACCAGCATCGCAGTCACCCTCTCCGCGCTGGGCAACCCGCCCGACCTGGTCCCGGTCAACCAGTCTTTCCGGGAGACCGCCGTGCCCTGGCTGCCCCAGGTCCCCGACACCCGCCGTTGAACACCACGCCCACACCACGAGATCGGAGACCCGTGTCCCTGTTCGACTCAGTGGACCACTACTACGCCCGACACCGCCCCCGGCTGCCCGACGAGGTGGTCCGGCTCCTGGCCCAGGAACTGGCCGGCGTGGCGGCGCCCAGGCTGCTGGACCTCGGCGCCGGCACCGGACAGGTCGCCCTGTCCATGCTGCCGACCTTGCCTCCCGCCTCCCACCTGGACCTCGTGGACCAGGACGAGGGGATGCTCCGCACCGCGCTCGACGAGCTCGGCCTCCAACTGGGCGAGCGCACCGCCACCGTGCACGCCGTCCCGGCCGAGAAGTTCACCCCCGCCCAACCCGGCTACCAGGCGGATCTGGTCACCTGCTGCCGGGCGTTCCACTGGATGGACCGCCCGGCAGTGCTGGCCATGGCCGACCGGGTGGCCTCGCCGCACGCCGCCGTCGCGATCATGGGCGACGGCAGCCTGTGGACCCACCAGGCCGAATGGACCGTCGCGCTCCAGGGCCTGATCCAGTCCCACCTCGGAGAAGACCGCCGCGCCGGCACCACCGGCACCTACCGCGAGCCCGGCCGACGCTACGAAGACGACCTCGCCGAATCCGCGTTCAGCGATATCGCCGAGCACCGCATCCCCTTCACCCGCACGTGGACCCCCCGCAGCGTCCTGGGATACCTGCGGTCCACCAGCTTCGCCCGGCCCGACCTCTTCGCCGACCACGCCGGATTCGAGGACCAGGCCCAAACACTCCTGCTCCAGCACGCGCAGGACGGAGTCCTGTATGAGGACGGCGTGTTCACCGTGCTGCTCGCCCGCCGCCCCGGGGCAGCCCGGTGAGCGGCGGGGCCCGGCACACGGTGCCGGTCGACGTCCACCTCGTGCTGCGCCGCGACGGCGAGCACGGGCCGGAGGTGCTGCTGTCCCGCCGGGCCGGACCGGTGTATGCGTCGGGCCTGTGACATCTGCCTTCCGGGCACCTCGACCCCGACGAGGACATGGTCGAGGCCGTCATCCGGGAAGCCCTGGAGGAAACGGGCGTGCGCATCGAGACGGAGGACGTGACCGCGGCGGTCACCGTCCACCACCACCCACCGACGGGATCCCGGTCCCGTCTCGGCGTCTTCTTCGAGGTCCGCCGCTGGTCGGGCCGGCCCCGGATCATGGAGCCGGACCGGTGCGACGGCATGGACTGGTACCCGCTGGACGCCCTGCCCGCGCCGATGGTGGCGTACTGCCGGGCCGGTCTGGACGCCTACCGCGCCGGTCTGCCCGCCGCCGTGCACTTCCAACAGCCGGGCGACGCCATCGAGCACCGGTCGGACGGCCCCGACCGCACCCGCCTGCTGAGCGGACCGCCCGTCGGTGGGGTGGAGGTGCCGTACGGGCTGCGGGTGTTCGCCGAGCAGGCCGTCGGCCGGATCGTGGAGGCGACGGAGGTGTCCTGGGTGCGCACCGGCAGCCGGGTGTGGCAGCTGGCAGGGCCCGGGGGCGGCACCTGGTACCTCAAGCGGCACCGCGGGGCGAAGTTCCATGACCGGGAGGTCGCCGCGTACCGGTCCTGGGTGCCGGCCCTCGGGGCGCGCGCTCCCCGTCTCGTCGCCGCCGACACCGCAGCGCGGGCCGTCGTCGTCACCGCGCTGCCCGGACACCCGCTGCACGGCATGGTCCTCGGCGCCAGCGACGAGGCGCGCGTCCAGCAGGCCCTGGGCCGTCTCGTGGACGTCCTTCACCGCAGCGCACCCGAGCAGCCCGCCGCAGCCGCCACGGCCGCGGACAAGATCAAGCGCCATCTGGACGGGGCCCGCCCGTACCTGGCCGACGGGGATGAAGATCTAGTCCTCGCCCTGGTCCGCACTTAGAGGTCCTAACAGAAGCCGTTGATCATGTGACTTTCGGTTCGGGTGGTCGTTGGCTTGGCTGTGGGGAAACGTGAGTCGCGGCCGTGGATCGTGTCGGATGAACTGTGGGCGCTGATCGAGCCGTTGTTGCCCGAGCCGGCGCCGAAGCAGGTGGAGGGGCGCCCTCGGGTGCCGGACCGGCAGGCACTCTGCGGGATCCTGTTCGTGTTGCATACCGGGATCCAGTGGGAGTACCTGCCGCAGGAGCTGGGCTTCGGTTCCGGCATGACCTGCTGGCGGCGTCTGGCCGCGTGGAACGATGCCGGCGTGTGGGACCAACTGCACGTGGTGCTGCTGAAGAAGCTGCGGGTCGCGAAGAAGCTGGACTGGTCACGGGCGGTGATCGATTCCTCCCACGTCAGGGCCGCTCGGCGGGGCCCAAAAGCGGTCCCAGCCCGGTCGACCGCGCACGGCCGGGCAGCAAGCACCACCTGATCGTCGACGGCCAGGGCATCCCACTGGCCGTCTCGCTGACCGGCGGGAACCGCAACGACGTCACCCAGTTGATGCCGTTGTTGCGGAAAATCCCGCCAGTCCCCGGCCTGGTCGGCCGGCCGCGCAGACGACCCGACGCACTTCTGGGCGACCGCGGCTACGACCACGACAAGTACCGCCGTCTGGTCTGGGCGACCGGGGTGAAGCCCGTGATCGCCCGCCGCGGAGTGCCGCACGGGTCCGGCCTGGGCGTCCACCGGTGGGTCGTCGAGCGGACCATCGCCTGGCTGCACGGCTTCCGCCGGCTCCGCGTCCGGTGGGAACGACGCGACGACATCCACGAAGCCTTCCTCGGCCTCGCCACCTGTCTCATCACCCACCGCCACGTCCAACGCCTTTGTTAGGACCTCTTATGCGGACCTTCCGAAGCCCACGCTCGTGCCCACGCACGGGGACCTGCAGTACCGCAATGTCCTGCTGGACGGCGGCGGTGAGCCGCTGCTGTTCGACTTCGAGCGGTCCGAGTACAACACCGCGACCCGGGACATCGTGCGGCTGAGCGACACCTGGACCGGCCGGCCTGACCTGCGCGCCGCGTTCCTCAACGGCTACGGCATGGCGCTCACCCCTGCCGAGGAGCTGCGCCTGGACTGCGAGGCCGCCTTCGACGCCGTTTCCGGCATCGCCTACGGCACCAGCCACGACGACCCTGAGGTCACCGAGCGCGGCCACCGCACCCTGCGCCGACTCCGCGCCCAACATCCCTAGCCCGTCTGCATCTTCTACCCGTTCGAGGAAGGACCCCTGTGCCCGAACCCCGCCTCGCCACCCCTGCCGATGCCGCCGAGATCGCCCGCCTGCGGTCGGAGAACATCCTGAGCGAACCCCTCGACGAAGCCTGGCTCACCAAGTGCGCCGACCAGCTCGCCTTACGCCTCCAGGACGGCGGTGACGCCCGCGCGTACGTGATCGACTCCCCCGCCGGCGGGCTCGCCTCCTGCGCCCTCGGCCTGGTCCACGCCGTCCTGCCCGCCCCGAAGTACCCCCAGGGGTTGGCCGTACGAATCCACGCGGTCGCCACCGACCCCACCCACCGGCGCCGCGGCTACGCCAAGGCCGCGCTCGCCGCCCTCCTCGACCACCTGGAGCACAACGGGGTCACCCTGTACGAGCTGTACGCCAGCGAGGGCTCCGCCCCGCTGTACGAGCAGCTCGGCTTCGCGGCCGACCCGGCACTCATGCGGATGACGCGCTTCCCCTCCGCCGTCGAAGGGAACGCGTCGTGAGCGAACGGAAGTGGCTGCCTCCAAAGGAGTTCGCGGCGACGCTGCCGAAGGCCACGGTCTTCGGGGCGGTGTTCTTCACCGATGAGGACGACCGGCCCGTCCAGCTGCGGGCCACGTACTCCAGTACCCACCCGTGGCAGTGGCCGGGCGGCGTAGCCGAATCGGGCGAGCGCCCCTGGGAGACCGCCGTGCGGGAGTGCCTGGAGGAGACCGGCCTCCGCGTGGAGGGACCGCCGAAGCTCCTGGCCACGGTGTTCGGGCTGCCGGGCAAGGACTGGCCGCTGGCCACCGCGGGATGGGTTTTCGACGGCGGCCGGCTCACCCCCGGGCAGCTTGCGGGGATCGTGCTGGACCCGGACGAGCACGACGAGGTCCGCGCCCTGGCCGTCCCCGAGTGGCAGGGCCTGATGCCGGGACGCGATCACGCCCGGCTCGAGGCCGTGATGGCCGCCCGCAAGTCCGGGACTCCGGCGTACTTCGACACCTGGGACTGGGAGGTCTAGATGAGCATCATCCTCATGTCTGACCCGCGGGTCGCCGCCATCTCGGTCGCGGACAACGGTGAACCCCTGGCCGATGTCCGCGCTGGCGGAGAATTCCTCCTCGATGACCGCCGCGCCGATCCCGCGTACGCCTTCGCGCACCTGCGCTCCGGTGTTCTCGACCGGCTCCTGCAGGCGCAGCTGCTGCTGCCCGAAGGGCTGCGCCTGCTCGTCGTCGAGGGGTTTCGCCCGCCGGTACTGCAGCAGCGGTACTTCGAGGAGTACGCGGCCGAGCTGCGCGCGGGCCATGGCGACTGGCCGGCGGAGGAGCTGCGGGCGCAGGCGAGCCGGTACGTGTCACCGCCCGAGATTGCCCCGCACAGCGCCGGCGCGGCCGTCGACCTGACCCTCGTCGACGCGGACGGCACCGAGCTCGACATGGGCACCCGTGTCAACGCCAGCCCGGAGGAGAGCAGGGGGCGCTGCTACACCCTCGCCGACGGCCTCTCCCCCGGGGCCCGGCTGCACCGCGCCACCCTCAGCCGTGCGCTCACCGGCGCCGGGCTCGTCAACTACCCGACCGAGTGGTGGCACTGGTCCTTCGGCGACCGCTACTGGGCCCTGATGGCCGGCAAGCCGGAAGCCCTCTACGGACCCGCCTCCCAGCATCCCTCCGACCTTTCCTGAGCCACCCGACGAACAGGGAGCCCCGCAGCACATGAGCACCACGCACACCGCACAGGACTGGCACGCCCACTACGCGGCCGGCCGCGACTTCCGCCCCCTGAGCGACACCGAGAAGAGCATCCTCACCAAGCACCTGGCCCTGCCTGAGGACGCCCAGGCGGCCCGGGCCCTGGATGTGGCCTGCGGGACTGGTGAGCTCGCCCGCTTCCTCGCCGCAGCCGGGTACCAGGTCGACGCCGTGGACTGGGCCCAGTCCGCCGTCGACAAGACCAGCGCGGCCTCGGCCGGGGTCAGCTGCCACCGCCTCGACCTGACCAGCGGGGACCTCTCGCCCCTCGCCCCTGCCGGCACCGACGGCTATCGGCTGATCACCATGCGCCGGGCCCTGGCCCACCTGCCCGACCGCACCCGCACGGTCGCCGAACTCGCCGCCCTCCTCGGCCAGGACGGCACCCTGTGCGTGATCACCCCGCACGCCGACCACCACCCCGAGGAGCTGCGCGGGATCTGCCTGGACGATTCCGAGATCGACCTCCTCGCCGACGGCTGGCAGCACACCGAGCGCATCGAGGCCGGCGACCTCACCGTCCTGCTGCTGCGCGGGCCCAAGACCGACCCCGTCGCCTACAGCGAGAAGCGGACCCCGAAGCCGTCCGCGATGGCCGGAGTCGCTGTCGTGGTCACCAACGAGCGCGGGCAGGTCCTCCTCGGCTGGAACCCCTCTCGCGCAGTGTGGGAACTCCCTGCCGGCAAGGTGGAGCCGGGCGAGGCCTTCGAGGCCACAGCGGTACGCGAACTCGCGGAGGAGGCAGGTCTGCAGGCCCGGCCGGAGTCGGTGCTCCTGCTGGGCACGTTGTGCGACTCCACGCACGGATTCACCCGGGTCACCGAGATCGCCCGCCTCACCGACTACACCGGCGAGCCGACCGTCCGGGAGCCGGAGTTGATCACCCGGTGGGAGTGGCACAGCCCCTTCGCGGTGCGGAACCTGCCCCAGCCGTTGTTCACGGCTTCCGCTCAGGCCCTGAACGTGGTGTGGCCGGGTCTGCTGCCCGACGTCCCGCCCGCGCACCACACGCCCAGGCCCACCGGGGACGTGCCGCTGAAGTTCGGCGAACCGGCCGCATCGCTCCGGCTCCGGGAGCAGCTGGTCCAAGACCTCACCGAGGCCGGCTGGACCGACACCCCGGAGCTGCGGGCGGCGTTTTCGGTCGTGCCCCGGCAGGCGTTCCTCCCCGAGCAGTCACTCGCCCGGGCCTACGTCAACGAGGCGGTGGCAACCGTGTTCGACGAGGACAGCGGGCGGTCGATGAGCTCGGTGTCCCAGCCCGAGATGCAGGCGGTCATGCTGCGCCGCGCCAACCTTCGGCCGGGAGCGCACGTGTTGGAGATCGGGGGTGGCGGCTACAACGCCTGCCTGATCGCCGAACTCGTCGGTCCCCAGGGGTCGGTGGTGTGCATGGAGATCGACCCGTACGTGCATGCGCGTACGGAGCGGTTCCTGGCCGAGACCGGGTACGCCAAGCGGGTCCGGGCCGTCCTGGGCGACGGCACCGGCGGAGCACCCGGGGACCTGCTTCCGGCGGACGGCTTCGACGCCATCATCGTGACGGTCGCCTCGAACGACGTTGCGCGGTACTGGACGAACCAACTCGCCCAGGGCGGGCACCTGGTCGTGCCCCTGCGGATCGGCGGGTTCACCCGGGCCGTCGGCCTGCGCAACGAGGACCCGACACTGGTGTCCACGGAGATCAGCCCGTGCGGGTTCGTCCCCATGCAGGGTGCCGGCCGGTGGGACGAGGCCCCGGCCCCGATCGGGGACACCGGCTACGGCATCCGCTGGGAGGACACCCCGCCCGCCGCGCTCGACGGCCTGGACCGCGCCCTAGCCGCGGGTGGCGTAGAGCTGTGGACCGGGGTGACGGTGCGTGGCGGGGAGACGATCGAGGACCTGCAGCTGTGGCTGGCCACCTCCCTGAGCGGGTTCTGCCGGATGGAGGGGGATCCGGACCGGCCAGGGCCGGTGCAGCTGCCGAAGCGGTCAGGTGCCGAAGCGGTCGTCCTCGGTCGCTCGCTGGCCTGCCTGATGACGGAACGGCGTGAGCACGACGAGGCCGGCGGCCCGTCCACCTGGGAGTTCGGAGTCCAGGGCTTCGGGCCGGACGGCAAGGCCGCCGCCGACACCCTGGCCGCCGCCGTCCACACCTGGGACCGCGACCTTCGGGGCCGGGCCGCGCCCCGGCTGACGGTGATGCCCGCAGGTACCCCCGACTCAGCGCTCCCCGCCGGAGATGTCGTGGAGAAGAACGACTGCCGCATCGTGGTCTCCTGGCCCGGCCGTGACGAGGCCCCCGGCCCCGCCGTTGGACGGAACACAACCTCAGGGAGGTCCGACGAGCAGTGATCACCTGGATCAACGGCGCCTTCGGCAGCGGCAAGAGCACCCTGGCGGCCCGCCTGCATCAGGCACTGCCCGGTTCGGTAGTGGCCGACCCGGAGGAGATCGGCGACCTGCTGCGCCGCACCCTGACCGGGCACCCCGGAAAGCTCCGCGACTACCAGGATTACCCGGCCTGGCGGCACCTGACCACGGCCTACATCAGCGAGATCGCCGCCCACACCAGCGGTCACGTCCTCGTGCCCATGACCGTGCTCAATCCCGCGTACGCCGCAGAAGTGTTCACGCCCTTGCGCCGCTCGCCCGGGCTCGTCCACCTCGTCCTCCACGTCGAACCGGACGAGCTGAAAGCCCGGATCGACGCGAGCGAGGAGTTTCCGGGAGACGAGACCCGCAGCGAGGCCGTACGTGCGTACCGGCGGCGAAGGGCGGTGGACTACGCCGCTGCCGCCACTGCGTGGATGCACGCCGACGGCCATGTCATCGACACCAGTGCCCTGCCGGCGCACGCGGTCCTCCAGGCCGCCCTCAGCCGTATCTCGCCCGCCACCCCGTAACCGACGATGGAGCCCGACCCTGATGACCAGCAGCACCACCCTCACCACCGTCCGGCTGGGGACCCGGCCCAGCCCCATGGCCCTGGAACAGACCACCCGCTTCGCCGACACCTTCCGCGCCGGCTACCCGCAGGCGGTCCTCGACATCGTCGAGATCGTCTCCGACGGCGACCGGCACCACGGCCCGCTCTCGGCGATCGGCGGGAAAGGGGCCTTCACCCGCAACGCGGACCGCTACCTCCTCGACGGCCTCGTCCAGGCCACGATCGCGTGCGCCAAAGACGTGCCCGGCCCGCACGACCGGTCCCCCGGCGTCATCATCGGAGCGGTCCTGCCCCGAGAGGACACCCGCGACGCCCTCGTCCTCCCCACAGGCCATCCCGCGACCACGCTCGCCGAACTCCCTCCCGGCACCAGGGTCGGAGTGATCGTCGAGCACCGTGCCGACGACCCTGCCACCGGGGAGGTGCTCGCACCCCTCACCCATGGCCCCACCCGGATCCTGCTCGACGCCGAGCGAGCCGCGCTCGCCACGCTGCACGGCGGGTGCCTGACAGCCGCCTCCGCCCACGCCACCCTCGACGCCGCGTCGGGAGTCGTCACCGTGCACGCCGCCGTTCTCGACCCGACCGGCGGTGACCCTCTGCGCGCCTGCGCGTCCGGCCCCTCGACGTCAGCCCATGAAGTCGGGCAGGACGCAGGCCAACAGCTGCTGGACGCCGGAGCGGAGCGTCTTCTCGGACGGTCCGCATGACCGATTCGAAGGCCCGGCAGGCAGTCTTCGCGCCGCCCGCCGAGACGTGCGACCAGCAGCGGATGCGCAGCCGGCACCAGCAGGCCGCCCGTGCCTTCTCCGTGACCGCGTCCGGGCCGGAAGCCTGGGGATGGCAGGGCCGAACCCTGGGCCGGCGAGCCGGCCGGTGGTGGCTGCGGCTGGTTAGCGCTCCTGCCGACAAGCGCAACGCCCGCCTGTGGGAGGGCACTGCCGCCGCGGACTCCGCCCTGCCCCGCTCCGTTCCCCGGCCTCGCCTGCACGACGTCACCGAGTGGACCGACAACGCCATCGTCTACCGGGCCGAGCTGTCCGAGTACATCGCCCAACCGGCGCTCCAATCCGGCGGACCGGTCCTGACAGGCGACGTCGACCTGCCCCGCTCCTGGTGGGGAGACCTGCGCAGCGCGCTCGCTGCCACTGCGACGGTGCCAACCGACCGGCAAGCCGTACGGCAGCAGTGGATCGACCGCAACTTCACCCGCTTCCTCGGCGCCCCCGTGCCCACGATCGCTTCCTGGACCACGGGGCACGGGGACCTCCACTGGGGCAACCTCACGCCCGAGCCCCTCGTGATCCTCGACTGGGAGGGATGGGGCCTGCTCCCCACCGGCTACGACGTGGGCCTCCTCCACGCCTACACCCTCCCCCAACCCGCCACGGCCGCTCGCATCCGCAGCGAGTTCACCCACGTCCTCGACACCCCCGAGGGACGGATCGGCGAACTCGTCGCCCTCGCTCAGCTTCTCCAGGTCACCGGCCGCGGCGCCCACCCCGAACTCGCCCCGCACCTGGCCCGCAGAGCCCAGCAGCTCACCGGCACACCCGTCCCAGCAGCCACGGGCACGGCCGGAAACCCCGACCTCTGACCTGACCCCACCCCCGACATCTCGATGCTGCGGCCCGCACGCAACCGTGACGGCCGGCACCGACACCCCAACCGAAGGAGCAGCCGTGTCGCTTCCCAGCCTGCTCGGCGTCTTCGCACACCCCGACGACGAGGCCCTCTTGGCCGGCGGCGTTCTCGCGCAGCACGCCGCCGCGGGCGCAGCAACGAACGTCGTCACCGCCACCTGGGTCCCCCACCAGCCACCGGGCTCCCGAGCTCGCCGACGCCCTGGCCGCACTGGGAGCCGGCAAGCCGAGGATGCTCGGCTACGCCGATGCCCGCATCCCAGACTCCGCGCCCGGCCAGGCCCGGCTGTGCGACGCCCCCATCGACGAGGTCGTCGAGCTGCTCGTCGGGCACATCCGCGCCGTGCACCCCCAGGTTGTCGTGACCCACGACGCCTACGGCCAGCTGACGGGCCACCCCGACCACGTCCGCACCCACCAAGCGACCGTCCTCGCGTTCCACGCCGCCGGTCTTGAGCACCTCCACCCGGATGCCGGGACCCCGTGGCAGCCCGCGGCCCTGTATGCGGCCACACACCCCGTCTCGGGAGTGGCCGAGCTCGCCCCGCTCTTGGAGCGGGTGGGGAAGAAGATCCTCAGCGTCCCAGACGAGCACACCACCGCGACGGTCGACGTGAGCGAGTGGCTCGAGCAGAAGTGGGCCGCGATCTCGGCTCACCGAAGTGAAGCCGCCAAGGAGAGGCCGCTTCCCGGCATCCTCTCCCGCCTCCCTGCAGCGGAGCGGGAGTCGATCATCTCGACCGAGCACTTCACCCTCCTCGCCACCCGCCCCGCACCCGCCCACCGAGCAACGGCCACGGAGCACGCCCGCCTAGGCAAGCCGGTGTGAGCGGGCGGAGTGCGCGCGGTACGTCCGCCCCGGCAAGGCCGGCCTGGTCCCGGACCCGTGCTGTCTGCTCCAGACGGAGCAGGGGTGGTGACTCCGGACGCCGGTGGACGTTGGAATGACCGTGCCGAAGACCGCGTCCAGCTCAAGCAATGCCAGCGCCGCCCCTGCCCGGAAGGAGCAGCAGCCGGGCTTCCTCTTGACGTCCCCACAGGGTGAAGCAGCGCGCACGCTGCTCGGCTACGTGGCCTCGCTGGCCCTTCCTGACGCCGATGCCCAGCTCGTTGCCGTGGTGGTGGCGATCCGAGCTGCGCGTGGCGGGGTGGGCAACATCACCGGGGCGGACCTGTCGGCCCTGCGGCTGGGCGATGCGAGCGGAGCCGTCGATGCCCTTCGTGGGTTGGGCTGGCAGGTGGATGATGCGCTCTTCGGCGGTGATCCGGCAGTACCGGTCCCGGTCACCGTGCCGGATCTGGCCCGGGAAGCGGGCCACCCTCTGCCTTTCGGGAAGAACACGCGCTCACGGGTATCCGGATGGACCACGCGGACCTTGTCCGCCAAGCCGGTCAAGAAACTCCCTCCCGCTGGTCGGCTGGCCGGGCTGTTTCTTGCCGCGCACAGCACCTCCAAGCTCCTCGGTCAAATTCCGCCCGACCTTCCCGACGCTTGCCGGGCCGCCCTGACCTTCCCGACGCTTGCCGGGCCGCCCTGCCCGACCTTCTGCGGAAGGGCTTCCTCACTGAGCTATCCGAGGACCGCTGCCGCCTCGACCCCGCGGTGCGTCACTTGTCGGGCATGCGTCAGCCCTCCGAAGAGGAGAGGGCACAGAGTGCCAAGGACGAGGGCAGGGCGGTTGCGCTCGCTTCGACTCCGGGATTCCAGTTCGACGCAGAGGCATGGGCCGGGTGGAAGAGCGCGGTCACGCCGGCCTTGCGCCGACACGTTGAGGCCGTTGAGTACTGCACCGTGTGTGCTCGGACACCGGAGCGCGTCGCACAGGCGTTTATGGTGCCCGGGCGCCCTCAGTTCTTCTCCAGGAGCACTGCGGTCGCGTACGGCGCGTGGAAGGACACGCACCCGGACCGGGGCCAGCTGGCGGCCGAGTTCACCGTGGGCTTTCGCAGCGAGCACGGCCACGGCCCCTCATATGCCCAGCTGGGCTCGGGCCTGGGCTGGCAGGTGGATCACGCGTTGCGGAACTTTGCCGTGCGGCGGCTTCTGGTGAACGAGTGGCTGACCGAAACGGGGACGGTGCCGTGGACGTTGCGCCCGGGGCAAGTCGCACAAGGCGAGGGCATCACCCTGCCCAAGGCACGGAATCCGGAGGCCGCCGTTCAGGCCCGGACATGACGGGTGGGTGCCCACGTCGCCACCCGGCTCGGAGGCCGTGATTTCACGTATGCGGCCGCCGGTCAGACCGCTGGCCAGACCTTGTAGTGGTGAGAGGCCACGGTCTAAGAACTCCTAACGAAATGATCTTTGATGGGCCGGTTCCAGGTGTTGGAGTGTTGTCGGGCAGCATGGGGTGATGAACTCGGATGAGCCGGTGCCACGGGAGTTGAAGGTTCTCGATACGGCATCGCTGGTCAGGCTTGAGGAGCGGGCATCTAGGCTCCGCCTCAACCAGCGATTGGAACCGGCATGGGTGCAGGCGAATGCAGCGTCTGATGGGACCCACTACCTGTGGCCAGCCCTGTGGAACAGCCTGCCCCATCGCCCCGGCATCCCGCGCCAGTTGCGGTGCGAACTACTCATCACGCTTCAGGCGGGAGACCGCGTGATGAGCTTGCTGGACGTCCTGCCTGATGACTTCGCCCCTCTGCCGAGAGTGCTCTCCCGGGACGAGGGTATGGAGGTCGGCCGACTCCTGGACAGCTCCCAGAGCGTCAGGGAATGGCTACTGGGCAGGAGTGTCCCGGGCCAGCCGTGAGAGGCGGCGCCAGCAGATGAGTGCACATCCCAGGCTCAGGAAGGCTTCGTGGATGTCGTCACGTATCTCCCAGCGGATGCGCAGGCGGCGGAACCAGTGCAGGTGGGCGAAGGCGCGTTCCACGACCCACCGCTGAGTTCCGAGTCCGGAGCCGTGCTCGGTGCCCCGGCGGGCGATGAGCGGCTTCACTCCGAGGTCCCAGACCAGGCGGCGGTACTTGTCGTGGTCGTAGCCGCGGTCGGCCAGCACCACATCGGGGCGCCGCCGGGGCCGGCCTCGCTTGCCCCGGACCGGTGGCACCGCCTGGAGGAGCGGGATCAGCTGGGTGACGTCATTGCGGTTGCCGCCAGTCAGGGTGACGGCGAGCGGGATGCCGGTCGCGTCCGTGATCAGGTGATGCTTGCTGCCCGTTCTGCCCCGGTCGACAGGGCTTCGTCCAGTCTTGGATCCCCCTATAGCGCCCGGATGTGGGAGCCGTCCACAGCGGCCCGGGAGAAGTCCAGGGCGTTCACGCTGCGGAGCTTCGCAAGGAGGACCTCGTGGAGCCGGGCCCACACGCCGGCTTCGGTCCACTCCGCCAGACGGCGCCAGCAGGTCATGCCCGAGCCGAAGCCTCCCGTCTGGTTGGGGGCCACGTTGGGTGACCTCGGCTCCGGACCCGGTTCGGCGCAGTCGGCACCCTCGCCGGTCTCTTCTTCCTTGGCGACTGGATCCGCGACCGGATCCGCGACCACCGCGCACGTGCGAGGGTGGGGCTCTGGCCTTCCTCGTCTCGGAGACATCCACGCTGATGCGCGAGGAGTTCGAGGAGAACACTCCCGACCAGCGCGTCCTCGCCGTACTTGAGGGCACGGAGGAGATTCAGCCGGCTTGTCGACGCAATAGCCTCGGCCCGTGACCCACAGCCGCAGCCAGACGGAGCAGCCTGACCCCGCCGAGCTCCCTCTCCTTCAGACTCTGCTGGACCGTACAGACTGGGCTTCGCTCCCCACGGCCTGCGGCACGGGTGAATCCCTGCCGGCGGCGCTGACCCTCCTGACCAGCCCCGACCCACTCATCAGGGAGTCCGCACTCCAGGATGCGCTGGGGCCCGTGACCCACCAGAACAGCATCTACGAGGCCACCGTGCCCGTGTCGCTCTGCGTCGCGGCAATCCTCAACCACCCGGCCATCACGGCAGGCGACGACAACCACGACGCCAAGACGCCCCCGAACCGCCCCACTCTCGTGCAGCTGCTCGACTGGCTCGGCGACACCGCTTACGACGCCAACGACGAGTGCGTTGCCATCGACGAACGCCTCTACGGTGAGGGATTTCTCGATGAGTACCAGCCCATGCGTGCTTTTCGGGACGCGCGCCCGGCGCTCTTCTCCGCTGTGCAGGCCCTCCTCGGTCATGACAACGCCGACGTGCGACACACCGCCCTCGTCGCTGCCATCCCCCTCATAGAACACCCGCTCCTCACCCACCACCAGGTCGATCTGGCCGGCCACGCCCGATGTCTACTGGCCACCAGCACTGACCGACACCACCGAGACCGCGTCCTGGACGCGCTGAAGGCTTGGGGTCACGACACCAGCAGCCTGGAGAACGCGTCCGACATTGCAGCCCGCGAACACTGCGCCCTCCTCCGAGCCGCACGCGCTTCATGGGGAGGCGGCTACAGCGAAGACCCGCCGTTCTGACTCAAGGTCCAAGGCGCCATCGAAGGCGCGGCAGCGGTCCGCACCTGCCTCAGGGGCGAACCGCGCGGACGTGGTCGGCTGAGAGATGGAGCTCGTACGGCAGACAGCAGTCGGAACAGAGGGTTGCGACCAGGGTTCCGCAGGCGCACAGCTGGTTCATTCCCCCGTCCGGGGTTGCTCCGCAGCAGGCAGGGGATGCGTGCTGCAACTCCAGGCCGCGGGCATCGTCCGGGTTGATGACGATGTTGCCTCGCGGGCCCTGCGACACCAGCGGCTTTCCCTCCACGTTCCAGTGGCCCCCGTGGCGCGGCATCACCGGCCCGGGCACTTCGGCCACGACCAGGGGCGCACCGTACGGCTCCGTCTCGATCGCATAGCAGCCTGACGGCACGGTCGCCGGCGACGGGCCGGGCTCATCGGCATCCCACCATGCGTAGTAAGGAGCCTCGGGAACGGTGGGCAGCCGTGTGAGTGGCCCCGTCAGGGGAATGCCGCAAGCCGCGCACACGAACACCACCGCTCCGACGTCTGCAGCTCCGCTGGCGATGCCTTGATCCTGGTCTCGCTGATCGTTCATGCGTTGACGGTACGCGGCACGCTGCCAGGCTCGGCGGCCAACCGTGCCGGGACCGGGCACGACACCGTCCCGAGTCAAGCGATAGGGCGCTGCCGCAACTTGGCGACGTCGTGTTCCCCGTCAGCGGGGCGCTCTGGCGCCTGGGCAACAGACGTTGTCGCCGCTGGCCGACAAAGCGGCCTCGCCTTGTTCACGAGAACCTTCGGGAGTCACCCGGGTCAGCGGCCGTTCGATTTCTACTGAGGCACGCCAGCGAGGCCCGTCGAAGTATTCGGTTGTTCATGAAGGGCTGAACCTGCGACGGTCACCTGCATGAACGTGGTTCTGGGCGACAGGTCCAGGTTCGCCGCAGAGGTCGGTGACCCCGGTCCACTGTGTCGGGTCGACCTCTGGGCGGCTGGAAAGTGGCTGACCTGCGACGACAGTATGGCGTACGTCCCCCAGTTCCGCCGCGATGTGCTGGACGTTGCCGCCTGGCTGCGGTCCGGTAAAGGTTCTTCCTTGCCGTTCGCCGGCTTCTCCGCCGAGGCCACACACCGGCGTCTCAGGCAGCACGCTGGGGACGACAACGAGACCGACTACCAGCTGCGCAGCCGGTTTCGGGCCCTGCTCTGGGGGCCCACCACCGACAACGTGATGGCCTATCTGTTCCACAACAAGGACGACCTGGTGATCACGCTGGAGTTCTGGCGTGAGGAACACCTGCTCAGCCACCCCGAGGACGCCGGTGCGGTCTTCGTGGTCGAGATCCCGGCCGACGAGTTCATCGGGATCCTTGAAGGCATCGCGGCCGCACTTGATAGGAGCGAGCACTGCTCGTGATCCTTCGATGACATCAAGAGGCCTCTCCCCTGGCGGGGCTGAGCCGAGGAGAAGCCCAGGATGCTGCTCGGTGCTGTCACGAGGCACAAGACGTTCGATTCCGGGACTCACTCAAGTGACTCCAGAGCTTCTCGCGAACAAAGCCACGGCCCCGGACTTTTGTCCGCGGACAAAAGTCCGGCCTTCCTCCCTCAGCCTGCCGGGTGCGGCGGCGTGGACGGCTGCGGAGCGCGAGACCAGCGGACGGGCCCTTCAGTGAGCCAAGTGCCGTCGCCCAGGGGCTCCAGGTCGTAAGCGTGGGCCGCCGCCTCGACGGCCATCTCTCCGCTGATCGCACCGGAGCGTACGTCGATCAGGTGGAAGCGGAACCAGTCCTCGCCGTCCTCGGTCTCACCGCCGAGGGTGACCACAGCCGTGTCCGGGGTCAGGTAGCCGCCGCTCCATTCCACGAACCTCTCCTCCGGGTCGTACCCGAATGCCTCGACGGGGAGGGTGAGGAGAACCTCGCCGCTGGGGTGGCGGTGGAAGGCGACGTCCGCCTGCCCGTGGTCGACGGTCATGAACTGCTCTCCGCCCGGCGCCAGGTCGATCAGACAGCGGTCCGACCACGGGTACGTCACGAACCCCACCTCGCCGTCAGCCCCGATCGTTCCCCGGAGGATGACGGAGCCGTCCTGGCCCTCACCGATGTCGAGGTAGATGCTGCCGTCCACGGGGTGCACGCGGTGGATGGCGCCGTGCCCGACCGTCTCCAGCTCCCGGCGGGCGAGCACCTTCCCGCTGTCGGCGTCGTACACGACCCACAGGTCGCCTCCCCCGCGGCCCGCCATCGCGTCCGGCCGGTAGACCCACACGGTCCGGCCGTCCAGGGAGAGTGCACAGCCAGGGCGGTGGCCATGGCGCACGTCGGAGTGCGGCTCGAAGGCCGACTCCCATACGAGCTCGCCGGCGCGCGTGAGACAGATGACCCGGTTCAGCGTCGTGTACACGACCCGCTCCAGATCGGGCCGAACCACAGACTCCACGACCTCATCGCCGGTCTGAGGCTGGAACACCGCGGTCGGCTTCAACGTCCCGAGAGCACCGGATTCGATCACGTAGGCATGGATCTGCCCGTCACGTTGACATCCTCCCCTCCCTGAAGGGAGGGGATTCCTAGCTCACTTCGCCTGACTCCTAGCAGGGGGCAGGGCTTACAAGATCAGCACTAGCCGGGTTGAGACCAGCCCGGACGAGCATCACGCGGGCGGAGTTCTTGTCCCTGGGGGACGAGGTTCCGC